>CAXTZL010000131.1:0-8515 GCA_964248555.1 uncultured Bryocella sp.
ACGGATGTGGAGGGCAGGATCGATGCGGGGTCGACCAACGGAGCGCTCAGCCTTCGTTTTGTCGCCGGTGAGGTGAACGCGCACACGACGAACGGCGGCATCAGCATTGCGCTTTCCGGCAACCGGCTGCGCGGGCAGGGGCTGGACGCGCGCACGACGAATGGTGGCATCAACGTGAAGGCTTCTCCGAATTTATCGGCACACCTGGTGGCGGAGACCACCAACGGCGGCATTCATGTGGGGTATCCGGGCGTGGAGAAGTCGACTCACAACAGCGTGGACACCAACATTGGTGGGGGTGGCGGCACCTTGCGGCTGGAGACGACGAATGGCGGAATCAACGTGAACCCGGACTGATCTTATGCCGGGTGCGGGTTAGTCGTTGCGGCCTTCCAGCCAGCGGTGCAGGGCGCTGATGTGCAGATCGAGCGCGACGGAGGTATAGCTGAGCATCTCGTGGCCGATGCGCTGCGCGCGGTCGAGGGTGTCGAGGTGGCCGAGCGTCGAGCGCGGCGAGGTGAAGACGGTGAGCCCGGCTCGGCGGCAGAGCAGGGCGATACGGAAGAGGTGGGTGCCGTCTGAGACCACGTCCAGGGTCTGGAAGTGGTTGGCACGCGCCAGGGTTGCCAGTCGCCCGACCTGCTGTTCGGTATCGACCGAGGAGGTTTCGGCGATGATGTGGTTGAGGGGGATGCCGTTGGCGAGCAGGTAGTCGCGGCCGGCGCCGCCCTCGGTATTGCCGCCGTCGCCGGCAGCGCCGCCGCCCAGGGTGATGATGACGGGGGCGAGGTGGAGCTGGTAGAGGGAGAGTGCCTTGTCGAGCCGGGCGTGGAGCACCGGGGAGGGATGGCCGGCATACTCGGCGGCGCCGAAGACGGCAATGGCGTCTGCTTTGCGAGCGTTGTCAATGCCGGCGGTGAGCGAAATCTCGCGGTAGAGCCAGACGAACCAGACGAGGACGGCGAGGAGAACGAGGCCGAGCACGGTGAGAAAGACGTGCCGTGAGAAGCGCTGTGCTGCAGTTTCCCTCGCTCCTCCTCCAGAGGCGCCGGAGCGAGGCGTGCGCCGTTGTCTTCGCGGCAGGCTAAGCCCGCGAAGGCGGCTGTTCCGGCGAGGGCGGCTTGGGGGCGAGGCCATGTGCAGCTTTGTATGACGGAGATTGCGCTGTTCACGGCCAGTTGCAGCCGTCCCTCTTAGCGGTTGAGTGCGAGGGCGATCTCGTGCGTGGGGATGGCTCCTTCGCGCAGGATCATCCAGGAGTTTTCCCCGCCACTTAGATCGACGATCGTGGTGGCGACTGAGCGAGCGGTGGGTCCACCGTCGACGATCAGGGGAATTTTGTCGCCGAATTGCGACTGCACGCACCCGGCCCAGGTGCACTCGGGCAAACCGCGCAGGTTGGCGGAGGTGGCCGTGATGGGCAGACCGAGCTGCTTGACGACAGCGCGGCAGATGGGCGCTTCGGGGACGCGGAGGGCGACGTTGCCGGTATTGGCGGTGACGCGGAGGGGCAGCTTGGAGCCGGCGCGGACGATGATGGTGAGCGGACCGGGCCAGAACTTTTCCGTCAGGCGGTCAAAACCGGCATCGATGCCACGGGCGAGCTCATAGGCCTGCGAGACGTCGGCGATCAAGAGCGAAAGGGGTTTGTGGCGGGCGCGGGTCTTGAGATCGTAGATGCGCTCGACTGCGCGTAAATTGACCGGGTCGACGGCGAGGCCGTAGAAGGTGTCGGTAGGAAGTGCGACTACCGCACCTGTATCCAGCGCCTGGGCGACGCGGCTGACGAGTTCCGGCTCCGGCTCGTCTGGATGAATGCGAAGAACCTCTGCGTCCAACGTAGCTTTGTACTCCTTCCATGCACTTTACCGCATTGTGGGGTGTGCGCCGGTGTCCCAACATAGGACGCGCCCTCTCCGGCAATGGCGGATAGACTGAGGGTCGTATGCCTGCCCTGCCGCCGCCGATCACCAGCCGTACCAATGTGCGGGCGAAGGCGCTGCGGGCAGCCTTCGCCGGCAAGGCAGGCAGACCCGGCGAACTTGTCGGCATCGAAGGCTGGAAATCGATCCTTGAGGCTTCGCAAGCTGGTTTACAGTTCGACACGATCGCCGTTGCGGAGAGCGATGCCGGAGCCATGCAGGAAGGTATTGCGTTGCTTGATGCGCGCGAGTTCCTCGTGCTGCGGGACGACCTCCTTGCCGCAGTGACCGATACCGTGTCTCCGCCGCAAATCGCCGCGACCGTGGCGATTCCTTCTGAGAACAGACCCGGACCCCGGAGCCGCGTTTATCTCCTTCTGGAGGAGATCCAGGATCCAGGCAATATGGGCACCTTGATTCGCTCGGCTGAGGCCTTTGGCGTGGAGCGAGTGTACCTTTCGCCTGGCTGCGCGAATCCATGGGGCCCCAAGGCGATCCGGGCCTCTGCGGGGTCGGTCTTCCGGCAAGCCCTTGTGAAAGGGCCCCTAGAGCGCGCCTTCCAACTGTTGCATCTCCAGGGTGTTCGCCTTCTAGGTGCCGTTGCCAGGGGCGAAGGCGCAAGAACGATGTCGGAGTGTACTTTGGCGCCGCCCCTCGCGATCGTTATTGGCAATGAGGGCTCGGGACTATCGGCGGATACACTTTCCCGGGTGCATGAGAAGCTCTATATTCCGTGCTTTACGGAGTCGCTCAATGCCGCTGTAGCGGGTTCCGTGCTGTTGTACGACGTATTTTCGCGCAATCTGGATCAACTCACGCGGGAGCAACTTCGCAAAGAGAGCCAAGACAGAGTGAGCCAAAGCTGATGGCACTTTTCGATACAGCTCCGCTTGCCCAAGGCAGGAGTTCTGCACCTACGGCGGCGCCGCTGGCGGAGCGTATGCGGCCACGATCGCTCGACGAGTATTTTGGGCAGGAGCACCTGCTGGGGCCGGGGAAGCCGCTGCGATTGCAGATCGAGCGGGAGGAACAGCCCGGCCGCGGCGCGAGCGCGTCCCTCATCTTCTGGGGACCGCCAGGGGTGGGCAAGACGACGCTGGCGAAAATTATTGCGCGCACGACGGAGGCCAGCTTTATCGAGTTTTCGGCGGTGATGAGCGGGATCAAAGAGATCAAGGGGCTGATGGTGGAGGCGGAAAAGGCGGCGAGCTTTGGTTCGCGCACCGTGCTCTTCGTCGACGAAATCCATCGCTTCAACAAAGCGCAGCAGGATGCGTTTCTGCCCTATGTGGAGCGTGGGTCGATTCGGTTGATCGGGGCCACCACGGAAAATCCGAGCTTTGAAATCAATGCCGCGCTGCTGAGCCGCTGCCGCGTGTACACGCTGCGGGCGATCGAGCAGCAGGACGTGCTGAAGCTGCTTTTGCGGGCGCTTGGGGATGAAGAGCGCGGGCTGGGAGGGCTGCGTCTGGAGGCTGCGGCGGGGGCGCTGGAGGCGATTGCGCGTTATGCCTCCGGGGACGCGCGGTCGGCGCTGAATGCGCTGGAGGTGGCCGCGCAGCTGGCCTCGGGGCGGGATGAGACAACCATCACGCGGGAGCTGGCGGCCGAGGCGCTGCAGCAGCGTGTGCTGCTTTATGACAAAAACGGCGAGCAGCACTACGACCTGATCTCGGCGCTGCACAAGAGTGTGCGCAATTCCGATGCGGATGCCGCACTTTATTGGCTGGGGCGCATGCTGCAGGCAGGTGAGGACGCGATGTATGTGGCGCGGCGGGTGGTTCGGATGGCGGTGGAGGATATCGGGCTGGCTGCGCCCGAGGCGCTGAACCTGTGCCTTTCGGCCCGCGATGCGATGCACTTTCTTGGCTCGCCGGAGGGTGATCTGGCGCTGGCGCAGGCGGTGGTGTACCTGGCGCTCGCACCCAAGTCGAATGCGGTGTACACGGCGTACGGTGCAGTGCTGGCCGACATCGAATCGCGCCCGGCCGAAGCCGTGCCCCTGCACCTGCGCAATGCGCCGACGGAACTGATGAAGGAGCTCGACTACGGCAAGAATTACGAGTATGCGCACGATGTCGAGGGCAAGGTGGCTGCGATGGAGTGTCTTCCGGCGGGGCTGGCGGGCCGACGTTACTACCAGCCTACGACGGAGGGCCGGGAGAAATTGCTGAACCAGCGCATGGAGGAGATTGCGCGGCTGCGAACGTCTGCGAGGGGCGAACCGACGTCTTCCTGAGGCAGGCATGATGCAGGCGACGGGTCCAGTGCATGGATCGACCCGCTCCCCCGTGTGCTGATGAGCGTGAGTGTCTCAGTACGGGGTTGTGGGCCACCTCAATGGGAGTGAGTGTTGGAGGCGGTGCCCATGAGCAGATCCTTGTCGATGGCCTTGGAAACCAGGTCGCGTGTGAGGAGTTCGGGCAGGACATCGGCGTTTGAGGCTTTGCCGGCTGGATAGATGATGTAAGTCGGCACGCCGGAGCGGTTGACACTGGCGAGCTGGGCAGTAATTTTGGGATCGTACTGGGTCCAGTCGGCTTTTAAGAGGCGGAAATGACCCTTTGCGAGCTTGGACTCGATGTCATTGGAGCGCAGGACGGCGGCTTCGTTGACCTTGCAGCTGAGGCACCAGGCGGCGGTAAAGTCGACGAAGACGGGATCGCCGGAGGCTCGGGCGGTGGCGAAGGTTTCGGGTGTCCAGGGTTGCCAGGCCTCGGCCTCGACGGGCTGCGGGCGCAATGGAAGTGCAAGTGCGAGCACGATCAGTAGGACCGCGGCGATGCCTGAACCCCAGCGTGCAGGCCAGCGCCCCAAGGCCCAGCCAGCGATGGCGAGTACCAGGAAGCTGAGCAGAAGCAGAGCCATGCGGTTGAGGCCGTCGGCGGCAGACTCGCCGGTGTAAAGCTGGCCGTAGACCCAGGTGAGCCAGATGGCCGTGGCGAAGAGGGGGACGGCGGTGAGCTGCTTCAGGATTTCCATCCAGGCCCCGGGCCTGGGCAGGATGGCTGTCCACTGGGGCTGCAATGTGAGCAGGAGATAGGGGAGCGCCAGACCCAGGGCGAGTGCGGTGAAGATGAGAAAGGTGAGCGCGATGGTCTGCGATAAGGCGAACCCGACGGCGGCGCCAAGGAAGGGGCCCATGCAGGGGGTGGCAACTACGGTGGCGAGTACGCCCGTGAAAAAGCTGCCGGTAAGCCCTTGCTTCTGGGCCAGGTTGCCGCCGGCGCTCGTGAGCGAGAGGCCAATTTCAAACTGCCCCGCGAGGGAGAGACCGAGGAAGAATACGAGCGAGGCAAGGATGGCGACGAAGCCGGGGGACTGCATTTGAAAGCCCCAGCCGACCTCGCGGCCACCGGCGCGCAGGATGAGCAGAACCCCGACCACGGCCCAGAATGAAACGAGGATGCCGAGCGTGTAGGCCAGGCCGTGCAGGCGCTGATGTTTTCTCTCCTGGCCGGAGGAGTTCACCAGCGACAGGCCCTTGAGGAACAGGACGGGGAAGACGCAGGGCATGAGGTTCAAGATGACGCCGCCGCCGAAAGCAAGGGCCAATTCGCCGAGCAGTGTGACGCCGGAGCCCGTGGTGTCGGGCGCGGAGTTGCTGGTTCCCGTTGCGGCGGGTGCCGGGGCTACGGTACCGGGTGTGACGGGTACGGTGAGGTCGTAGGCCTGACTGCCGGGCAGCTCGACGAGGCCGTGGAGTGTTTTCGGCAGGCCCGTGGAGTCGGAGGCGCGGGCGAGGACGATGCGAGCGCCGTTTTTCAGGGGCTCGACGGCCTGGGGAAATGGATTGTCGATCTGGTCAGGATCGAAGGGGTAGAACTGAACGTCTTTCAGCTCGCCGCCGGTGTGCAGGGTGAGGCCGATGGATTTGGCGTCTCCGACCGCGGTGGCGGTGGTGCCGACCGGCAATGGGGTGGGCAGGCTGTTGATCGCGGCGCCGAGAGCGCCGACCAGCGGGGGATCGGGGAGAGGGCCGGGAACGACGTTGAGATCGATTCCGAGATGTGCTTTGCCGGGCAGGCACTGCGCCGCACAGACCAGCCAGCTGACCTTCGCGTCGAGGTGGAGCTTGCCGGGCTTCAGGCCAGGGGCGGCGTGCAGCAGGACGGGAAAGGCGACCTGCGATTCGTAGCCGAAATCCATCAGCGGGCCGAGTGGAAGGCGCTGCGGCGGCGGGAACTGCATGGGATCGCCGGTGATGCCGGCGGGGAGAGTCCAGGTGATCTTAGGGGGTTCCCCGGAGTCGCCGGCATTGGACCAGTAGACGTGCCAGTGCTCCTCCATGGTGAGCAGGAGGCCGGCCTGGAGAGTTCCGCCGGCGGCGATCTCCCCCCCGGAGCCTTGTGGGCGCAGGGTTGTTAACTCGGCGGTGAGGTGCTCGGCTTTGACAGGGCCGGGGCCGCCGTTGCCTACCTCCACGAGTTGCGCGTGGCCCGGCCGTGGGGACAGGAAGACCAAGCTCAGGAGGAGCAGCGAAAACAGACCGGCGCGGCGTGTGCGTCCACCATAGGAGCGCGTGCGCCCGCGGCAGAGAGATGCTGACCTCATACGCCGATTGTAGGCGCGTGCGGGGGAGGTAGCGACGCGGGAGGGCTGGCCGTTCATGCACATCAGATTCGCGGGGGAGCCGCCCCGGCGCAGGAATCGGCGGCTTCGATCAGGCACCCAGTTCGGCGCGGATGGTGTTGGCGATCGTTTCGGCATGGTGGCGCATGCGGAGCTCGTCTTCCGCCTCGATCATGACGCGGGCGAGGGCTTCCGTGCCGCTGTAACGGATGACGACGCGGCCTGTGCCGTGAAGTTCCGTTTCAGCCTCCTGAATGGCAGCGACGACGGACGGAATGCCATCCAGCGGCTTCTTTTCGCGGACGCGCACGTTGAGGATGACCTGCGGGTAGTTCTTTAGATCGGCTACGAGCTCGCCCAGTGTTTTGCCGGAACGATGCACGATGTCCAGTACGGTAAGCGCGGTGAGCAAACCGTCGCCGGTGGTGGCTTTGGAGGGGAGGAGGATGTGACCGGACTGTTCGCCGCCCAGGGAAGCCCCGGATCTCTGCATTTCCTCAAGGACGTATTTGTCGCCGACAGGGGCGCGCAACATGCGAATACCGGAGCGTGCGAGGGCGGCTTCAAAACCCATGTTGCTCATGGTGGTGGCGACCACGGTGGCGCCGGCGAGTTCGCCGCGGGCGTGCATGTCACGGGCGCAGGCGAGCATGACGGCATCGCCGTTGATCACGCGGCCGTTTTCGTCGGCAAAGAGGGCGCGGTCGGCGTCGCCATCGAAGGTGAAGCCCATGACGGCACCGCGTTGCACGACTTCGGCGGCGACGATTTCCGGGTGCAGCGCGCCGCAGCCGGCGTTGATGTTGCGGCCATTGGGGGAGGCGTGTGTGACTTCGACGGTGCCGCCCAGGTGATCAAAGAGCTGCGGGGCGACGGCAGAAGCGGCGCCGTTTGCGCAGTCGATGACCACGGAGCGGTTGTCGAGAGAGAGCGCGGGAAAGCTGGAGCGGAGAAACTGGATGTACTCCATGCGCAGACTCTCGTCGACCGCGGGCAGGGTTGCCGGATCGGAGACCTGAAGGTGAGCGGTGGGGTGAGCGGCCAGTTCTTCGTGAATGAGGCCTTCGATGGCCAGTTCGACAGCGTCCGGGAGCTTGTAGCCGTCGCCGCCGAAAATCTTGATGCCGTTGTCCTCCCAGGGATTGTGCGAGGCCGAGATGACAACTCCCGCGGCGTAGCCGTGTTTGCGGGCAAGAAACGCGATAGCGGGGGTGGTGAGGACGCCGGCGAAGACGACGCTGCCGCCGGCGGAGTGCAGACCGTCGATCAGGGTTGCGGCGATCCAGGGTCCGGACTCCCGGGTGTCCATGCCCAGCACGATGCGGGCAGGCTTTCCCTCGGCCGAGAGTCGTTTTGCGAGGGCCGCACCGACGGCGAAGACGGTGCGAGGATCAAGCGGGCTTTCTCCAGCGACGGCGCGAATGCCGTCCGTTCCAAACAACGTGCGCATCGTAGAAAGCGATCTCCGAGGCTTATCTTACGCATTCGCGGACGGGAAGTTGAATGACTCGTCCCGGGGAGGCTGGCTGCGTGACTGTGCCGGGATGGAACAGGCTGCGATGGCTGGTCACCCGAGCACGCGAGCGGTGAGGGTACCGGAGGCGAGGCGGGCCGTGATTTGATCCCCGGATTGTGTGGCTTCGGCGGAGCGCAGCAGTTGTCCATCAGGGCCAAAAACGAGGGCGTAGCCGCGCTCAAGTACGCGGAGGGGGCTCATCGCCTTCAAGTTGCCGGTGGTGCGTTCCAGGCGACGGGAGAAGGCGTCGGTTCGTTGGTTTGCCGCTGCCGCCAGGCGTACCGGGAGGGGATCGAGGCGGCGCCGAATGGCCGCGAGGCGCACTGCGGGATTTTGCTGCTGGAGCCGCGACTGTAGCTGGTGCAGGCGGGTGCCGGTACGGGCCAGCCGGTCCTTTGCCGCGGCAGAGTTGCGGAAACCGAGCTCGTCGACCCGCTGCCCACGGCGATCGAGGCTGTCTTCGACGCGGCGCAGCACGGTATCGGTTCCGAGACGGGCGAAGCGT
>CAXTZL010000132.1:0-8515 GCA_964248555.1 uncultured Bryocella sp.
CACGCGCAAGTGTGTGGGAGATTAGGTCATCGCCGGCAGTAAAACTCAATGCAAAAACCCCCAGACATGTCTGGGGGTTTTTGCATTGCGGTAGCTTGACTAAGGTGCAGTGGCGATGGATGAAGTTATAGTTGCCTGGGTTCCGCTTCACGGCTGACAGTGGGCAGGGATGGCCCATGCCGCGTTGCCTACGCGCCCTTCCCATTCTGCTTACATCTTCTGCTGTCAAACAGGACAAGCCGGCCCCGCAAAGCCGAGCCTGCGGGCTGTCAGCCGCCGTGATCGGGCCTGCAACTGCCGGCGCTACTCTCTACTCGTCAGAGGTGGATTGAACGACGATCGGTAAGCATCGGACTCCTCTTCGCCGGATCCGGTGATCAAACCAGCACTACTGGTGCAACTACTTTGAAGGCCGGACACTGGTGTGCGGCTTGAGCTATGGCATGGAGTGCGGCCACCACCTCTGCAGGCTCGGCGCGTTCCGTCATGTGGTTAACATCTGCATGCGCAAAACGAATCACCCGAATCCGACTTAGGACAAGGTGGCAGGAACAGGAAGTGCGCACGAGCTTTCTCCGTTTCGCAGAGCGAGATCGTTTTTGAAGAGATTCTTCGAGAGATCCTGCCATTGATTGTCAATCCGGAACACGATGCCAAACTGCCCCGCTACCTTGTTATGAAGTCGCTGAGGACCGTAAAGGTCAGCTTGTTGTTGCCGGTTGCGGCCATTCTACCGTCCGCCTTCTCAGGAGAGATGGCGATCAGCGTAGCGCCAAGTTCCTGCATCCTGGGCATCGTCTCCTGTAGGGCCCGCAGCTCCACATTGCAGAATGGGCACCATTCGGGACGGTAAAAGCTGGCCACGACCCTCCTCTGACCAGCAGGCACGTGAGCGAAACCTTACTGCCGAAGGTACCGGGCAGCGTGAACTCCGGTGCCAATGTGCTGATCTCAAGTGAATTTTTAGCACCCCGGGGGAGCGGACGAAGTCCATGTCATCGGCAACAATACTGAATTTTCCCAAGACCGGCTTGAGCCCCCGCTTGAAGTTGCTTTGCCTGTTGTTTGTAGGACATGGTCTTACCTTGGCGATGCTGTTGACTACTGTAGCCGTGCCCGCGCGATACCTCCGTAGGTCCTAATCAGACACGAGGCCCAGCGTTCGATGAACACGCAACCTTGGCACACTGGCCTTCGGTCGACCCACTTCATCTCACAGCACGATTCCAAAGATTAGTCTGAAAGAAGCAGGAAGGGGGCCATACCGCTCTACAACTAGGTTTGTGATGGGCATCATGCCGCCGTCAACGCGAAGGTTTGCACCTTTGGTGAGGTTGCCCAGGGATTGGCAAGAAGCGCCACCCTGTTCGCGATGTTGATTAGAGAGCCGATCCTGCCAACAGGCGAGCGGGTTTGCTGCACATAGCCTGCTCGAACGCACCGAAGTCGTACTCCTGTCCATGAGCGGTCATTATCCCCCGGGCTCCGACATCCATGTCTTTTCTGGAATTTGTGGAGAAATATACGAGTCCGGGAGCGATGATCACCCCCAAGCTGATTGCGGGAGCACTCTTGACCCGGCAGGCGAGATGGAGGTCTTACGACAATGCCTCAGACTTGACAAGCAATATCCGCTTCTATAGCTTTCATGTGACCACGACACCGTTGTTTAAATTCTTGAACCAATTTCGTCACCGAATTGTTTGCGGAACATTGCACTGCTTGGGCAAGAGCGTCTTTCACGAAACGGACAGGAGAAAAGAATGCCACTGCAGGCTCCCATCCACGGCGCCCATACAGAAGCGATCGCATGGAACATCATTGGCTGGATTGCCGTTTCGATGTTCCTGCTTGGCTCAGATAGAGTTGCCGCGCAGACTCCGACTAAAGCCACCCAGGTACTGCCATATTCTTTCCCTGTCGTGCTCCCGCCTGAAGTGCTGTCGCCGCCGGAGGATCCCGCGGCACCATACACTCCGACGGTCATCAACTTAATCAAGCAACTGGAGCCTGATGATCCTCCCACAGCCACCGAGCTGGCGAATGCGGCTGCCCTGCTGACTACGCAGGGTGGAACTTACGCGCATCCGGAGGGGTCGAATTCGACCTGTCATAATCTCGCGAATGTAAACACGAAGGCGGTGACCAGTCCTCGGATCATGCCGCTCTGTTTTTCTGACGGGCTCGGCATCAATGTAGATTCCGGGCCAAACCTCGGGAAGACAACTGGCGTGCCTTCCATGCTCATGGTGGCGTCCTCCTTTGATCGCAAGCTGGCAAACGCGATGGGACAAATAGAGGGTCGTGAAGGCCGCAATCTGATGGTTACCGGGCTGCTGGGCCCGCAGGCGGATACGGATGTCTTCATCAACTGGCAGCGTGGACACCACACTTCCGGAGAAGACCCCTTCCTCAATGGAATCATGTCTGCGGCGCAGATCAACGGCATCCAGGGTCAGGGCCTCATGTCACAGGTCAAACACTTCGCGGTCTACTATGGCGCTGGTGGAAACTCCACGGATATCCAGGATCAGGCGTTGCATGAAATGTTGCTGACTCCCTACGAGCTGGCGTTGGCTCGTGGTGGAGCTTCGTCTGTGATGTGTTCCTATCAAAGATTTCGTGATGTTTCACCTTACTTGGATAAGACGGTCGATGCGTTAGACAAGCCAAGTCCGTTTCCAGGTGCTTCGACTCAGACATGGCCATTAAACGAAAGCCATTACGCCTGTGAAAACCCCCTGCTCCTCAACTATGTGTTGCGGGATCTTTGGAGGTCGAATGCGTTTGTCGCGTCCGATTACGGCGCTGTACACAGCGTCAACGGCTTTCTCCAAGGAGATGATCGCGAAGATCCGACCGACATTTATTTCGGCGTAAGTAATCCGGAAGGCGTGCGGGGAACAGTTGATCGGGGTCTGGATGCGAGCGGTAGCACCTGTGCTGATGCGGCGGGCGTGAATGTTCCGTGCAGCGGGGCTGACGCTATTCACATAGCCGGAATTCCCGGACCGGGCTGTCCACCAACTGGATGCAGTGTGGTGAATGCTGTCGCGAACCAGACCGTTCCCCTGTCTTTGTTCAATCAGGCGCTGGCAAGGGTCCTTTACCAAGAGGAACGCTTTGGGTTGCTGGGCTGCGACAATTCGCATGCCACATGTCGCAACCCGGGCGGTATCGGCACCGATCGGAGCGGCCTTGCTCCGCTCAAGCCGGGCTCGGACGGTGGTCCCATAGAGCTTGGGACTGGGAACGGGGACGCTGCTATTGCCGAACGAATCGCCGAAGAGGGAGCTGTCCTGCTGAAGAACGAACACCACGCTCTTCCGATTGCAGCTGCCGTTCTGCAGCAGGGAATTGCGGTAAGCGGTCCCGGCGCCGAATATCTGGTGGCGAATCCAAACAACGAGGGCGCGGCCGGATTCGCGGAGCGCAATGGCATCAACCCGCTCCAGCAACTCAAACTTCTGAGCGGCGCAGCTTCGGCGTTCACCTACACTCCGGCCAACTCTCCCACGGGGCAGCCAGTCTCATGCCACGTTCTCAGCAGTTTTCCGTCGAGTGGCAAGGCGCCAACGATGGTTCCGGGCAGCAGTTGTGACACTCAAAGCGGATTGCAACGCTCGTCCGGCAGCAGTCTCGATCGTCTCCGCAATGACCGCATCGACAGACAGATCGACTATTCAGTTCTGTCGTCCGGCGGCCAACTTGCTGGGGGAAAAGTGTATCAATGGGACGGCTGGCTGTATGTTCCCGCTCAGGACTCTTATGTGTTCCGCATCCAGCACAGCGCCGCGCTGGCAGGCGGCACTGTCAGCTTTACGCTCGACCAAAGCAGGAAGACTTTGCTTGACTCAGAATCCTTCTATCACGGTTCGTGGTATGGCGGTATGGCTGTTCCTGTATCCACGACACGTGCTGGGTACATTGAGAGTGGCCTCCTAAATCAGCAATGCGCGCTCCCACCGACCGAAACAACCAAATCGCCGCAGTTCCTCGTCTTCTGCGACGAGCATCCCGCTGTAGGTTGGCACAAGATGACGCTACGTGTAGACGCAACCGGCTTGCCCGTTAGCAATCTGGTAAGTCTTCGCCTCGCGTTTTCGCGTACCAACGGCGATATCGTCGATGCGGCCGCTGATGCCAGAGGGAAAGCAATGGCCATCGTGTTTGTCGATGATGAGGGCCGCAATACCGTTCCAAATACACCCGCGCTTTCGTCGTTGAGCGAGGCGCAGGTCAGGTTGATTAAGACGGTCGCCGCCACAAATGCAAATACGATAGTGGTCCTCAATACAGGCACGCCCCTCATCGTAAAGGAGTGGATTGAAGATCCGCATGTTAAGGCCGTTCTGAACATGTGGCAGACTGGGCAGGAAGGTGGGACCGCCACGGCGCGTCTTCTGCTCGGCCAAGCCAACCCCAGCGGGCATACCACGATGACCTGGCCGAAAGATAATACTGACACGATTGAAGGCTACAACCAGCTTCGTGGACTTTATCCCGGAGACACCGCGGGAACTCACGTCGAACGGGTGAGCGGGCGTGCCGGCAGCTCCTCCAAAGAGACCCAAGGGATTTATTCGGGCTACCGGTACTATGACAATCTCGAAATTCCGGTGCAATTTCCTTTCGGGTACGGGCAATCTTACACGACGTTTACCTTTTCAGGCCTGACTCTTGAGCCAGCGACAGACGGATCGATGGCAGTCCACTTCGAGGTGCGGAACTCGGGAAGGATCGCCGGAGCCGTCGTTCCACAAGTCTATGTGGGTGCTGGTCCTGCGGTCAGTGGCGTTCAGCAGGCTGTGCGTTCCCTGCGCGGCTTCGATCGCATCGTTCTCGAGCCTGGCCAAACAAGGCATGCAACCATCACATTAGATCCGCGCTCGTTCCAATACTGGAGTGAAACTGGCCAACGCTGGGTGACGAACTATGGATCCCGGACGATCTTTGTAGGTGAGGCAGATTCGCTCCCGCTTCTTCCTCTGTCTGCAACCGTTCAACTCGTGCAGGCAAAGCCGTAACCAGCAAACGGCTTCCCTGCACAGTGGAGGGGGAAGCCGGTGTCTGTCTACGGGCGTATGACTGGGGCAGTAAGCTCAACGAAGCTGGATCAGCTCACGTTGAATTCTCCCCGAACTGCATTTGGATTTACTTCAGCAGACAAATCGGCTAGCCTCGCCGTACCACGAACGTCACAGCCGGTGATCAGTACGTTGCTTGTCTGATCGCCCTCGATCTTCGCCAGGGCCGTTATTTGCATCGGAGCTGTCGCACCGGTGATCCAGACATCTTTTGTTCCAGTTAAGACGATCGGGGTTATCGCGCTGTCGTTGGCTTTTGTCGTTTTAAAACCGTCTATTCTCAAATTGTGGACGTCATCAAAGATCATGGCACTTCGCCATTCGTCGGAGGGTGCGGTGAAAGTGATGTTTCTAAGACTTAAGCCTTGGATGTGTCGGCAATAAAGACCCGACGCCGGCAGCCAGCCAAACATGCGAGATTGTGGATACGCAGCCGGAACTTCGGGTACAGGAGTGTGGACCCACTCCTTGTTGCCCGGCATGACCGTATCGATGTGAACGTTAGATAGCCGTACGTCCTCGACTTCCATGCCCGGAATGCCAGTAATGGAGCTGGTCAGAATGGCACCCGTTGCATGAATTCCGTCTATCAGAACGCCACGAATCCCTGTCTTCTCGCCTGGAAAGCGGTTGGAACGATTTCCCCTTCGGATGAAGATAGGGGAGCGTGCATCTTGAATCTGAATGCCGGTAACGACAAGACCCTCGATCCATCCACCATCCACCATTTCAATCGCAATCCCACCCACCATACGCGACGCGATATCGGGGACGCTACTCACGATGGTGGAATTGGAAAAGGTAATGTTCTCGAAGCCGCCCTGCGTTGCCGTTCCGATCTTGAAACCGGTTGTACTGCTCGTGATAATGCAGTTGGTCACTGCAATGTTTTTTGAAAGGCGGGGCGTGGGACCGTAGGGATTTTCGCTTTTCAGACAGATTGCATCGTCGCCTGTGTCGATCAAACAATCCGAGATCACTACATCCTGACATCCTGTTAAGTCGATCCCGTCTGTGTTGGGTCCAATTGCCGGATTACGAATCACGATGCCTTGAATGAAGACCCGAGTGCAATTGATAGGACGCAGGGTCCAGCCGGAAGACCCCGTGAGTTCAATGGATTCGAGCCGGAGATTGTTACAGTTCACCAGTTCCACCATGGGAGAGATCCTTGCCTTGGGCTTGTAGTCGAGATGCCTTGCATCGGACCACTTGGCGCTGTCAGGCACTGGTTTCCGATTCGTCGGAGTCCAGAAGCTCTGCCCCTGACCGTCGACGCGCCCAGGACCTACTATGCTCACATTGTCTGCATCGCGTGCATAGAGAAGGTGTCCCTGTCCTGCATCGGAGGTAGGATCCGGCCCGGGTTTGGGCGTGTATTGTGCCACGTCCGTGCTGCCCAGAAGGGTTGCGCCGGCCTCCAGATAAAGTGTTACGTTGCTCTTCAGCTCCACCGTGCCGCACAGATACGTTCCTGGAGAGCAATAGACCACGCCGCCACCGGCTTTGTTGCAGGCGTCAATCGCCGTATTGATGTGGGGCGAATCGAGAGTCTTACCGTCGCCGACCGCTCCGAACTGGCGTGGATTGAAAAGGTTCGCGGTCAGCCCACTAGGTGGTTCGGACTTCCCGGTTGCAGCATAGCCCCGGCCCACTGGATAAGTGGCTGAAGCGGTAATCAGGGCGAGCGCCTCTCTGCGGTTCATCGGGTCCTTTCATTCACGGTTGCGGTCCGTGATCGTAACGGTATGGATCTTTTGGGGCTTCGTTCAGGATCCTGATCAGCCATGCAACGGGCTGATGTAGGCCTGAGTAGGCAAACCTTCCAAATAGAACGGCGACCATTAACCGAAACGAACAAGCTTCGATTGTGCCTAGGGTTAAACCACAGGGCGTTTCCAGACAAGGCCCTGTGACGTAACGGACCTGTGAACAAGGTCACAGGGGTGCCGGTTATGCGGCCCTTGTGCGATGGCCGGTAAGGTTCGGTTGGGAGATTCAAAAAAAACGATTCAGCGTGCACTTGCAGGCCTACTGTAAGGTCCTGACGACCCTCCACGACAAAGTCGTTCTGGATCGCATTCGCTCGCTGAAGGTCCTCCCTAACGCCGTCCCAACGAAGTTGAGCAAAACCGAGGGGTTCTCTGGGAATGGGGGCCGCGTGATACAGCGTCACCGATCAAAGATGCGGCGCCCAACCCGGCTGATAAGTACGAGTCCACATCTGCATCGCCTCTCGATCGTTCTGGACGTGCGCGGTTTGGGGATCGATGGAAAGCTCACGATTGACTTCCCAAGCGATGTTCGTAAGCTGCATCATGGTGACTGCCACATTTCCAATCGAGACCGGTGCGTTCAACGCCGTACCATGCTGGATTCCTGCGATGAAGTTGCCGAAGTGAAGATCGGTCATGGTATCCGCTCCTACTAAATCCGACGACAAGGTTTGTTTGCCCACCTTGAACTCGCTGGTCTTGGTTCCCTTGCGGTCGTACACTTCGTACCCATCGCGATCAACTAGCACGGTACCCGTCGTGCCGATAATGAGCGACCCGCGGTCGCGCCCGTAGTACTTCATTCCATTGCAGCATTTGCATTCCCAGGAAATCATCTTGTCCGGGTAGGTGAAGTCGGTCATCAGCGTGTCGTAATACTGCCAATCGTCATTGAAGGCATACCGTCCGCCCTGTGCCGTAATCCGGGTTGGATAATCCGCGCCAAGAGCCCATCGACATACGTCAACTTCGTGGGTCCCATTATTCAGGGCTTCACCGGTTCCCCAGGTGCGAAACCAGTGCCAGTTATAGGGCTGCACATTGTTCTTATAAGCCTGCCGAGGAGCTGGCCCCTGCCACAGATCCCAATCCAATTGCTCCGGCACGGGAACTTCTTTGCCGATGCCTATCGACGTACGCGTATTGCTGTACCAGGCCTTGGCGAAGTAAGCGCGGCCAACCAGGCCATTGTGAATCTTGTCTACCATCTCGATGGTATGTGGCGAGGAGCGCTGCTGCGTACCCATTTGCACTAACCGACCGTATTTTTTTTGCGCCGCCACGAGCATAACGCCTTCAGCGGGATTGTGACTGCAGGGCTTTTCAACATAGACGTGTTTTCCCGCCTGCAATCCCAAGATGGCCATCGGCGCGTGCCAGTGGTCCGGCGTCGCAATCGTGATGGCATCGACTTCCTTTAGTGCAAGGATCTTACGAAAGTCCTGATCCGTCGCTGCGGCTTCGCCCATTTGCTGCTGGGTTGCAGCGGCAAACTTGGCGAGAATCACGGTATCCACATCGCAGACATGCGAGATACGGGCGTTGGCTTTATTTGCTTTCAACGCAGAAAGGTGGGCGTACGCTCTCGAATTGAGGCCGATCACCGCAAAGTTTACCCGGTTGTTCGAACCCATAATCTGCCCATAGCTCTTG
>CAXTZL010000133.1:0-8415 GCA_964248555.1 uncultured Bryocella sp.
TCGGTGGCGATGACATCGACAATCTGCTTTTGGCCGTGGCGCTCGACGACATCAAAGGAGACCTCGGCGTGGATCTGAGCACTGATCCCGCAGGCCTGCAGAATTTGCGCAAAGCGGTGATCGAGGCCAAGATCGCCCTTAGCGATGCCGACAGCACCCGTTTCCACCTCACGCTGCCGGACGGCCAGCTTTATGCCCGTGAGATCGCACGCGAGCAGTTCGAGAGCCTGATTGCTGCCGTTGTCCAGCGCACCGCCGGACCCGTGAGGCAGGCGCTGAAGGACGCCGGCCTTAGTCCTGAGGGAATCGACGAAGTTGTGATGGTAGGCGGATCGACACGCATTCCCTCCGTGCGCGCGCTTGTCTCCGGACTTTTCAACCTCGAGGCCCGGGGCAAAAAGCTGCACACGGAGTTGAATCCGGACGAGGTAGTCGCGCTGGGCGCTGCCGTGCAGGCGCAAATCCTGTCCGGCGCGGAAAACCAGGCCACGGATGATCTTTTACTGCTCGATGTGACCCCGCTTTCGCTAGGGATCGAGGCACTCGGCGGCGTGGTGGCGAAAATCATCCAGCGCAATTCGACCATCCCGGCTTCGGCGACCGAGCACTTTACCACTGGCGTCGACGGCCAGACCAATGTGGCGATTCATGTGCTGCAGGGTGAGCGTGAACTCGCCAAGGATTGCCGTTCGCTTGCCCGTTTCGACCTCAAGGGCATTCCGCCGATGGTTGCCGGCCTGCCGCGGATCGAGGTGAAATTTCTGATCGATGCCAACGGCATCCTACAGGTCTCGGCACGGGAGCAGCGCTCCGGCACGGAGGCCCAGGTGGAGGTGAAACCCACCTACGGACTCACCGATGAGCAGGTCGAGACGATGATTCTGGAGAGCTTCGATATGGCAGAACAGGATATTCATGAGCGGCAGGTGATCGAGGCGAAGAACGAAGGCCAGACCATCTATGACGCTGTCGAGAAAGCTGAAAAGCAACCCGTGTGGCAGCAGTTGACCTCGGTGGAACATGAGCAGATCAAGGCTGCGGCGCTGGAACTGAAAGCCTCGCTTGCGGGGGATGACCACAGAGTGATTCGCAACGCTATCGAGCAGCTGGACAAGAAAACCCGCCGCTTGGCGGAGATCATGATGGACAGCGCGGTTACGGGCGCAATCGGTGGCAAGACCATGCAGGCGGCGGGGGCGGATCTGGGTGAGGGACCCACCGCGCCCCACGTCTTTGCTCCCGCACAGATTGACGAAAGCCGGAAGGCTGTTGGCCAGCCGGAGCCCACAAACGTCATCGTGGAGGCCGAGAACGACCCACGAACGGCGGGACAGTCCGTGGAAGATTAGATATGGCGGAGGACCACTCATCGGTCCTCCGCCGCGTTGCGCTTACGGCGTGACCCGTTCCACTGTGATGACGTCACGCTTCACGGTACCCGAGACTATTTCGCTTCGGCTCTCGATAATCTTCCGTACATGAATCTCTTCGACAAGGAAAAGGGCCTTCCGGGTCACGGTGCGCTCTTCGAACAGAGGGTATACGGAGGTTTCACCCTCGACTCGCATGCCCGTGCGTTCGGTCACCTCGGTCTCCACTGGAACATGCTGTATGTCCCAACGTTCACGGGCAAGCTCTACCTCGACCTGTTCGGGTTTTTCTTCCACGGTCTTGACCAGGCGGACCGTCTCCAAGGCCACCTGCCGCTTGGTCACGACGAGCTGTTCCTCGATCACGGGTATAACCATCGGCTCCATCGTTGAGGAGGAGACGTCGTCCACGGGTGTCGTGGCTTCGCCGGCGAGGAGCGCTGTCGGAAGGGAGACGACACGTCCTGAATCCAATTGAATGGAGGTCATCGCGGCCGTAGGATCAAGCCGACCCACGGCAACCAACCAGTTGTCTGCATTGAGGCTTTGCTTTTCAGAAGTCATCGGGCACATCACCTTGGGAGGCGGACCACTGAGATGGCCGCTCTCCTACTTGCTAGTAGCTCAGAATGGGAACGGATAGGCCGGATTTGGACTCTTCGCAGTTGCGCCTGCAGTCCAACCCCTGCAGCGATCCTCACCTGGCAAGCGATATGATGCCGGAAGTCGTCCTGACCGTCGACAAAGTTCATCGGTGCTGTCGGGATGCAGAAACGCCCACGTCCGGGCACGCGTTCAGAGGCGAAGTTTTGTTTTTGAATCGCGCGAATCAAGCACTGTATCGGCGCAACGGAGGTGGGCGACGTCAGAACCGCCTCTTTACCTGCGTTGCTGGCTGAAATGCCTTGCCGCGTGTCAGAAACCAGGGAGTGCTTTAGAACCACTGCCTCCTCTTCAGGAGAGCCAGCAGAGCCGCCGTACAAAGCAGGGTAAACAGAGCGACATAGGCGGCACCGTGGGGAGAGTTCGCGAACGGCAGGCCCTTGAGATTCATGCCGTAGATGCCGCTGATTGCGATGGCCGGCAGCGCCACCGTGCCCAGCACGGTAAGAACCTTCATCACCTCGTTCGTACGATTCGCGACAGAAGAAAGATAAATATCCAGAGAGTTGTTCACCAGATCTCTCTGCGTCTCTACTGAATCAAGCAGACGAATGACGTGATCGTAGATATCGCGGACATAGGGCTGATGCGCCGCATCCACGATGGACTGCGGGTCGCGCTGCAGGTGCAGCGTTGCATCGCGGGTGCCCACCAGCACCCTGCGCAGATCAATCAACTGTCGCTTGAGTGCAAACACCTGCACAAGGGTACCCGGTTGTGGTTGGGCGATTACCCGGTCTTCCAGCTCGTCGATCCGATCGTCATAGAAATCGATCGCTGGAAAGTACAGGTCTACGATCGTGTCGAGAATCAGGTAAAGGAGCCGGCCAGGCCTGTCATCCGAGCCGTCCCGGCGCGCTCGTGCCAAGGCCTCCTGCGAGGAGGCGCAGCCTGGATCCGCGATGGTGATAAAGAAGGGCTCGCCCTCATGCACGCCGGCGAAGATGTCGATCTTGGAAAAGGTGACGGGGTTTGCTTCCCCGGCCGATGACGCGAGGCGGATCGGCTTCAGGATGGCAAAGGCATAGGTCGCGGTCTGGTCCACCTTGGTGCGCTCCCCAGCCGAGCGGACATCTTCAAGATGAAGGGAGTGAAGTTGGTACCGGGCCGCCAGTTCACCGAGTTTGGGGTCGTCTACGGAAGTGAGTTCGAACCAGGGCATACCGCGTCTCTCATCGTACAAGAGATGAGGGGTCCGACTTCGAGTTCTGTTGCTATCCGGGACACGGCTCTATTTAGACAACCTTTCGGGGCATTTCTGAATCCGAGGCGGTCGCCTACAATCTGATGTAGGAAGATATGGCTTCCGCGACTCTCGACATGCCTGCAGCGACCACGGTCACTGCTCCCAAGCGTTGGGCCCCCAAGGCCAATCCGTGGATCGTCGCCATGACGGTGACGCTGGCCACGTTCATGGAGGTGCTGGACTCCTCCATTGCCAATGTGGCGCTGCCGCACATCGCCGGCGGCCTGGGCGCGACCCAGGATGAGGCGACCTGGGTGCTGACTGCCTACCTGGTGGCGAACGCCGTCATTCTGCCGGCCGGTGCTTACATGACGACCTTTATCGGTCGTAAGAAGTTCTACATGATCTGCGTGGCCCTGTTCGGGATCTCGTCTGCCATGTGCGGGTTCGCACCCACCCTGCCGCTGCTGGTCTTTTTCCGTGTGCTGCAGGGCATCGGAGGTGGTGGTCTGGCGCCTTCGGAACAGGCTATTCTGGCGGACACTTTTCCGCCCGAAAAACGCGGCCAGGCTTTTGCCATGTATGGGCTGGCGGTGGTCGTCGCCCCGGCGATCGGTCCCACGCTGGGCGGCTACATCACGGACAACTTCGACTGGCGATGGATTTTCTTTCTCAACGTTCCGATATGCCTGTTATCGCTTTTTCTCACCTCCCGGATCGTGGAGGATCCACCCTACGTGAAGGAGGAGGTGGCGAAGTCGCAGTCCGGCGGCATCAAGCTCGACCTGCTGGGCTTTGCCCTGGTGGGTCTCACCTTCGGTTCGCTTGAATTTGTCCTTGACAAGGGCCAGGAGGATGACTGGTTTGGCTCCCACCTGATCGCCTTCTTTGCCGTCACGATGGTCGTCGCTTTTGTGTTTCTGATCTGGTGGGAATTGAAGCTGCTGCGGGAAGGGCGGCGACCGTTGCTGAACCTCACCCTGTTTACCCGGCGATCGTTCGCCATCTCGTTCATCTTGATGTTTGTGCTGGGATTTTCACTCTACGGCACCACGATTCTGATCCCGCAGTTCGTCCAGACGCTGCTCGGCTACACCGCCGAACTCGCCGGCCTTGTGCTTTCGCCAGCCGGTTTCATGATGATGGCCATGATGCCCGTGGTTGGCTTTCTTTCAGGCAAGGTCGATCCCCGTAAATTGTTGGGATTTGGCTTCACTATGCTGACTCTCAGCCTGATTTACATGGCAAACATCAACCTCGGTGTCAGCTACGGTGAGCTTGTCCTGATGCGGGTATTTCAGGCCTCCGGACTCGCTTTCCTGTTCATCCCGATCAACACGCTCGCTTATGTCGGGGTGAAACAGAATGAAAACAACGATGTCTCGGGCCTGACCAATCTCGCTCGCAACATCGGCGGCTCCTGCGGCACGGCCTTCATGGCCACGCTGTTGGTGCGTCGCTCGCAGGCGCATGAAAGCTCCATGGTTCGCAACATGACCATGATGAATCAGGCGTTTACAAGCAGGGTGCAGTCCCTGGCTGGGGCTTTCAGAAGCGGTAACGGTACGGGGCCCAGTGGTGGTCCACTCGGGGGCGCCTCGCAGGGTGCCATGCATCAGGCGCAGGCATTTCTTTACAACCAGATGCACCAGCAGGCCGCCACGCTGGCGTATATCGACATCATCCGCTACCTAACGCTGTTCTGCGGCGCGATGCTTCCCCTGCTGTTGCTTATTCCCAAACCACCAAAGAATGCCGCGGCCAGCGCCGGCCACTGAAAGAACTCCCTTTCACAACTTACGCAGCGAAAGGAGAGCCGGCCGGCTCTCCTTTCTCGAAGCTTACCTACGCTTGATTTGCCTGGGGCACGGGAAAGGGATTGCGCTCCGCAAACGGTTGCTGATGCCAGTATGGATAGGCGAGCGGCACATTGCTGGCCGCGTCGAGCTTCGCGATCTGCTCCGGCGTCAAAGCCCAGCCTACGGCGTCAAGGTTTGCGCGCAGCTGTTTTTCATCCCGCGCCCCGATGACCAGGGTAGATACCGTGGGCCGCCGCAACAGCCAGTTCAGCGCGATCTGCGGAACGCTTTTGCCGTTTTCCTTGGCCACTTCGTCAATCGCATCCACGATTTTGTAGACATGCTCAAAGGGTACCTGCGGACCGCTGTCGACGACTGACTTGTTTTGCAGGCGGCTGCCCTCCGGCAACGGCTGTCCACGGCGAATTTTGCCCGTCAAACGGCCCCAGCCAAGTGGCGACCAAACGAGCGCACCTACACCCTGATCTTCTGCCAAGGGCATCAGCTCCCATTCATAGTCGCGACCTACAAGCGAGTAATACACCTGGTGTCCAACATAGCGTGCCCAACCGTAGCGCTCGCTCACGCTGAGCGATTTCATGAGGTGCCAGCCGGAGAAATTGGAGCAGGCGATATAGCGAACCTTGCCCTCGCGCACCATCTTGTCGAGCGTGTTCAGGGTCTCTTCCACCGGTGTCAAAGCGTCAAACGCGTGCAGATGATACACATCGATGTAGTCCGTTTTCAGCCGCTTCAGTGAAGCTTCGAGAGCCTGTGTGAGGTGGTACCGCGAACTGCCGACGTCATTCGGCCCCTTGCCGATACGAAAGGTCGCCTTTGTAGAGAGCAGCACATCCTCACGTTTCAGGTGACTCATCGCTTCGGCCAGCACGGACTCACTTTTTCCGTCGGAGTAAATGTCTGCCGTGTCGAAGAAGTTGCAGCCAGACTCCATGCAGATGTCGATAAGCTTTCGCGCTTCCTCAACCTGCGTGTTGCCCCATGCGGCGAAAAATTCATTTCCTGCACCAAAGGTTCCTGTGCCGAAGCAAAGCTCGGGCACCTTGAGGCCGGAACGGCCAAGCTGACGATATTCCATGCTGAATCTCCTGGCGAACTTTACCCAAATAAGGCGAATTCCGGAGAACGGTATGTCTGCCTGCGTTGACCACATCGTCTCCGGCTAATAAGCCCTTGGATGCCTTGGGCGCGCCAAGGGGCTCCCCGTGAAGTCTCGGCTCAGACCTTCTTGCAGGGCTGCGGTGTCCAGGGCGGCTTGATCCCGGAAAAACAGCCGATGTGGGTTCGATCCCGGGAAGTACCTCACAATGATCTCCGGCCCTTCCACCGCATCATGTCGCCCGTCACGATAAGGGTAGCCAAGACTCTGCAGCAGGTGCAGCGATCCTTCATCCCCGGAGGGATTGCCGCTGTCCCCGACAATGCCGAAGGCGCTGCGGTGGGTTGCGCGCGAGTATACCGCGACGAAGTCCCCAAGCCGCGCGCCGCGCGCCCTTGCCGCGTCACCTAGCACCACGTAGCTGATGCGAGCGGCGTTCACATAGCGGGTGACGTCCGACTCTTTCGTGCGGGACGGGTCGGTGTAGGCCGTCTGTGAGATGTAAAGCCCTGGATAGGGATCGTTCGGGCCCTGCCGCACGGGAACATTCGGATGATTGTCATCGGTGAGATACCCGACGATCTCGGCGTTCTGCCATCCGCGATAACGAGCGTGATTCAAAGAGTCCAGCGCCTTGCTGCCCGGAGGACCATAGGCGTTCGGCGCGCCGTCCACGTCCACGTCCATGCGTCGTGTCAGCAGTTCAAACGGCGGATGGCCCGCAACGGAGTGTCGACCGGAGGCCAACAGCAGCGGAGCGAACAGGAGCAGGGCGAACAGGAGCAGGGCGAACAGGACGCGTGCCAGCAGAAAAAACAGCGAGGCGGTCGCGGACTCCTGCCGGCGCGCTCCCGATGAACTCGAAAAGGGTGCCCTCGAAATCGCGGGACTTGCGAGCATTGGCGTCATGGCGCTCCGTGGTACCTGAAATGCCTGCGATGGCATTTCCCCTCTGCGGTGTTTAGACGGTTTGAGCCTGGGCAAGTTGCTGTGTTTCGTTCTCACACAACGGTGTGAAAGCCATGCGAATCAGATTTGGTGCGGGTGTATTTTGAATCTCACAACTTTGGCTTGGACCTCGATTAGCGTTGCCCTTACGTGCGCCGTGGTGATCGGTGTGGACGAGGTTCGACGCCCCCAACGCATGGGCATCATGAATGTGGTCTGGCCCGTGACCGCGCTCTACTTCAGCATTTTCGGCCTGTGGGCTTACTTCGCGCTCGGCACCCGGAAGACCAAGGCAGCCATGCAGAAGCACATGGCGGACCAGCCGGACAAGCAAGGGGCGGGGATGAACATGGGCGGGGACAAGAATGCCCCGCCCACGGTGGTGCAGGTCGCGGAAGGAACCAGCCACTGCGGAGCGGGCTGCATGATCTCGGACGTGGGCACGGAATTCGCCATTGCGGCCGCCGGACTGACACTGTTCGGCTCCGTACTCTGGGCTGAGTACGCGCTGGATTTCGTGGTTGCCTGGGCCGTCGGCATTCTGTTTCAGTACTTCGCGATCAAGCCGATGCGTGACGACCTGAGCCCGGCCGGGGCAATCTGGGCGGCGATCAAAGCGGATACGTTCTCGATTCTTGCCTTCCAGATAGGCATGTATCTCTTTATGGCCCTGGTGTACTTCAAGCTCTTTCCCGCGCCACACCATCTCACGCCCTTCGACCCGCGTTATTGGCTCATGATGCAGATTGCGATGATTTGCGGGTTTGCGACCAGCTTCCCCATGAATCGGCTACTGATCGGGTTGAGGCTCAAGGAGAAAATGTGATGGACTTCGGGGTTCGACGGTCGCTTTCCAGCTAAGGTGCGGTGGGTAGCGGCGGAGCAGGTGTCAGCGTGGGTGTCGCCAAGCCGAAGAACATTACTAGGCTGTTGTGAACGCGGTTGGAGATCCAGAGGTTTCCACTCGCGTCCGGAGCAATCGCGAAGGGCTGCAGCAGAGAAGCGTCCTTGCCCAGAGCGATGGGATACAAGCCCGATCCGGCTGGAAGTGTGTGGCTATTGCCCGCGATGCCGGTGAAAGAACCGTTGTAGTAGTTCGTAGCCCAGAACTGTCCAGCGGCGTCGATTGCCACGCCGCCCGGGGTGAACAGTCCGGCGGTGGTCTGTTCTGCCAAGCGGACCGCTCCCGTACCCGAAACCTCGCTGAAGGTGTAGCCAGAGCTGCTCGGCAGCGTGTTAGGAACCCACACGTTGCCGCCGGGATCGACGGCCACGGCACCCGGGCCTTCACAACACGTCGTATTGCGCGCCGTACCGTCCGCTGCGATG
>CAXTZL010000134.1:0-8407 GCA_964248555.1 uncultured Bryocella sp.
CACCGCACTCGCCTGTGCCTGGATCAGACTTCAGCTATATGTGGATACCGCCTAGCGCGGTTCATGTGCCGGCTCCACCTTTCCCTGGAGATGGAGTAGACCGGGGGTGGGTCGGGTGCCGTCATGGGTCCAGGCGACCAGCTCATCAAAGGCATGACCGATCTCCTCCGGCGTAATGGAGCAGTGGCCATCATGGGCAACATACTGCTGCACGAGGCGGTCACCGACGCCCTCGCCCTCCACCATTTCGTTGTAAAGCGTCAGCAGGTTGGCCGGAATCAGGGGATCGTAAACGGTGTGCACGGCCAGCATCGGGCGACCGAGACGGCCGGTGGGCGTGTAGTGATGGATCAGGTAGTCGCGTGCCCTCCTGTCCGCCGGGTAACGCCGCACAGTCTCGTTTAGAGCGATGTCGTTGGCCGTGGCCACGGGGTTGGCGCCGGCGTAGATCCAGTTGCGGTTATCGAAGGGATTGCCACCCGCCCGCCGCTGCATGTCCGCGAGCACGAAGGTGAAGTACGAGATATCACGGGCCACATTGGCATCGGTGTGCAGGCCCATGAGGTTTCGTAGGAGGGTGGCATTGGACGGATTGGCATGCAGGGCGTTGCTGATGCGCTCGCGCACGGCAGGGGTGTCGTCAAAATCGGTAGGAACGGGTACCAGCGGACCCATGACACCGGGAAAGTAGGCGTCGAAGGCCGCACGTAGGGCGAATCGGCGGTCAAAGGAGACAAACGTGGGGCCAACGGCGCCGCACAGATCCAGACCGCCGGCATAGGATTTGGGGTTCAGTTCCAGGGTGATCATGACCAGGGCGCCGCCCATGGAACCGCCTACGGCAAAGGTTTCGCGCGGGTGACCGTACTTGCGGTCAAAGTAGTGGCGCAGCGCCTCAGTCTCCGGGTAGGCCTGCTGCACAGCCCAACCACCCTCGGAATAGGCGCTCTGGGCCACGGCGTAGTGGCGCTCCGCCAGGCTTTGAAGGCCGGGACGCAGGTGCTCTGCGAGGTGGAAGATGGTGCCATGCTCCGTATAGCCGTGATAGTAGACCACCAGGGCACCGTTCCAATCGGCAGGTACGTCGATGCGATATTCGGCACCGGCCAGGATGCCGATCTCCGTGGTGCCCTCCGCCGAATGCACAACCTCCGGGTCGACCGGCTTCTTGGATTGCGCCCGTGAGACGACTCGCCCCGAGCCCGCGCCGAGCAGCAGCAGCAGCAGCAGCAGCAGGGTGAGAGCGGCCGTCCAGCGGGGTCGTATGCGGAAACGCAGCATGGGGGTGTGTAGATATCCTACCGTGAGCCGGTGCGAGTTCGCCGGAAGCCGTGTCCGCTTTGGTCACCGGATCAATCCCAATCGTCGCGAACCTGCGCATCGTTCTCGAGGACCTGCTCGAAGACGTCGGTTTTCTTAACTAGGATGTCGCCGAAGCTTTCCGGCTGGCGCAGCAGAATAGCTCCCAGGCGTACGAGCTCCAGCATGGCCAGAAAGGTGCAGATCAACCCTCTCTCGGACTGCGCCCTGCCCAGCAGGCGACGCAGGGCAACCGGTTTGTTCTCGGTAAGCAGCCTGCGGTGGAGGAAGTCGATCATCTCGCGGACGGTGACCGCTTCTTCGTCGATGCGATGAACGGGCCGTTCGTGCAGGCGCTGGAGGATATCGCGAAAAATGCGGACCAGGTCGTCGGTGTCGGCGGCAATGGCTCGCTCGTCGCCCAGGATGCCATGGCTGTCATCCTCGTTTAGAAAGCGTTTCAGGCCCGGTTTTGTCCAGGTGGCCTCCTCGATCTGGCGCTTCTGCTCCAGCATCTGGGCAGCGGCCTTGAAACGCTCGTGCTCCAGGAGGCGCTCCACCAGCTCACGCCGGGGATCGTCTGTTTCGAGCAGGGCGCGGGCTGCGCCCGGTTCGCGTGGCAGCAGCGTACGGCTCTTGATGTGAATCAGCAGCGCGGCGGTGTAGACGAAATCTCCCGCCGCATCCACGTCCACGGCCTGCAGATGTCTTGTGTAGTCCAGGAACTGCGAGGTGATACGGGCGATGGGAATGTCGTGGACGTCGATGTTCTGCTTGCGGATGAGGTCGAGCAGAAGGTCAAAGGGACCGTCATAAACCTGGCCGATAGCAACGGAAAACGGCGACTGTGAGCCGTCGTCCGGGGCCGCCTTTTTGCCGGCGCGGGGGTCTGGCTTGCCGGCGGCGGTACGCGGTGCGGAGGGGGCCACGGGGGACTGCAGCTGAAAAACCTCCGCTGCTGGCTGCGGAGGTGGGTTGCCCCCGTCCAAAGGCGCCGCGCCGGGATGTGGGTTCCCGTCTGCCGGATTTGCCGGATTTGCCGGATTTGCCGGGTGCTCCGGAGTTGCCGGGCGCTCCGGACGGGGTTCGCCCTCCACTCCCTCCTCCGTCTTGTGTGTCTCGTTCATTGGCGGCGTCCGTAAGCGGCTTCATGATCCGCGAAAACGGACCGGTTGCGGAGACATGAGCTTACATGCCCATGGCGGCCTGTACCTCGCCAAGAGTTTCACGAGCACGCTTGGTTGCACGCTCCCGGCCGTTTGCGAGGACATCCTTGATCACGCCCGGTCGTTCCTCCAGGTCCCGCCGGTGCGCCTGGATGGGCGCGATGGCATGGAGGATGGAGTCCGAACACCAGTTTTTGCATTCGATGCAGCCGATTTTTGCGGTGGTGCAGCCGTCGTACACCTTCGCAAGGACTTCCGGGCTTGAAAAAACTTTGTGCAGGTCGCCGACGGGGCAGACGTCCGGGTTGCCGGGGTCGTTGCGGCGTACACGGGCCGGGTCGGTCACCATGGTCTTCAGCTTGGCCCGAAGGTCAGCTTCGGGCTCCGACAGCATAATGTGGTTGCCGTAGCTTTTGCTCATCTTGCGGCCGTCGAGACCGGGAAGTTTGGGGCTCGGCGTGAGCAGCGCATGCGGCTCGGGGAGGATGGCGTGACGGCCGAAGCCGGTCAGCTTTTTGGTTTCCTGGGCTGCCTGGAAGAGCTGGTGTGCGGTAAATTCCGTGCGTGCTGAATCTTTTGGTTCGCCGGCGTGCTTGCGGGCCTTTTCGAAAATCGCAGCCATCTCCCAAGGCTGTGCGCCGGGCGCCAGGTGAAAATCGCCAGGATAAAGATCATTAAAACGGCGTGCCACTTCGCGAGTCAACTCGACATGCGCGACCTGGTCGGCACCGACGGGTACAAAGTCCGGCTTATAGAGCAGGATATCGGCGGCTTGCAGAAGCGGGTAGCCAAGAAAACCGTAGTTGTTCAGGTCCTTTTCAGACAGTTGCGCCTGCTGGTCTTTGTAGGTCGGCACACGCTCCAGCCAGGAGATGGGCGTAAACATGCCGAAAAGTGTGTTCAGGCGGTCGTGCTCGAGCACCTCGGACTGGCGGAAGATCACGCAGCGTCCCGGGTCGAGCCCGGCCGAGAGGAAATCGAGAGCGATATCGGCGATGTTGGTTCGGAGGTGGCTTGGATCGGCATAGTCGGTGGTCAGCGCGTGGAGGTCCGCGATGAAAAAGAAGCAATCGTACTCAGTCTGCAGCTGGACCCAGTTGTGCAGTGCCCCCATATAGTTGCCGAGGTGCAGGCGTCCGGTGGGCCGCATGCCGCTGAGAACGCGCGGGCGCGGGGTGGTGCGTAGGCTGGAAGGACTCATTGCGAGTCTTCAGGATACATCCCCGGGCATACGGACTTCGCTTGTCGCCGACATTCCGCGGTGCTCACACAACCCTTATTCCCAACAAGCGCTCTGAAGTTGAGGTTCTTCTTTCTACTTACTCTTGGAGGTTTTCTGTCATGGGACATGGCTTTATCTGGTGGATCGTCATTGGCTTGATTGCCGGTTTTCTCACCGGCAAGATCATGAAGGGCTCGGGTTTCGGCATGTTGATGGACATAGTTGTCGGCATCATCGGCGCCCTTGTTGGCGGTTTCATCATGTCGCACATTTTTGGTGCGGCTTCATCCGGCGGCTTTATTTACTCGATCGTCGTGGCCGTGATTGGCGCGGTCCTTCTGACCTTTCTCGTGCGACTGGTCACCGGGAATCGCGGCACAAACCTGTAACATTGAACCCTCCTGCAAGGCAAAAGGCACCCGATCGGGTGCCTTTTCCCCTGCCGTAAAGTGCCGGCCTGAGGCCGTCTCTTTTGAACTATGGCGAGCGGTGCGGAGGACACTGTCTGAATGTAACCGGAGGTCTCCGCAGCCGGCACGAGTGGAAGCGGCATGGCGGTGTCCCGCTCGGTTTTTGACGGGGAGACGAGTCGAGTGGATAAGCTGGATCGGTGACTCGCCTGCCCATGCCGTTGTTCCCGATCGTTGCGGTTCTTCTGTGTCGATCTGCCCCGATTTGCGCTTGCTGTCAGGCGATTCCGCCTTTGCCCCATGGCGATCTCACCGAAAAAGCGACTGCACTGCCAACTCCCAAAGCTCCGCCTGATGTGCTGATCTTCACCAACGGAGATCAGCTCACGGGCAAGCTGGAGCGGGCCACAGGCGGCGACGTCATCTTTAAAAGTGATATGGCGGGGGAACTGACCGTGCCTTACAGCAAGGTAAAGGAACTGCACTCCGGGGCGGAGTTTGTCGCGCTACACAAGGGCAAGCCGAGTCAGCTTGCCCCTTTGGCGGCCGGTACGGTCAGTTTTGCAAAAGATGAGCTCACCATCCACCCGAGGAATGCCCCTGCAGAACACCTGCCGATAGCGAAGCTCGGGTATCTGGTTGACGTACCGACCTATGCAAAGGCGGTGGATCACCATGCTGGACCGCTGGAAGGTTGGAACGGTTCAGCGACAGCCGGGCTTACCCTGGTCCGATCGACTGAGAAGAGCACGACGTTCACCGCGGCTGCTAACTTCGTCCGCGTCATCCCCGTGGTCTCGTATTTGCCGAGCCGGAATCGCACCACCGTGAACGTGTCGGAGACGTTCGGCACCAATACAACTCCGGTGATACCGCAGACTGCACCCCCGAGTCCGCCGGCAACGGTACAAACCAGCATCTTTCATGCGGATGGTGAGAGGGATCAGTACATCTCCTCGCGCCTGTTCGTTCTGGGCGACCTTTCCTATGACCACAATTTTTCGCAAGGCCTACAGTTGCAGCAGGTCTATGGTGGCGGTTTCGGTTGGACGCCTTTGAAGGACGACAAGCAGGAATTGGATATCCGGGGAGATGTGCATTACGAAAAACAACAGTTTCTGCCCGGTGCCGCCGCCACAAGCGCCACGACCGGAGCTCCCGGAGACAACCAGAATCTGATTGGTTCCACCTTTCAGGAGAACTACCGCCGTACGCTTCCCAGAAAGTTCCTGATGACGGAATGGGCCAACCTTCTGCCCGCCTGGAACGATCAGCAGGCCTATTCAGCTAACGCGTACGTTGGCTTGACGATGCCTCTGTTCAAGAGTCTGGGGGCGACGATTGCCTTGACGGATAACTACCTGAATAATCCTTCGCCCGGCTACCGCACGAACTCGGTCCAGATCATTACGGGGCTGACCTACACCTTGAAGTAGGGCTGCGCCTCATCAGCCAGGGCTCTTTCTGCCCGGGAGGATGTTCTAATGGAGACACGGCCGTGATCGGCCATGCATGAAGGGCAGGGACTAGGCTTGGTGGGTGGTACGGGTTCGAAATGGCGTCAGAGGCTGCAGACGGCAGTGATGGGCTGTCTTTTGGTTGGAATCGCCGCTTTCGGCATGACCGGAGGTGCGGAGGGCCAGGCAAAACAAAGGCGACCGCGCCGGGAAACAAACGCCAGCCGACAGGCGCGCATCAATCGCACAATCCATGCGACTTACTCGTATCCATGGGAAGTTTTCGGCGGGGGCGGTTACCTGCGCTGGCGGAGTGGCGACTATACCAAGAAAAACAATGAGGTGAGTTGGGCCGCACAGGCTGACCGCTATTTCTCGCCCAAGCTCGCGATCATCGGCGACGCCCGCGGTTCCTTTGGATATGCCCACCAGCAACTTCCCCTGCAATATCCGCAGATCGCAAGCCCGCAGATTAACGAATATTTCTTTACCGGGGGAGCAGCCTATCGCTTTTACGCCAGGGAAAAGGTCGCCGTTAGTGCGCAGGCGACCGGCGGCGTAGTGTGGGGCATTTTTTCAAAAGGTGCTAAAGGGCTCACAGGTCCCCAGGTGGGTCTCTGGCAGGATGGTTTCCGGCCTGCTTTTACGATCGGCGTAAACGCGGACTACAACTTCTTCCCTAACCTGGCCGTGCGTATCTCACCGACGTACGTCGGGACCACCTTTGGCGGAGAGGTACAGAACAATCTCGGCTTTAACGCAGGTGTTGTATACCGGTTCGGGCGGCAGCGATAAAACGGAGAGGGGATTCATGTCCAAGGGTTGGGAATCGAAGAATGTCGAAGAGCAACAGGCAGAGGCAGTAGCCCGCTCCAGCGCTGCGAATGCGGCCTCCACGCTGAGGCGCGACGATGCCGCGCAAAAGCGCCATATCCAAGGGCTGGAGTTGCAACGTGAACGCCTGCTTAGCGAGAGAACCAGCAATCCTCACCGTCGCAGTGCCCTGGAAGCGGCCGTGGCCACGATTGAACGTGACCTGGAGCAGTTGGGCTGGTCGATCAAGATTTAAGCCGCTCGCCTGCGAAGCAAGCGGCTTCCATGTTGAACCCGATCGGCACCCTAGCCCTGGCGGTGCAGTACGTAGCTGTTTGCCTGATCGACGCAGGTAAGAAGCACGGTCTGGATCTGCACATGGGCGGGCCGGGTCGCTGTCCAGACGATGGTTTCCGCGATGTCCTCGGGAGTAAGTGGAACCACTCCTTCGTAAACCTTGCTGGCGCGTTGGGTATCCCCGCGGAACCGCGTATTGCTGAAGTCCGTTTCCACCATGCCCGGATCAATCGAGGTAACGCGAATGGATTTTCCATTCAGATCGATCCGCAAGCCGTCGGTGATCGCACGTTCTGCTGATTTGGTGGCGCAGTACACGTGCCCGCCGGGGTAGGCACCGTGTCCTGCGGTTGAACCCAGGTTGATGACGTGGCCGCGATTCCGTGCCACCATCCCCGGCACCACAGTTCGCGTGACATATAGCAGACCCTTCGTGTTGGTGTCGATCATCTCTTCCCAGTTTTCGATGTCGTCTTCCCAGAACTTCCCCAAGCCCCGCGCCAGGCCAGCGTTGTTTACCAGGATGTCAATCTCGCCCCACGAGTCCGGGAGTGTGTTGAAGGTGCCTTCCACCTCGTCACGGTTGGTCACGTCGAGCTCAAATGTGAGGACGTCGGCAGCACCCTTGGCGCGCAACTCAGCTTCCATCTCCTGGAGCTTGTTCAGACGCCGTGCGCACAGCAAAAGCCTGGCTCCGTGCTCCGCAAAGGCCCGCGCCGTCGCTGCGCCAATGCCGGAACTGGCTCCGGTGATGAGTACGATCTTTCCCTTTAAACTCTCTGCCACGTCAGTTCCCCTTCTGCGCATCAGATGCACGGGACGAGAAACAAGGGCCGCGACGCATCGCGGCCCTTTCTGTTACGTGTTGAGACTACTGACTAATTCCACCTGCCGGAGTGGCTGGGCCTGCGGTGGTTTGCACGCCAATGGCCGATCCGGAGACGACTAGCTCCACTCGCCGATTCTGAGCTCGTCCCGCGGCTGTTCCATTGTCAGCGGCGAAGTCAGTTGCGCCGTACCCCTTGGCGGTGATGTTTGCTTGAGGGACACCGTTGTTCACCATGAAGTTTTCCACGGCATCGGCGCGGTTCTCGCTCAACTTCTGGTTGCTAGCCGGCGAGCCAGTTGAATCGGTATACCCTTCGACTTGTACGCTAAGGCCCGGGTAAAGCTCCAGGATGGTCGCCACCTTGGCCAAAGACACCTGCGTGTTCTGCTTCAAGGTGTATTTGCCGGTGTCGAAGAGTACGTCGCTCAGATTGACAACCAGTCCTCGCGGTGTTTCCGTGGTCTGCAGGACGGCATTCAGCTGGGCCAGCAACTTGGCACGCATGGTCTCGACACTTTGCTGGGCGGCTTCTGCCTGACGCTGTGAGCTCGCTGCTGCGGCGCGGGCATTTGCAGCTTCCGCATCGGCCTGCGCTCTTTGCGCTTCCGCCTGCGCTCGCTGGGCTGCCGCCTGGTCAGCCTGGGCCTGGGCCTGGGCCGCCTGTAACTGGGCTTGCTGGGCCTGCTGCTGCGAGGCGGCAGCCTGTTGCTGAGCTTCCAGCTTTGCATCCTTTGCCTGTTGTTGCCGCTCATCAGCTTCTTTGCGCAGGGTCGCGATCCGGGCATCCTCAGAGCGCTGCACGGCGTTGCGGGCGTAGGTGAACTCCATCTTCACATCGCGGTGTTTACCATCCTGAATGTCCTGAGCGTTGGTGATGTCCGTCTGGACTTCCTTCATGATGTCCGCGGCATATT
>CAXTZL010000135.1:0-8384 GCA_964248555.1 uncultured Bryocella sp.
CAGATCAACCTGGTGTTGTTCCATGATTCTGCTGAAGAAATTCCGATCTCGCAGTTGCCGCGGGTGAAGGTGGGCCCGCATTATACGAATACGCGAGAGGGCCTTCGCATCGCACAGCGCATTCTGCGTGCGAGCGGCAAGGATATGAAGCAGATTGTAATGATCACGGATGGTAAGCCCTCCGCGCTTACGCTGGAGGACGGCCGTATTTACAAGAATGCCTTCGGGCTTGATCCGCTGGTCATTTCAGAGACTCTGGAGGAGGTCGGCCGTTGCAAGCGAGCCAACATTATGATTAACACTTTCATGCTCGCGGATGATTTTCAGCTTGTGCAGTTTGTGCAAAAGATGAGTGCGATGTGTCGCGGCAAAGCGTACTTTACAACGCCCCAGACACTGGGGAATTATCTTTTGCAGGACTACATGACGCGGCGCTCCAAAATGGTGAACTAGTTTGCGCAGGGCAGAGACTCTCGTTTCAGGTTGCGCTTCTGTTGTAGATCTGCTGTGCTGTGGTGAGTACATATGACAGAACGCAGAGCATATTTCCGCCGTGCCCGCCACACCATCGCCAACCGTGGATTCCTTTACTTTGTAAAGCTTGTCACACAGCGGCTTTGGTATCTGATTCGCCGTAAACCGATCCCCGGGCATGTGCGGCCGGATACCGGGCCGCATCCGTTCGATCAGATCTACGGTGTGGACACGACAGGCCTGATCTTTGGCGAGGCGCTTTTCGACCACAGTGGACGTACGGAGCAGTCGCAGGATGCGCAGTATTGGGTTACTGGCTACTATGGTGTGGCTCCCTCCGCGTTTAACCGTGTGCTTGAGCGCATGAACCTTGACTGGCCACGCTACACGTTTGTTGACGTTGGTTGCGGTATGGGGCGGGCTCTTCTGCTGGCGACTCGCTTTCCTTTTCGCGACATCGTCGGGGTGGAGCTAGCCGCATCTTTGGCTGAGATCGCGAGAAAGAATGTTGAGTGCTTTCATGCCGCATGGAAGCAGGCCGATGCACGCCCTCGTGTGATCACGGGGGATGCTACCCAATTCGAACTGCCGGCGGGGCCGCTCCTGCTTTTTCTTTACCATCCGTTTGCTGGGCCAGTCATGAAACGATTCCTCGCTCACGTCACGTCAGCAGTGGAAGCCGAGCCACGCGAAGTTGTCCTGCTTTATGGCAACCCGGAACTTACACCGGAGATCATTGCCACTCCCGGCTTTCGCGAGGTCTGGCGCGATGTCTTCATGTTCAGCCGGGAGGACGCGGATGCAGACCGCTTTGGGTCCACGTATGAGCAGTTTGCGATTTTTGAGGCGACCAGGCGCTAGCTTCAGACGTCGTCAATAGATGTACGCTACGGCGCAGTGTTAAGCCGGGCGTAGACCCTCCCCTTCCAGCCACCGCCCTCGCCACGGTAGTAGCGAATGGCCGAGCCGAGGGTGGCAGCGAGATAAAACATGGCAATGGCGGGAAGTGCGGGGCCCCACAGGAACGATCTTTCGTACCTGCGCAACGTAGGCTGGAAGAGAAGTGCCATGACCGTCCAACTTGCGAGACCGAGCAGGCGAGAATGACCACGGCCCGCAACGCTAAGTGCCACCGGCGTGGTATAGAGCAGAAGCAGACCACCGACGGTGCCGGCAAGTACCAAGGGCGAATGGCCCAACTGAACGTATGCCGTGCGCGCAATCATGTTCCAGACATCGCCAAAGGTTGTGTAGCGACGCAGACTCATGGCATGCTCCGCATGACCGAGCCAGATGCGATGGCCTCCGCGTTTGATTTCGCGGGCGAGGCCAACATCATCAATGAGCTCCGCACGGATGCGTGAGACGCCTTGGACACGATCGAGCGCGCCCCGCGCTACGAGCATCGTGCCTCCCGCTGCCGCGGCTGTAGAACGTCTCGGATCGCTGACCGCGAGGAAGGGATACAGCATACTAAAGAAGAAGACAAAGGCAGGCACGGTGGCCCGCTCCGCGAGTGTGTCCACGCGTAGGCGAACCATCTCAGAGACGAGTTCGAGGTTGTAGCGGTCTGCGGTGTGTACAAGCGAGGCCAGATGGCTTGGTGCGTGCAGGATGTCGGCATCCGTGAGGAGAACAAACTCCGCTTCCTGCGCCCACGGATCAGCCAGACCTTGTGCGACAGCCCACATTTTGCCGGTCCAACCGGAAGGGAGTGGCTTACCAGTTAGGACCCGCACTTGTGGATGCGTTGTAACGAACGCTTGCGCGATCCGACCCGTTCCGTCCGTGCTGTTGTCGTCTACGACGATAATCCTGAAATTGCCGTAGAACTCTTGATGCAGTAAGGCTTGCAGGCAGGCCCCTAAGTGCTCCTCTTCATTGCGCGCCGGTATCACCGCCGTGATGTTCCGGGACCGTCCAGGCTGACCTGGGGTGAGGAACGGAGCGATGCGCCAGAAATCACTGCGAAATCTGGCGAGGCCCGACCACGCTGCCAGCGCTAAATACCCCAGCAGGTATCCTCGTCGTTTGTTGTTCCATGCCCTGGCTTGCATGATGAGATCAGTTGCGGCGATCGCGCCAGACACGGTAAACGCCCCAGGCCGCCGCAGTGCAGTTATCCATGATGCGGCCATCCAGCAGCATCGTTTCGAACTCCTGGAGTGAGACACGGTGAACCGTCATGTCGTGCTCCTCCGCGTCACGATCCGGCTCCCCAGGACTGAGTTCTTCAGCGAGGAAGACGTGATGCAGCTGGCGCATGACGCCATAGCCAATCCACAGTTGCGCCAGAGGAAGCATGCGTCCGGCGCGGAGACCCGTTTCTTCCTTGAGTTCACCATGCGCGAGCTCTTCAGCATTGACGTCCGCCTGCTCCCATCCACCTTGCGGCAACTCGTAAAAGGTTTTACCTACGGTGTAGCGAAACTGGCGGACCAACCAGATGAACTCTCCCTTTGCTGTCTTCTCCAACGGAATAATAATGCAAGCGGGATCTTTGTCCACCACGCCGTAAATCCCCCGCTGCCCGTCGGAGCGTTCGATGATGTCTTCGCGCACACGTGTCCAGTGATTGCGATACACTTCTCGACTGCTAATGGTTTTGACGGACATGCGAATACCCTTCGTTGATAAGTGCTAGGCAGCTTCCAGGATGGCCAGACTCATCTTGGGAAGGATGATTGCCTGGTCCTGAGTACTCATACCTGTTTCCGAAGCCAGCTTCAATGTCTCACCCGAAAGCAGAGGGAGCTGAATCTGTTCACCTAGGTTCATCAGTACGCGAACTGCACCTCGCTGCATGGTGAGAAGCTTGCCATCATGACTGCAGAAGACGTTTACGTGGCCGAAGTCTCCATCATTCAAAGCCATACAGGAGCGACGATACCGAATAAGATCTCTGACCCAACGAAACATCTCTTCGTGCTTGCCTTCGTGTGCCTCACTCCAATCCAGCTTGGAGCGCTCAAAGGTTTCGCTTGCTTCCGGGTCGGGCACCTCGTTCTCATCCCAGCCAAAGGCAGCGAAGTCACGCTTACGACCTTCAGAGACGAGACGACGCATCTCTTCTTCTTCGTGATCCGCGAAGTAGAGAAATGGTGCACTCGCGGCGAACTCTTCGCCCATCCACAGCATGGGCACAAAAGGTGCTGTCAATGTGAGCCCTAACGCAACTTTGGACGCCGCCATACCGACGAGGTGCTCCAAACGCTCTCCCACTGCCCTGTTGCCTACCTGATCGTGGTTCTGGATGTAGCCGATGAAGTGATGTGCGGATAGATTCTCCACGGGCCGACCGTGCGTGTGATGACGATACCTGGAATACTTTCCGTCGTAGACGAAAGCTGCACGGAGTGACTTTACTAAGTCATCCATGCTGCCGAAATCGTCGTAGTATCCCCGCCCGGGATCACTCCAGAGAAGTGTGAAAAGAGAGTGATGGAAGTCGTCGCTCCACTGTGCATCCATTCCGTAGCCACGAGCTTCACGCGGCCGCACAAACTTCGGATCGTTAAGATCACTTTCCGCAATCAAGACGAAGCGCTTGTTCAGCATGGTACCCAGGCGCTCGACTTCTGTGGAGAGCTGCTCCATAAAGTGAACTGCGGAGCGGTCAATGTACTCGTGCGTGGCATCCAGACGAAGACCGTCACAGTGATAATCCCGAAGCCACATCAATGCGTTGTCGAGAAAAAAGCGTCGCACTTCGTCGCTGCCGCTCTCATTGAAGTTGACCGCGGCGCCCCAGGGTGTGTGGTACTTGTCGGTGAGGTAGGGACCGAACTGGTTTGAATAGTTTCCGACAGGTCCGAAGTGGTTGTAGACGACATCGAGAACTACAGCCAGATTCTTCGCGTGACAGGCATCGACGAAACGCTTGAAGCCCTCCGGGCCGCCATAGGGCTCGAAGACAGCAAATAGAAACACGCCATCGTAACCCCACCCACGCCTTCCGGCAAATTCGTTGATCGGCATCACCTCGATGTGCGTAACGCCAAGTTCGACGAGGTAGTCCAAATGCGAGATGGCGCTATCAAACGTGCCTTCTTTACTGAAGGTGCCGATATGCAATTCGTACACGATGCCACTGGAGAGAGGAGGGGTGTGCCATTGCGCGTCGGTCCACCCAAAGGTGCTTTGATCATAAACGCACGAGGCACCGTGGACTCCCTTGGGTTGCCAGAGACTGCGAGGATCCGGGTAGGCTGTGGTTTCATCATCTAGAAGAAAGGCATACGTTGTTCCCTGACCCGCATCGGCCACGGAAAGTGTCCACCAACCCTGATCCCCGGATTTATGCATAGGCAGCGCTTCTGTCCCATTGAGTTGTAGCGCGACCCGCTGAGGTCGTGGTGCCCAGACTCTGAACTCAACCATTCGAGACCCTCTCCTTCATCGAAGCTACTGCTGTACGCGATGCGTGCTGCGCTACTCCCGAACTAGGAGAGACACCGGAAAACCCTTCCAAAGCGTGCTGACGGTGCAAACGCCCTCGTAGACTTCGCCGGTCAAGCGATTCTTCCATTTTCCTGCAGGCAGTTGTATTTTTGCTGTATGCACATCGGTCTTCAGCGACCACCGGGGTGCAACGGTGAGCACTTTCGTTCCGCGAAGATAGGCGATCACGCTTGCTCGCTCGGCCCCTTCAGCGTACAAAGGAAGATATTCCGCATCCGCACCGAACCATCCCGGATGCTCCTGTCGCAACTGAAGCGCCTGATAAACGACCCATAGCTTGGGTAATCCATCGTCCATTCGCTGCATGATGCTTTCCGGAGTCGAGACCTTCAAGTCATCAAGCCGTTGCGTCCGCAAGGCGTAATCTACTGGCCGGCGATTGTCAGGGTCGACCAGCGATAGATCCCACAATTCGCCTCCCTGATATATATCCGGAACGCCCGGCGATGTGTGCTTCAGCAAGGTTTGTGTCAGCGAATTAAGGCGTCCTGCGGGAAGAATGCGGGCGACAAACGCCTCGAGGTCTTGGAGAAAATTATCGTCCCGCAGCAACTGAGACATGTAGGTATTGAGTTCGTCTTCGAACTCCGCATTATTTGATACCCAACTCGTTTTCAGCTTCGCTTCGCGCATCGCCTTTTGCATGTAGGCCTTCAAGCGATCTATCGTGAGGGGCCATGCACCGATGAGTGTCTGAAAGAGAAACCATTCCGTGCCGCAGTCAACCTCGGCCCCACGGTAGGTGGCGGTCAGGCTGTGCCATCGCTGAGCGGCTGCAGCAAACTCTTCGGGAATCTCGCTCAGAACGGCCAATCGTGCCCGCACATCATCGGCGCGCTTGGTGTCGTGCGTACTCAGCGTCACCATGGTTGCCGGGAAGGTACTTTGCACTTTGCTGTTATAGGCGTGGAAATCTTCCAACGAGAAGCCATTACAGGCGGGATTGCCGCCCACCTCATTCAGGGCCGTGAGCCGGTTGTAGCAGTAGAATGCGGTGTCTTCTACCCCTTTCGCCATGACTGGACTCGTGAACTGCTGGAAGCGCAGAACGAACTGCGTCTCCTTCTCTCCCGGTATTTTCCCCTGCAACACGTCGCGCATGAAGTGAAAGAGTTGTGCGTCAATGTCCAGGCGGTTATCTTTGGCGCACTCTGTGGCTTCTGCGATGATCCGGATGTCTTCTTCCGTGACCTCATGTCGTGAAGGAACGACGTAGGTGCGGTACACCGGAAAACAGGAGGCAAGTTCGCGAATGGCTCGACGAATTTCTGCGCGGGTGAAGTCGCGATACTCCCGATTTGCTTCGCATATTTCGACGAAGATTGAAGCGAGCCGATTTACATCGGAACCCAAGGCTTCCTGGGTTACGTTCAGTTTTTTTTCGTGTGCGGTCACTGGAAAAGATGCAGTGTCGCCGGTGTATTCGGCATACAATTCGCCGAGACGGAGCAGGCCGCCTCCATGGACCAAAAGGCCAATAGCCTGATTCATGAAGTCGTAACCGCTAGTGCCTTGGATGGGCCAGTCCTCCCGCAGCCACTCCCCAGGCTCCAGAATTTTCTCGCCAATAATCCATGCGCTGGGGGCATGCTGACGGAGCCGTTGCAGGTACTGCAGAGGGTCGCGAAGACCATCCGGATGATCGATACGAACGCCATCCAGAACACCCTCGTGCAGCCATTTCAAGATGAGCGCGTGCGTCTCTTCAAAGACGTATTCCCGCTCCATCCGCACGCCGATCAATGTATTTACATCGAAAAAGCGACGGTATCCCAGTTGCTGGTCAGCCGTTTTCCAATATGAGAGACGGTAGTTCTGCTGTGACAGCAGATCGTCGAGAGCGTCCGCGTCGGCGTTCATCTCCTCGATCACGGCATCAATCTGCCTGCAGGTAGCCCCTTCTTCGGCGCAGAGACGATCCAGCAGACCATTCAGTACTCGCTTATCGCGATCCCGCGCATTGAGCTTCCAACGATCCCATTCTTCTGCCGACGGCAACCGTCCGAAGCTCGCCGCAAGGAACCGCAGCGTATCACTGCCGGCCCTGTCCGCGGCCTTGGCAAGAATAGCCGGCATGGTCATGGGCGAGATGGGCAATCGTTGCCCGGAAGCCTCAATCATAAAGCATGAGCCATTCCGGATAATTTTCACGCCTCCATCGCGCAGGACCCGTCCATATTGATCGCCAAGAATGGGAACAAGTACCTTTTCGCGAAGGCGCTCCTCGGAAGAATTCCAGTCGATGTCGAAAAAGCCCGCATAGCGGCTATTGGTTCCGTTTTCCAGGACGTCCCACCAAAAGTGGTTTTGCTGCCCCAGACTCATGTGGTTGGGAACAATATCGAGAACCTGTCCGAGACCAATCTCACCCAGCGCCTTACAAAAGCGGGCATGTGCTTCCGGGCCGCCTAGTTCTTCGTTTAACTTTCGGTGATCGACGACGTCGTAGCCGTGCATACTGTGGGGCGCGGCCTGCAGGTAGGGAGAGCTATACACATGGGTGATGCCCAGCTCTTTCAAGTAGGGCGCGATTTCTGCTGCCTGGTCAAAGCCGAAGTTTTCGTGAAGCTGCAACCGGTAGGTTGAGCCTGGGACTCGCGCCATGTCGTTTGCTCCCTTTTTTTGTACTTTGGGGTTCTAGGGGAACAGCACCGCAGTGCCTCCACGTTGGCGTCTACCCTCGTCTTTCCCTCATAGAGGGGTCGGGTGTAGCGGGAGGTTGTATTCGCAACTTCCCACCGTGGGTGGTCCGGATTGCTTTCAGGCCCTTCAGGCACCGAGGGGCTCGGGCTTCCATTGTCCTGAAAGCGTGAACGCCGCGTGAACGAGTGCGAGATGCGACAGCGCCTGAGGAAAGTTGCCAAGCATGCGCTTCTTGGAAGGATTGTATTCCTCGCTGATGAGGCCCACGTCATTGCAGAGTCCGAGCAGGCGTTCGAACATACGGTGTGCATCGGCTACGCGACCGAGTTGGTGGAGGCAAATCACCATCCAGAAGCTGCAGGCTAGAAACTCGCCCTCCCCGCCGGCGAGCCCGTCCGTGCTCTTGCGGGTGTCGTAACGGCGGACCAGGCCCTCTGTCGTCAGATTTTTCTCGATTGCCTCGATGGTTCCCTTCATTTTCGGATCGCTAGCTGGGAGGAAGCCGGTGAGAACGAGGCGAAGACAGGAAGCATCGAGTGTTTTAGATCCGTAACTCTGCACAAAGGCATTCAGCTTTTTGTCAAAACCCTTTGCGAGAATCTGCTTGCGCAGCATGTTGCGGTTTTTTCGCCATCTTTTTGCGTCGCCAGCGCCATCGTATTTTTCATAGTGTTTCACTGCGCGGTCGAGCGCGACCCACGCCATCACTTTGCTGTGGACAAACTGCTTGCGGCCGCCGCGTGTCTCCCAAATGCCGTCATCCGGCATGGGCCAGATCCTGCACAGGTGATTGATCAGTGTGGCCT
>CAXTZL010000136.1:0-8344 GCA_964248555.1 uncultured Bryocella sp.
CGAGCGCGGCACCGGGAATGCGGGCCTCGGCGAGGGTGTCCGCGACGTCGTAGATGCCGCGAAAGCTGAAGGGCGCGCCGCTCGAGAGCAAAAGACGCATCTCGGCGGTGCGGCCCTGCTGCCCTTCGATCCAGTCGAGTTCCGCGGAGGGCTCGAGGGCGCGGACGCGCGTCCCCCCGAGCGGGGACTGCGCGCGTCCGGCCAGGCGTTCGCGCAGGGCCTCCCATTGCAGAGCGGCGCCGCCACGTTCGGTCAGGGTCTGGGGTGTGTCTGGCAAAGTGGAAGAAGCCGAGAAAGCGAAAGAATCCGAGGAACTCATTCCCCTATTAGAAGCGCTGCGTGGTGCAAAGGAGCGAAGACCAAGGCACGAGACGTCGCGAGAATGAAAGCCTGCATCGGCGTCATCGTGTGAAAGGGGAAAACTCTGCACCGCCTGGCCTCCCTTCGGACTCCAAGGATCGTATGCAGTTTCCGAGTACTCGCCTTCGCCGCCTCCGCAGTACGCCCGCTATGCGTTCGTTGGTGCGCGAATCGCGCCTGCACCCAGGCGCGCTGATCTATCCTCTTTTCCTTTGCGAAGGCGAGGGTGTGCGCCGCGAAGTGAGTTCCATGCCGGGCGTCTTCAACGTTTCGGTGGACGAAGCGGTGAAGGAGGCGGAAGCCGCCGCTTCGCTCGGTCTGGGCGGACTGCTGCTCTTCGGTATTCCTGACCGCAAGGACGATCAAGGTACGGGAGCTTATGCCGCAGACGGCATCACGCAGCGCGGGCTCCGGGCGATCAAGGCGACGGCCGCAGCGCGCCAATTGGTGGTGATTGCCGACGTCTGTCTTTGCGAGTACACCTCGCATGGGCATTGCGGGATCGTTCGCCGTCCTGGTTCAGGGGACGAAATGCGTGACATGGAGGCGGGTGCGGTTGATGATTTCACCATCGATAATGATGCATCCGTACCGTTACTGGCCCGGGCAGCGGTCTCGCTGGCAGAGGCGGGTGCCGATATTGTGGCTCCCTCTGACATGATGGACGGTCGCGTCGAGGCCATCCGCGGGGCACTGGATCTAGCAGGCAAGACGGAAACGCCGGTGATGAGCTACGCCGCCAAGTTTGCGTCGGCGTTTTACGGGCCATTTCGCGAAGCAGCGGATTCGGCTCCACAGTTTGGTGACCGCCGAACCTACCAGATGGATGGGGCCAACCGACGGGAGGCCCTGCGGGAGATCGACCAGGACCTTGCTGAAGGGGCGGATATGCTGCTGATGAAACCGGGCATGCCGTATCTGGACATCCTGCGTGATGCGCGGGAGCGTACCGAGCTGCCGCTGGGCGTATACCAGGTTTCGGGCGAGTACGCCATGCTGCAGGCGGCCTTCGCGCGCGGCTGGCTGGACCGAGAACGCACCCTGCTGGAAAGTCTAGGGAGCTTCCGGCGCGCCGGGGCGGATTTCATCATGACGTACTTTGCAAAAGAAGCGGCCAAACTGCTGTGAGTGCGAGCTGCGGTCTGGTCTGCGCTTCGAACTGGTGTTTGGCAGAAACAAGGCTTAGACCATAAATTCCAGGATGCGGCGCAGCTGTTCCGTGGTCAGATCGATTACGCGGTGGGTGGCCAGTTCCTGCACCTCGCGCACCTGTCGTTCGCGTCGCGAGATGGAGTCCAGTTCCGAGGTGAAGCGGGAGCCAATGCTGGAGTTCGGGCTGGTAGCCGGCTGCTTCATGTCGGAGGCTGCCACGATCACGCCGAACCCACCCTGGCCCCGCAGTTCATCCATGGTGGTCGTCGCGGCGGTGTTGCCGCGCGCAAAGACGCCCACGTCGCTCGGATCTTCATAGCTGCTGCCGTTGCCGTTGCCTTCCGCCTGGTCAAGAGCGGAACGAGGGGACTTATCGGACTTCCACATGCTGTTCGTTCTCCGTAATGTTTTCAAACGGTTATGCCCCCAGCGGCTTCGCAGCGGTCAAAGGGACCATGGTGGACGCGCTCGTGCCGCGCGGTGTCTGAAAGAGCGAGAAACTCTGCAGGAACAACGCAGGAAGGCGCGTTGTGGATTGCTGATCGAAGCCTACTTCAAAGCTTCGGTCCCTGGGCTGCGGCAGAATCTTAAAAAGGCAAGTGTCGGCTACGATCGACAAAAGGCGTGACTTTGGTGCGCACAAGGAACACGGTCCCTGTTGGCTTCTTGACCACTTCGTGAGAGAGAGTAGAAAGTGGAGCGCATGAACCGCGCCCTTCGCCTTCTCACCTCCAGCTTCTGTGCTCTTGGTCTGTGGGTCGCCGGTTTTTACGCCTCCTCTCTTGCCGCGCAGCAGCCTGCCCGCCCGGCGATCACCGGAGTAGCGTTCTTTCGCGACTACACGACCCACCCTGCGGAGGCGGAGCGCTTCTATGGCCCTACCTTGGGCTTTGCAGAGAAGACCGCCGCAGATACCCCCGGGATGTGGATCTTTCCCGTGAACGAATCGCAATGGATCGAGGTCCTGCACGGAGACACGCCACCCAAGGCCAATGAGCGCATGGCCGCAGTCGGGTTCACGACGCGCGACGTCCACGCCCTGGAGGCGTATCTCAATGCCCGCGGCGTACCCACGGCCGTCCCGATGCGCAACGGGGAGTTCGGTGTGCGCGACCCGGAGGGCAATCTCGTATTTTTCGTCGAGAGCCCCTACAGCACGGCGCGCGGCAGCACGCAGTTGGAGGGTGTGGCCCGGCAGGTGAGTATGGTGAAGCCGCTGCCGAGCGCCACGAGCGTACGCATCATTCATTTCGGCTTCGTTGTTCGGGATCGCGACAAGGAAAATGGTTTCTGGCGAGGAATCCTGGGCTTCAAACCCTACTGGTACGGCTCCCCCAATGACAGCAGCCCGGTGGGCTACGTCAGCCTGCAGGTTCCCGACGGAACCGACTGGCTGGAGTACATGCTGAATCAGCCAGCCCAACCTGACCTGCACACCGCCGGCGTGATGGACCATTTCTCGCTTGGCACGGAACGGATGCAAACGGTGCTCGCGGACCTGCAGCGTAACGGATGTACGGGAAAGGACTGCACGGGCATTCAGGCCGGACGGGATGGCAAAATCCAGTTAAATCTGTATGACCCGGACCAGACCCGCGTGGAATATATGGAGTTCACCCCGGCGATGAAACCTTGTTGCTCGCCGTTCACGGGAACCCAGCCCGGATTGCAGGAAAATTACTAAGTTGCTGAACGGTGAAGGCGTATCGGGACCATGATCAAGTGCATGAATCGATAGGCAGTATCTTATCGCCGCAGGTCCGTGGGGCTGCGCCCCCGATGCCAGGTTCCCCTTACCCAGCTTCCGTACGGCGCAGACCCGCTTAGGGCGCATCCTATATCGTGATTGCCCTGCGCAGCTTGCGTACGAAGGCCTTTTCCAGAACGAAAACGTGGCGATCCGCTCCAGCATAGACGTACAGCCCTGTGCGGGTCTGACGGCGTATGGCGCGGTTGGTTAGCAGCTTGCTACGCAGGTTGTAGTGCGAACGGCTCCGGCGCGTGCTTCACTTGCGGATAGCTAAGAGTAACTAGTCCCTGTAAGTAGGGACTTACCAACGTGCTCCCTTTTAGGCGCTACCTATACGCCGGATCGGTGTCAGTTAGAAGAGACGTTTTGGAACCCCGAGCAGGACGTTCCACTGGAGTAGTCGTGAGCCGCGCAAAAGAACTTGCAGTCGTTTGGCCTCGAGCCCTGTCCCGGAAGTTATCTGGCAGGGCTGCTGAAACGAAAGGCAGGGTAGACCCCCACGCCGGACGTGCCGAGGTTAACCAGGGCAGGCAAGCCGGTAACGGTATACGACGACGGATCGGCCTGCTGGCGATGGTTGCGATGCTGCTGTTCTGCCTCCGAGCCGTGGGGCTGGCGCAGACAGCGCACAGCGTGGGCGAGGTGACGACTTTCGGCACAGGGTTCAGCAACCCGCACGCGATTGTGCTCGATCCGGCCGGCAACCTGTACGTAGCCAACTACACGGACGGCATCATCTATAAAGAGGCGCTGGACAGCAGCACCGGGGCGTACGCTCAAAGCGTTCTTTTTTCCGGGTTCGATCTTGCCACTGGGTTGGCTCGCGACAGCGCAGGCAATTTCTACATCGCCAGCAAGGGCCTGATCTACAAAGAGGCACTGCAGGCCAACGGAAGCTACGCGCAAAGCGTGCTCGGATCCTTTGATCATGCGGTCGGCGTGGCCGTGGACCCGGCAGGCAATCTGTTCGTGGTTGACGACGCCCGGAGCTCTCTCTATGAGCTGGCAGCCGGTACCTACACGCAAACCACACTCGACTACGACACCCTGGCCACACCATACAGCGTATCCATAGACGCCGCCGGCAATCTCTACGTCGGTACAGTGCGCGGCGAGTACATCCACAAATACACCCTGGTGAGCGGCAGCTATGTAGCATCGACGCCGCTGGATGCGCCGGGAACATACGGCGTGATCGCGGACAGCGTGGGCGATCTGTTTTATGCCAGTCCCAGCCAGTTTCTCAAAGCCACTCCGAATGGCAACGGTGGCTACACCGTGCAGGTGTTTTATGACTACCGGGCGCAAACACTCACCGAGGACGCCAGCAATGTGCTCTATGCGGTGTCGTTCTTTGAGAGCAATGGGATACGGATTGACCCGGCACCGAGCTTCGGTGTGGTTCCGGTGGGGACCACGGCCCCACGGCAGATTTCACTCAGCTTCACCCTGGATACGGCAGGCACGCTCGGCAAGCCGCAGGTCTTGACGCAGGGAAGCGGTGGGCTTGACTTCAGTCTTGTGGCGACCACCTGCAGCGGCACCCTCGATGCAGGAACCAGTTGCACGGTGACCGTAAACTTTACCCCGACCGTCCCCGGGTTGCGCTCCGGCGCCGTCGATCTCACGGATGCGAGCGGCAATGTGCTGGCCGCTGCGGTTGTGCGCGGCGTGGGCACGGCACCGCAGGGTGTGATTTACAACGGAACAACATCTGTAGCGCGCGGCGTTGTATCCGGGCCAGTGGCGGTCGATGGCGCAGGAAACGTGTTTGCCGCGACGGCTTCCGGCTCCCTCGCGAAGGAAACTGTTTCGGGTCCCGGCTTCACGCAGTCGGCACTTGGAACAGGAATCGGCTCTGTCTCCGGTCTGGCGGTGGACGGTGCGGGTGACGTGTTCGTAGCCGACAGCACGCAACAGCAGGTGGTGGAAGAGCACTTTAATCCGGTAACGAACACTTACACGCAGACCGTGCCCTTTACGGCCGCAGTCAATCAGCTCACGCAGGCCGGCGCAGTGGCTGTGGATGGCGGTGGAACGGTTTACCTCGGGAATGGAAACCAGATCCTGAGAGAGGTGCCCAACGGAAGCGGATATATCCAGAGCGTGGCAGCCGGTGGCTTTACAAAGGTAGCGGCGCTTGCCCTGGACAGCGCGGGCAGCCTGTTTGTCGGAGATGCCGGTACGAGCACGCTTTATAAGGAGACTCCGCAGTCCGGCACGGGCTCCTATGGGAGCCTTGGCTTTACGCAGAACGTGGTTGCGGGAGGCCTTGGCCGCATCAATGGCATTGCCCTGGATGCAGCGGGGACGGTCTATGTCACGGCACCTGGCACCTCGGATGCGGTGCTGCGCTTCCTGCCCAACGGCGCGGGAAGCTACACAGCCGATGCCAGCTTTGGCGACTACAGCAGCCCCGGTGGTGTGGCGATGGATGGGCAGGGAAACCTGGTGGTCTCTTCCCTGGTAAATGGCAATGGTGCGCTGACGCGCGTGGATGTGGGTGATCCCGAGACCCTGACCTTCGCCGCGCGGGCGGTCGGGACGACGAGCTCGGCACAGACAGTTACTCTGCGGAATATCGGCAACGCGGCGCTTGGGATGAAGGGGCTTGGCACCTCTTCGGCCAACTTCGCGCTGGATGGCACGACGACCACCTGCGCTGCCGCAACCACGCTGGCACCCTCGCAAGATTGCATGGTGGGAACGGCGTTTACGCCGCAGTTGGCGGGCCCGTTGCAGGGAACGGCCAATATCACGGACAACCACCTGAGCAAAGCCGGCGCGATCCAGACGGTGCTGTTGGCCGCCTCGGGTAACTCCGGTCCGGTGGCCGTTGGTGTCTCGAACACAAGTGTGGTCTACGGCGCGGCCAGTGCCATGCTGACGGCCACGGTGACGTATGCGGGAACGGTCCCGCCCTCCGGCGCTTTCGCCTTTGCGGTGGATGGGGGCAGCAAAGTGAGCGCTGTATGCGGTGGAGCGGCTACGCCTTTGACTTGCACCGCAACCTACCCCACCGGTGCGCTGAGTGTGGGCACGCATACGATCCTCGCCACTATCGCGGCGGATCAGTATTACAACGCCGGCAGCGGCACGGGTACCCTGACCCTGACGCCGCCCGTGGTTGCCGGCTTCAACCTGACCAACCGGGGCGCGACCTCGGCGACAGTGACGGCGGGCAGCAGCACTACGTTCAGCTTTCTGCTGGCGCCAACGGGTAGTGGTTTTCCAGGCGAGGTTAGCCTCTCGGTGAGTGGCCTGCCGGCAAAGGCGACCTACACGCTGACTCCCTCATCCGTGGGAGCGAATGGGACCCAGCAGGTGATACAGCTGGCGATCCAAACTGTCGCTGCAACGGCGGCCAACACGCAGGAGCGTGCACCCTGGAGCCGTGATTCTGGCGTCGCCCTTGCCCTTTTGGCTCTTCCACTCTGTCTCGTGCGTCGCGGGCGCCACCGTCTCGGACGAGTTTTGACGGTAGCACTGGTCACCCTCGGTAGTCTGGCGGCGGTCACGGGGCTGACCGGATGTGGCCTGATTCGTGAGGGTTACGAGGCACCCGCGGCCTATACGGTCACACTTACCGCCGTCAGTGGGACCGTGACGCACACGGCGGCGGTCCAGCTCACGGTCCAGTAATTGCTGCCGGCCCGGGGGCGCTGCCGTGGTGCGCCAGGAGCATCATGGGGCTGAGTTCACCTTCGCATGGCAGCTTCGCGCAGGGCTTCCACTCCACCGACGTAGGCGAGCTTGGGTTGCAGGCCGGCGTCGAAGGGCAGGGCACGCTCGGGCAGCTTATCCGGGCGGGAGTTTTCGCCATTCAGCCACGTGTACTTGTCCGTGAGGCCCCAGGTAAGCGCCGCGATCACGGCGGGATTGGCGAGGGTGAGCTTTAGATACTGGTAGTACGTTTCGCCGACGATCTTATCGCGTTCCCGGGTGTCGGCCGGGAGGGCGCGGTCATTGACGTCCATTTCCGTCAGCAGGATCTTTAGACCCATGGCCTGGATCTCGCTCATGAACTGCATCAGGCCTGCACCGTAACGTGCAGTGCCGTCGGCGGAAATGTGCGACTGGATGCCGACAGCATCGATCGGCACGTCGCGCTGGCGCATGCCGCGCACCAGATTGAGCACGGCGACACGCTTGTCGGCGTCCCCCGAGGCTTCGCTTTCGATCCCGTAATCGTTGTAGCAGAGCAGGGCATGGGGATCGACCTTGCGCGCTGTTTGGAAGGCGAGATCGATGTACGGAGGTCCCAGCAGCTTGAACCAGGGCGAATCACGGAGCCCATCGGGCTTCCTGTCTTCGAGATGAATGGCCTCGTTGACCACGTCCCAGCTTTGCACCCGGCCGGCATAGCGGCCGCCGACGGCTTCGATGTGATTGGTAAGAATAGCCGCGGCGTTCTGCTTGGTGGCGTACCCGTCAAACCAGCCGGGCAACTGGCGATGCCAGACGAAGTTATGGCCGCGCACGGCCATGCCGTTGGTCTGGGCGAAGCTGAAGAGGCGATCGGCATCATCAAAGAAAAATCTGTCGACCCCTGGTTGAATTAGCCCAAACTTCATCGCGTTTTCGGCGACAACGATGTTGGCCTGTTCCCTGATGAGTTGCCGGTAGGCAGTCTCCGTAGCGAGGGCGTGCATATTGACCGCGCAGCCGAACAACAGACCACGGCTGCGTGCGGCCTCACGAAGGGTAGGCAGTTGGGCGGGCACGGCAGTCGTGCCGGGTCGTAGACCCATGTCGCGGGCCTCTTTGTCGGAGGTGGGGCTGGGCGCCTGACCAGGGTTCTGGTTGCCCAGCATGGCGAATGCGTGGAGATCGAACGTAGAAGCGGCGGCCCCCATGGCGGCGGCGGAGAGCAGCAAGCGGCGGCGCGAACAGGGCATGGGCACCAGTTTCGCACCGTAAACCGGGGCGTGCCAGAGAAACAACCGGAACAGCCCTGTGTAGTTGATAGACTGAAACGGTGCAGGCGGCCGGATGGTCGCTGCCGCGCGCGGGCGGCCCTGGTTGTTTGTCGCGCGGGGGAGGAAAGTCCGAACTCCGAAGGGCAGTGTGCCGGATAACGTC
>CAXTZL010000137.1:0-8091 GCA_964248555.1 uncultured Bryocella sp.
GAAGCTGCCGTCGCCGCCAAACAGGTTTGCGATTTGCTCATGGATGAAGTTGAGATCGATGCCGAACTTGAGCGTATGACGGCCGAGCGTGGTGGAGTAGATGTCCGTTGCCTGCCAGCGGTGCTCGTCGGGAAACTTCCCGCGGGGCAGGGCGGCGGTTTCGCCGATGGCAACGAGATTGGTCAGATTGTCGGCCGGGCCGCCGACATTGGTGCCGTCGGTTTCAAGGTCGCGTCCCCACTGGAAGTGAACCACGTTGGTGGAGTGGCTGGTGAGAGCGGTTTCGGCGTTGGCGATGAGGATGCGCTCGTGGAAGTCCGCGGTGCCGTTCTGCGAGATGCCGCCATTGGTGACGGTGACCGCACCGTTGTAGCCGTTTGGCTGATGGAAGTTCTCAAACAGGAACTCTGCGGAGAGGTGCGTCCGGTTATTGAGCTGGTAATCGAGGCGTGGGAAGTAGATGTCCTGCTTGACGTTACGTTGAAACCCACCGAATTGCGCCTGCACGGCGCTGACCGCGGCCTGGCACTGGGTGGCGCTGACGTTGGGGATCGTCGTGGGATACACGGTGGTGCCATCGACGACATGAACCGTGCCGCCGTCACAGAGGTGTACGAGGCTGGTCACCTGCGTGGTCGCGGTGTTGTAGGTGGAAAGATAGGTGATCGGGTTCACCTTGCGGTAACCGTCGTAGGTGAAGTGGAAGAACAGCTTGTCCTGGATGATTGGACCGCCGAGCGTGATGCCGAACTGGTGCTGCACCTTGACGGGCTGCGTGAGCAGAAAGGGATTGTTGGCGATCCGGCCGGAGTATTTGTTGAAGGGGTCGAGCGCATTCCAGCCTGGCGTGCGGTAGTACTCGTAGGCGTCGCCATGGAACTTGTTGGTGCCGCTCTTGGTGATGGCGTTGATGATGCCGCCGGCGGCGCCGCCGAGTTCGGCCGAGTAGCCGGTGGCGGAGGACTCGAATTCCTGGATGGCGTCGACGGGAAAGACGTAGGGAGCGCCGATGGAGCGGCCGCGGGCCTCGGAGAAGAACTGCTGATTATTGTTGGCGCCGTCGACGACGTTGCTGTTGTAGACGCCGGAGATGCCGCGATAGCCGATGAGGCCGGTGTTGCCGTCAGGGACCACGTTGGGGGTCAGCAGGACGAAGCTTTCAAAGCGGCGGCTGTTGACGGGAACGTTGGAGACCAGGTTTTGGCCGATGACCTGCGATTGTTCCACCTTTTCGGTGTCGAGCAGGGGCGGTTCGGAGTTGACCTGGACCTCGGTGGTGACCGTGGCGGCGGGCAGGGTGGCGTTGATCGTGGTGGCGGCGCCGACGGTGACGGGGATGGATTTCCGGTCGACCGCGCCGAAGGTGCCCCCGCCGCCGAGAAGGACTTCGTACTGGCCTGGCTGCAGGAAGGTGGCCTCGTAGAAGCCTTCAGAGTTGGTGGTGAGGGTGCGTTTGGCGCCGGTACCGGTGTTGGTGATCGTGACGGAGGCGCCGGGGATGACGGCACCGGCATTGTCGCGGATGACGCCGGCGATGGAGCCGAGGCCGGCGCTCTGGGCAGCGGCGGGACCGGAGAAGGTGGGGGTTGCGGCGGCCAGGATCAGGGCCGCTCCCAGCAGGTGTGTCAGGCGTTTGGATCGATTCGGCACAAGGTCCTCTCGGGTATCCGGCGGCGAAAGGACGGTCCGTGACTCGCTCGGAGGAGCGGCCCCGGCGCCTGGCAGGCCGGCGTGGTGCAGGGCAGATGGGAGCGGCTGGTATCGCGGAAATCCATCGGTGGAGTTGTTAGGTGATACCAGCGTCGCCGAGGCGCTTCCGGGTGTCAAGTCGGTTGCCTCGAAGCCTGCAAGAGTTGACGGATCCGTAACGAACTCCGGGGGCCTCGGCGGTTTCCATGCCGACGAGGCCGATTGTGGGGAACAATATTCTGTCAATCGGGATATTGTGGGTTCGGTGCAACCGCACGTGTCGCGCCCGGGCTTTGCTCGTGACCACACAGGAAAAGGAATCTATGCGAACCACGTCGGTAATGAATTGGCTGCTGGCTGACCAGAATTTACCTCAAGGTGTACACAGTGAGGCAGAGCCGGTTCATCCCTGGTGGAAGGTGATGTGCCTTACGGGAGTGGATTATTTTTCCACGCTGGGGTACCAGCCGGGGATCGCCTTTCTGGCGGCGGGTGTGTTGTCGCCCTTCGCCACGCTGGTGCTGGTGCTGGTGACTTTGTTTGCGGCGCTGCCGTTGTACCGGCGGGTGGCCAAGGCGAGCCCCAACGGGCAGGGTTCCATTGCCATGCTGGAAAGGTTGTTCCCGGAATGGGGGGGCAAGGTTTTCGTGCTGGTGCTGTTGGGTTTCGCGTCGACGGACTTCGTGATTACCATGACGCTGTCGGCGGCGGACGCGGCGGCGCATTTTGTGCACAACCCGTATGCGCCGCATTGGCTGAGCAGCCAGATGCTGGTCACGATGCTGCTGCTGCTGGGGCTGGGGCTGATTTTTCTGAAGGGCTTCAAGGAAGCAATCGGAATCGCGGTGGTGCTGGTCGGCGTGTACCTGGTGCTGAATGCGATTGTGACGATAAAAGCGGTTGCCATTGTGATGGCTCATCCGGAGGTCTTTCCCCGCTGGCGCGATACGGCTTTTCACCAGCACAGCAATCCTCTGACGATGCTGGGCGTGTGCCTGCTGCTGTTTCCGAAGTTGGCGCTGGGGCTGTCGGGGTTTGAGACGGGCGTGGCGGTGATGCCGTTGATTGCGGGCGACACGATCGACGAGCGGATTCACAATACGCGCAAGCTGCTGACGAGTGCAGCCGTGATCATGAGCGTGTTTCTGATCGCAACCAGTGTGGTGACGACCCTGTTGATTCCGCCGGCCGCCTTTGCGGAAAACGGTGCGGCCAACGGCCGGGCGATGGCGTACCTGGCGCACCATTACTTCGGCAATGGCTTTGGCACGCTTTATGACGTGAGCACGATCCTGATACTTGCCTTTGCGGGCGCTTCGGCGATGGCCGGGCTGCTGAACCTGATTCCGCGCTATCTTCCGCGTTTCGGCATGGCGCCGGAGTGGGCTTTGGCGACGCGTCCCCTGGTGCTGGTGTTCATGGGGGTAGCCATGATCGTCACGCTGGCCTTCCATGCCGATGTGGACGCGCAGGGCGGAGCGTATGCCACGGGCGTTCTGGTGCTGATCACCTCCGGCGCCTGCGCGGTGACGATCTCGGTCTGGAAGAGCCGCCTGCGCTGGGGATTCGTTCTGATCACGTCCATTTTTCTTTACACCACAGGCATGAACGTGGTGGAACGGCCCGAGGGCCTGAAGATTTCTTCCTACTTCATCGTTACGATCATTGCCGTTTCGCTGATTTCGCGCGCCATGCGCTCTACGGAGCTGCGGGTGGCCGACGTGCAGCTTTCGCCAAGTGCGGAGGCGCTGCTGCAGGGCATTGGCGGCGAGATGGTGCGGCTGGTACCGCGGCGTCCCCATGCGGGAGAGGTTGACGACAGCTTTACGCTGAGCGGGATTGAAAGCCGGGTGCGGAACAGTTACGGCATGAAAGCGACGGACAAGCTGCTGTTCTTCGAGATCGAGCGAACCGATGCTTCGGAGTTTGACCAACGCCTGTGCGTGGAGAGCCGCCGGATTGGCCAGTATGAGGTGTTCTCCGCAAAGAGTCCGGTGGTGGCCAATTCGATCGCGGCCTTTCTTATTTATCTGGAGCACCGAACCGGTGTGGTGCCGCACGCGTATTTCAAGTGGAAGGAAGGCAACCCGGTAGCGAACATGATCCGCTTCCTGTTTTTGGGTGAGGGTGATGCGGCCCCGGTGACGCATGAGGTGCTGCGCCGTGCGGTACCGGATGCGCAGCGGCGTCCCGCCGTCCATGTAAGCTGATAGATGGATCGGGCTACGACATGGCTTGCGCGCCGGCTGCAGGAAGATGATGACGCATGTAACGCAGGAGAAGGAGGCCGGTTCAGCATTGGAGGCGACGGCAGAGGGCAGGAGGACGGGCAAACACATCCACGCCACCAAGCGAAGCGTTTTGCTGCGGGATGGGCTGATTGTGTTGGTGCTTTGCCTGGTCACTGTCGCGCTGTTCGGCGTGACGCTTTTTCTATTCAAGTCTTTTGAGGAGCACCGCTCCGATCTGGGCCGCCGGTGGTCTGCGCGTGGCCGGCTGGCGTTGCTGCAGGGCCGCCCGGAGCAGGCAGCGGGAGCGCTCCGCACGGCGCTTTCCTACACTCCCGATGATTACCCGGACCAGCTGTCGCTGGCACAGGCGCTTGCGGGCGCCGGTCACCTGGAAGCGGCGAATAACTATTTTGTGAGCCTTTGGGAGGTGCATCCCGGTGATGGCTTTTTGAACCTGCAGCTGGCCCGGCTGGCACGTGCGCGCGGCAGCGCAGGGGAGGCGATCAACTATTACCGGGCCTCGGTCTTCGGCAGCTGGGAGCAGAACGGTGTGCAACGCCGGCGCGAGGTCCGGCTGGAGCTGGCCGACTACCTGGCACAGCGGGGGGAGGTGCCGGCCGCGCAGGCCGAACTTCTGATCGCAGCGGGCAATGCCCCGGAGCGGGACGAACGTTTGCGTGTGCAGATTGCGGACCGGCTGCGCACACTGGGCGATTTGCAGGACGCTCTGCACTTTTACGACGCCGCAGCCGCACAGGATCCACGGGACCGCCAGGCGCAGGAGAGCGCGGGGCGGGTTGATTACCAGACCGGTAATTACCCTGCGGCGGTGGTCCGCCTGACGGCCGCCGCTGAGCTGGAGCGTCATGCGAAAAACAGTGGCGGAGAAGCAGCGGTTGCCGAACTGACGCGGATGGCCAACGAGGCGCGCCGCATTCCGGAGCTGAGCCTGTCGCGTGACCTGCCTGCGGAGCGGCGGGCCGAGCACCTGGTGCTGGATGCCGGGATCGCGCAACGCCGGCTGAAGGGCTGTGCGGTGCAGCTGCTGCCCAAGCCGCTGCCGCTGGCCGCTTCGCCCAAGGGAAAGGGCACGAATCCGTCGGCATCGGCGATGGCATCTGCTTCGCCTGTCACGGTATCCACTTCGCCTGTCACGGTATCCACTTCGCCTGTCACGGTATCTGCCGCGCCGGGTACGGTTTCCGCTCCGCCGGCGCCGCCTGCGGTGGCCGGAACGCTGGCTGCCCTGCGGAGCCGCTGGACGGCGCAGGGGCATCTGCTGAATCAACGCGCTCTGGAGCGCGATGCTGCGCTGGAAGATACGGTGACACAGTTGATCTACGACACCGAGGTGCAGCTTGCGCCGATCTGCGGAGCTCCCACGGGCGACGATGCGCTGCTTTTGCTGCTGGCCAGAAAAAATGCGGGAGGCCGGTCTTGAGTACGAGCCGTGAGCCCGTGGCAGAGCAGAGGGTGGGCAGCCGGCCGGCCGGCGGGGGTGCTGTTGAGGAGCCGATGATTGCCGGTGGGGATGCGAACGCCGGCAGCCTGGCACCGGCGCGGGAGGAGCGCCTCTTTCTGCTGCTGGCGGTATTTATCGGCATCATTTCGGGACTGCTGGTGGTGTCGTTCCGGATGTCGATTGAGTGGTTGACGGTATTACTGCAAGGCTCCGCGCCGGCGCCGCACCAGTGGCGGCTGCTGCTGGCTCCGGCTGGGGCGGGTATCGTGATCGCGCTGCTGACGCGCTACGTGTTTCCGCAGGTGCGCGGCTCGGGTGTGAACCAAACCAAGGCGGCGCTTTATATCCACAATGGCTTCATCTCGATACGCACGGTGGTGGGCAAATTTCTGCTGTCGGCGTTGGCCATTGGAAGTGGCTATTCCTTAGGGCCGGAGGATCCTTCCCTGCAGATTGGCGCGGGGGTGGCTTCGTTGATCAGCCGCAAGGTGGGGCTTTCGCGGGAGCGGCTGCGGGTGTTTGCACCGGTGGGCGCGGCGGCGGGCCTGGCGGCGGCGTTCAATGCGCCGATTTCAGCCATTCTTTTTGTGATCGAAGAAGTGATTGGGCAATGGACTTCGGCGGTGCTGGGGTCCATTGTGCTGTCGGCGGTTTCGGCGGTGGTGGTGGCGCGGTGGTTCTGGGGTACGTCGCCGATGTTCCGGATTCCGGCGGTGAATCTGCGGGATCCGCGCGAGCTGCTGGCGTATGCGGTACTGGGCTTGATGGGCGGAGCGGTTTCGCTGGTGTTTGCGCGGCTTTTGGGGTATTTGCGGCCGGCGCTGCGGCGGCAGCCGGAGTGGTTCCAGACCATGCAGCCGATGCTGGCAGGGCTGCTGGTGGGGGCGATCGGGTTTTTTGGGCTGCCGCAGGTGATGGGTGCGGGCTATGGCGCGATGGATCAGGCCATGCACGGGCAGTTCACGCTGAAGATCCTGCTGCTGCTGGCAGTGTTTAAGATCCTGGCGACGACGGTGTCGTTTTCCAGCGGAACGCCTGGCGGCATGTTTGCGCCGACGCTGTTTGTGGGTGCGATGCTGGGCGCGGCAGTTGGATCGTTTGAGAAGATCTTTTTTCCGTCGTTGACGGGTTCGATCGGGTCGTATGCCCTGGTGGGGATGGGGGTGCTGTTTGCGGCATTCCTGCGGGCGCCCTTGACCAGCGTGTTCATGGTATTGGAGGTGAGCCAGAACTACTCCATCGTGCTGCCGGTGATTCTGGCCAACACGATTGCGTACCTGATCTCGCGGGTGTTGCAGCCGGTGCCTGTGTTTGAGCTGTTCACGCACCAGGATGGGCTATACCTGCCGTCGATGGAGGAGCAGCGCGAGGAGACGGAACTGCGGTTCGAGGACGCTCTTCAAGGTGTCAATGTGCCGATTCTCGATGGCAAAGAGAGCCTTTGGGAGATGAAGGGACTGCTTGAGGGCAGTCAAGAGATACGCGAGGCGAAGGCGGTGCTGGTGCGCTGCAGCGATGGCCTGTGGTATGCGGCGCGGTGCTCGGAGCTGGCTGGGCTGCTGGACGGCGTCACGTCTTCGGACAGCGAACATGCCAAGGAATCCCTGGAGGCGCGGCTTGGGCCGGATCGTACGCCGATGATCTTTCCGGACCAGCTGCTGGCGAGTGCGTTGCCGCATTTTCGGCGCTGGCCGCTGCTGCCGGTGTCCAACCGGGCGCTACGTGGGGCGGTGGAGGGTGTGTTGTCGCTGGAGGATGTCTTGGGGCGGTACCAGCGGGCGTAGATTGTCGCGGCTGAGACCGGCTATGTAAAGCCCGGGCTGCACGGTCTTTTCTTGTATACGGTTGAATCCGCCTGTTATCTGCCACTCCCTCCCCCGCCGGTCGGTAGGCTTTGCAGATTAGCCCGAGCGCCTGCAGCGTACTCTTTCGTCCAATCACGATAAGCGGGGACCGCAGCATTCGCCTAGGAAGGAAGCGGTTTCGATGCGGCTTTCCCCTGATGTTTTGGAGGCGCTGCGGGCTACAGGACCGGGATGGCAGGAAAGGGCCGACGAGGCGGTGCGGCAGCGATTTGTGAGTTCTGTGAAGTAAGTGTCGGGCAAGCGGGCGGATACATTAGGCGACCGATCGCGAGGGTATTCGGGGTATTTCGCTCGGTTTACCGTTCCCCTGGCCCGGAGTCAACAAAATTGTCATGGGGTTGTAACGTTTGGGCCGTTTTAAGTTAGAGTCGGCTTACGCATCACAACCGGATTTGAAACGAAGATCTGCTTCCCCTGCACCGTTTCCTTCCCTACGCCGCTTTTCTCTACTTGCGCAGAAGTGGGGCGCCCCGTGCGCTCGAAACGAACTTTTTTCAGGAGCCATTTATGCCGACCGTAGCCACTGACTTTGAGAAGAAGTCCCGCCGCAGTTTTTTGGGTTACGCCGCGCTGGCGGCCTCCGCGCCGATTTTGACCGAGGCGCATTTTGCGCTGGGAGCGCAGACGACGGCGCAGGCCTCGAAGGACGCCTCGGCGTCGCGTCGCATGCGCGAGGCGCCGCCGGCGGGCGCGGTGTTGATCAATGCGAACGAGAACCCGCTGGGACCGTGCAAGGCGGCGTGCGAGGCGATTGCGTCGATTGCGCCGTATGGCGGCCGCTATGACCTGTACGGCGAAACGGACAAGCTGGTGAAGACGTTTTCGCAGCAGAGCGGGCTGAAGG
>CAXTZL010000138.1:0-8016 GCA_964248555.1 uncultured Bryocella sp.
GAATATTGAAGGTGTCGTCGTCGAAGAAGAACTCCTTGACGTGCGGGAAGTTCTCTTTTGCCCATTTCATTTCGGCGGCCACGTCATCGGTGGAGCGCTTGCGCCAGGCGTGGCCGGAAAGCGTCTGTGGCCAAAGGCAGAAAGTGCACTGTGCCGGGCAGCCACGGGTCGAGTAGAGCGAGATATAGGGGTGCAATAGGAACGGGACGTTGTACCTTGTGACGTCCATATCACGCTTGTAGATTTTGGTCGCCCACGGCATGGCGTCGAGATCTTCAACCTGCGGACGGTCCGGGTTGTGCTGAATGACGCCGGTTTCGGGGTCCTTGTAGCTGATGCCGAGGATTTCCGGCAGCGGCTTGCGATTGGCGAATTCAACGACGGTGTAGTCGAACTCGCGGCGGCAGATGAAGTCGATGGCTTCGCACTCGTTGAGGGCGCGATCGGGGTCGGTGGTGACCGGAGGACCTACAAAAGCGATCCTGATCGCGGGGTTGGCGGCCTTGATGGCGCGCGCCAGACCGTGATCACCCGACCAGCCCACCGTCGAGGTGAAGAGCACGAGAAAGTCGAAGCTCTTGGCGGTCTCGATGACCTCAGCGGCCGAGACATGGTGCGGTGGCGCGTCCAGCAGCTTAGAGCCCTCAAGGAGACCGGCGGGGTAGGCGAGCCAGACGGGATACCAATAAGACTCAATCTCGCGGGTTGCAGGCCAGCGGGAGCTGGCGCCCCCATCGAAGTTTTCAAACGAGGGCGGGTTCAGAAGCAGTGTCTTAAGTGGAGCCATATCGACCGTAAGTTTACCACCCGGTAACGGCCGCTGCGCTGCATTGCCTGCAACTGGTTGAACCGATACAGGTGTCCAGGTGCGTTCGCTCGGGCGGCGTCTACGGCTTCGGCGTCGGCGGTGTGCCTGGGGCCGTGGGGGCGGGCGCGGGATTCGACACCGGCGATGACGGCAGGCTGGAGGGGGTGGCACCCGTGGTAGGCGGCGTCTGGGTTCCGGTGGCGGCACCGGTAGAGGTGCCAGGTATGGCGCCCACGGTTGCCGGAAGGAGGGGCGAGGGATTGGGCGTGGCGGCAGCCGGGGCCGCCGTCGCGCCCGGAATGGTGGCGGCCAGCCAGGTGGCCAGGGAGCCGCTTTGACGAAGAAGGGAGATCTCTGCCCGGCGCAGTTGCAGCTCCGCCTCGAGCTGGTCGACGGTGCGGAGACGTTCGGCGAGAAGGGCGTTTTCCTCGTCTTTCGGGGTCATCTGCTCCCCGGCGACGGTGCCGGCCGGGGCGCGCAGACGAATGGCCAGGGCATCGAGCTGGTCCTGCGCGAGGTCATGATCGAGCACGGCGAGTTCGGCGCGGGCGCCGAGCTCCGCTGTGTTGTGCATCAGCCGGTGGCGGTTCTCCAGGAACAGATTCTGCTGCACCTGGGCATCGAGCAGACTGCGCTGGGCATCGATGGCCGCCTCCCGCGCGCGCGCCGTATGAATCATGTCCAGCAAGGGCAGGGTGAGTTGTACGGCGACGCTGAGGGAGTTGAAGCTGTTCAGCGTGCCATTGTTGCGGCAAACCGGATTGCAGGTGATGCGTTCGCGAAATCCGGGGTAGTAGAAGTCATAGCTCGTGAAGGCGTCGGAAAGCCTGCTGTACTGGGCGGAAAAGCTCAACTGCGGGCGATAAAGGTACCGCGCTTCGCCGTTGGCGGTGAATCGCCGTGCACGCGCGGTTTCAAAGGCCGCCGAGGTGCCTTCCTGTCGCGACGGGTCCTGACGAGCTGCTTCGTCCACGGCTTTCGGTGTGTCGAGTTTGGGAATCGAGGCAGATTCGGTGACCCAGCCCCCGGCGGGCAGGCCGGTGAGCGTAGCCAGGTGCTCGGCGTTGTCGGCTGCTTCATCTTCGGCCAGAAGGGATTGAAGGCGGATCTGGGCGACGGTGTGATGGGCCCGTGTCACCTCGATATGCGGGTCCACGCCGGCCTTGAAGCGGTCTTCGACGATGGTACCCAGCCGGTCGGCATGGGCCAGAGCCTGCCGCAGGACGCGCTGCCGGGCTAGGGTGTTATCGAGCGAGACATAGGTGGTGGTAGCGTCTTCGGCGACATCGGTCCGAGCGACCTGCAGGGCAAGCTGCGCGGAAAGAACTCCGCTGTGAGCGGCGCGGATGTAGTCGGGCTGCGCAAAGTTATAGACCAGCGACTGGGCTGCGATGCTGAAGACCACAGGCGGGGAGAGCGGCGCTCCGGTCGCCCGGCCCACGCCGCCATTGGCCGTAACGGCGGGCACAAAGGCATCCCGGGTTTCGGAAAGTACGGCGCGGGCCCGATCCAGGTCGGCCTGGGCAATTTTTACCTTGGGATTGTTTTGCAGGGCAAGGTTGACGGCAGTGGGCAGGGAGATCTGGGCGCCCGCCCCCGATGCCGTAAGGATCGCCAGGGCCAGGCACCAGAATGCACGGAAGATGAAGCGACGGTTCGGGACGGAACAGGCGTTCACGGGATAGGCATTCACAGACGGGGCTCTTAAAAACGCGGCGTTCAAAGGGAGGCCAGCCCTTTCCGCGCGGGACCGTAGGAGGAGGCCAAGGTGAGCGCGGCCTCGTATTGCCCGCGTGCGGCGTCGCGCTGGCCTGATCTTTGCAGAAGGTTGCCGAGCGTTGTGCGTACGCGAAAAACGGGGGCGCGATCGCTGTGCTCCCCATGCTCAAGGTAGGCGCGCAGGGCGGTTTCGGCGGCCGGCAGCTGCCCGGCATCGGCCAGCACGCCTGCGGCTTCCACGACCGTGGCATCGGTGCTGCGGTCGGCCTGAATCGTGCTTTCGGAGGTGCTGATGGCCTTTGTGTTGTCGCCGTGGCGCCCGTAGAAGGCAGCCAGATCGACCAGAGAGCCTGCCCGGTGGGCGACGGCTGCTTCGGCCTTAAACTCCGCTTCGGCGGTGGGCAGATCCTTGTTTTTTTCGGCGGCCATGGCGCGGATACGGTGCGCGGTCTCCGGCAAGGAGGCTGCAATGCGTGTCGCCAGGGCGAGTGCCTTGGCCGTACCCCCCCCCACGATGGCGGGAGCGGCGACGTAAAACTCGCCGAGGTCGACACAGGCGGCTTCGCTGGCCTGGTTGAGGCTGACAGCGGTTTCAAATGCGGTTCGGACCTGCAGCGCGAGCTTCAGGCCGGAGATCATACCGGCTTGAGAGGCTTGCAGGCCAAGCGCCCTGCCGGTCCAGTCCTGGGCATTGCTGTCGCGGCTGAGGCCGTGGTCAAGCGCAGCCTGGCATGCGGCGGCCGCATCGCTGCCACGCCCCTCGGAAACGTAGACCCGGCAGAGCAGGAGGTCGGCCGGACCGTTCGCAGGATCCTTTCTCAGGACTTCCCTGAGTTCCCGGTCCGCCCTGTCAGCCTCACCCTCCAGCAGCGCATGCTCTTCAACCTGCAGGGAAGGCGGAGCCGGCGTAAAGGTCAGGGCGCAGGCACGGGCAGCCAGCAGGCAAAGCGCCACGAGCCGTGCGGGCAGGCCAAACGGAAGTGGAGCAGCGAGCGCCGTGCGCTGGCCGAAGGTCGCGATCATCAGGGCTGGGTCCGCACAGGCAGCCCGTCGTGGAGCTCTGTATCGGTGGTGGCGCCCAGGGCGACCTCCGCGCCTTCCGGCACGCCGCCCGTAAGTTCAAAGCGCGTCAAGGTGACAACACCGACGCCGACCGGGGTGCGAACGAGTTTGCCGTCAAGGACGCGAAAGACAAAATCGCTGCTTCCTTCGGTGTGCAGCGCCTCCCGCGGCAGGCTGAGCACGCTGGTTCGCTGCAGGGTTGTGACGGTTGCGGTGACATTGGTATTGGGCAGCAGTTGACCATCGGCATCATCAATGCTGATGAGGCATTCGCCCACATTGCGGGTTCCCACATTCTCGACAGTTGTGGGCGCCTGCGTTACGCGGCCGTGCCATTCGCGACCCAGTTTGGCGTCCCAGGTGATCACGACGGGCTCGCCGGCATGCAGGGAGCCGATCTCCGGCTCGTCGAAAAAGGCGCGCACCTGCAGGTTGTAGAGATTGGCCACACTCAGCAGCGCCTGGCCGGGCTGCACATAGTCATAGCGGGCCACCGGAAGCGAGTACACGGTGCCGGCGATCGGGGAGTGAATGTCCAGACCCCCGAGGGCGGACTGCGCGGCCGTCAGCTCTTCGGAGGCGCGATGGACCTGGGAGCGCGTGTTGGCAAGATCGCCCGCGCCATAGCGGGCATGCAGGCGTCCCTGGAGCTGACTCACGCGGGCTGAAGCGTCGGTGAGGCGCTGCTGGGCGGCGGCCACCTCGTTGGCCGAGGCCGCACCCTGTTTCTGGAGTGCGGTCATGGTGATCAAGGAGCTTTGCGCGTCTTTCAAGGAGCGCTCGGCGTTGGCCAGATCATTGTTTTCGTTCTGAAGGTCCTCGTGGCTGCCGCCGGATTGCACGTTGCGGAGATCCTGGGAGGTGAGCTGGACGGAGTTGCGCGCATTGGCGACGCGCAGCTGTGCGTCACTGTCGTCCAGCAAGAGCAGACGTTGTCCGCGCTCCACCTTGTCTCCCAGGTGAACGAAAATCTGCTCAACGGTGCTTGGCGCGGAAGCGTGGGGCTGGAAGTCGGCTAGGGGTTCGACTTTGCCGTTGGTAGCCACGGTCCTGATGATGGGTGCGCGCTCCACGCGGGCCACGCGAACGGCCACCCGGTCGCGCGACGTAGGAATGACGAAATACAGCAGACCGCCGGCTAGCAAGAGAACCACCGCAATGATGATCCAACGGCGGGTTTGATTGCTTCCGGGCTCGGGCATGGGATACGAAGGCCAGTATATCGGAGCCAGGGTGGGCTTTGGAGCGGCTTTTTGGGTTTGAGGTCTGCGGGCACCACGCCGTGCAGGGAGGCCTCAAAGCAGAGTGGGAGCGTCCGCGAGCCGGGCCGCCACGATCTCGAGCTCCCAGCCGCCGAACTCGGGGTGCCAGTTGCGGCGGAGGCGAAAGGCGAGATCCAGGCAGGTACCCTGGCGCCAGTCTTCCTTTGCAGCGCGCTCGACCCAGTTTGTTCGCCGCGTCCAGGCGGTGGCGCGGAAGCTGTGATGCGTGTTCGGGTCCTCGACCTGAAGTCCGAGGTGGCGTTCGGCAAAGACCCGCACGGACGCGGCAAGGCGAAGATTTGTGGCGAGGAAGACGGGCTCCGCATTCCCGTGGCCGAAAGGCTCAAATTTTTGATAGGCCGCAAGAAAGCGGGAGTCGAGATCACCGAGTTCGACAGGAAGATCACAGGGGAAAGCGGTTTCGACCGGAAGGCCGGCGAGCGAGGAGGCAAGGACCTCGAGGCGTGCGCGCAGCTCCGGCACATGCGCGGAGGGCATGGCGAAGCCGGCCGCGTGAGCATGGCCACCGAAGCGGGAAAACAGGGGAGTGGAGGTTGCGGTGTGAGCCGAGGTCAAAGCGTCGAGCAGGTGAAATCCGGGTACGGAGCGGCCCGAACCGTGTGCCACTCCGCCCTCGTGCGCGAGCACGAGCGCCGGGCGGCCGGTACGGTCAACCACGCGGGAGGCGAGAATGCCGACGACGCCGCGGTGCCAGGGGTTGTCCGCGGTGTCGTCCAGGACCAGGCAGCCTTTAAGGCCCTCGGGATCGTTCGCGAGTGTTGCCAGGCGGTTTTCGATCTCCCTGAGGGCGCGGGCTTCGGTGGCACGTCGATCTTCGTTGAGGCTGTGAAGTTTTTCGGCAAGGGATCGTGCCTGCGCCGGGTCGCGCGTGAGGAAAAGTTCCACGACGTCCGAGGCGACATCCATGCGCCCAGCGGCGTTGATGCGCGGTCCGATGCGGAAGCCGACGTCGGTGGCCGAGATGGGGCGGGAAAGGTCGACGCCGGCAAGCTCCATCAGAATGCGCAGGCCGCCCTGGGCCGGCTGGCGCAGAGCGGCCAGGCCGAGTGCGGCGATGACGCGGTTTTCGCCTGTGAGGGAAACGGCATCGGCCACCGTGGCGATGGCGAGCAGCTTCAGGAAGGAGGGCAGCGTTTTGGACCGGAGACGGGCGAGTTCCTCGGCATCGCGTGCGCTGCTTTCGAGCACGGCCTGGGCCAGCTTGAAGACGACACCGGCCCCGCAGAGCTCCTTGCAAGGGTAGGTGCAGCCGGGCTGGTTGGGATTGATCACGGCCAGCGCTGCCGGGATACCTGCGGCATCCGGCAGGTGGTGATCGGTGACAATGAGATCGAGACCGTGCCGCGTGGCCTCTTCGGCGGCGGCGAAGGCGCGGATGCCGGTGTCGACGGAGACGACGAGGCGAACGCCCTCGGCAGCGGCGTCGGCGATACGCGCCTCCCGCATGCCGTAGCCTTCGCGGACACGGTGGGGGATGTGGTAGCGCACGTCGGCGGTGACGCCGAGGGAGACGGCGGCCCGCTCTAACGCCGTTTTCAGCAGAACCGTGGCGACCGTGCCGTCGACGTCGTAGTCGCCGTAGATTAGGATCGGCTCCCCGGCGACGAGGGCCGCGCGTAGCCGGGTCACGGCCTCGGGGAGGCCCAGCATGCCCGCCGGATCGTGCAAATCATCCGCCGAAGGCTGCAGGAAGCGTCCGATGGCTTCGGGGGTGTCGAGGCCGCGATAGATCAGAAGAGCGGTGAGCGAAACGGGAAGGTCCAACTCAGCCGCAAAATGGGCGGCTTTGCCGAATTGGGCTGCAGAGAAAGCCCGGGAGCCTTTGGAGTCCTCGACGGCGACGCTCCAGTATGTGTGCCGGTGGGCAGGTGCCTCCATGGGGACGCCTACTCGTCGTCGTGATCGTCGACGATGATGCCACCCAACTCCTGCACGGTGTCCAGCAGATTTTGGAAGCGGTCGTACCAGTCGGTGGCAGTCTCGTAGAGAAAGATCACGCCGCCGTGTGCGAAGCCGAGCTGCAGGTAGCCGGTTTTGCCGACGTGGCGCATGAGCGACTGGGCTTCTTCGAGGTCGCTGGCATCCGGGTCCGGGTAGTTGGAGTCGCGCAGGCGGGCGATGAGGGTGGAAACGTCCTCGGGTTCAAGCAGGACGTCGCTCATGGTGATGAACGGCACCCCGGCGGCTTTGGCGTGCTCGACGAAATCCTTCCAACCATCGACGTCGTCATCTTCAAAGGCGATGGTGGGCACGTCTTCGGGGACGAAGGCGCTCATACGGCGAAGTCCGAGCCCGGCGACGAAGGCGATCATGTCGTCCTTGAGCGTGGTGAGATCATCGAAGGTCATCGGTTTCTATTTTCGCAGAACCGGGGTAGCACCGGGCGGGATTTCGGGGGAGCGAGTCTGCTAACCTTGGGTTGCCCATGATCTTTTCCAAGGACTACATCGGATATCTGGCGCGTCAGACGACCAAGCACCTGGTTGCGGCCAAGATGATCCGGACCGATAAGCCTGCGCTCGTGGACGAGCGCGTGACCGCCGCCCTGATCGAGGAGCTTTCGCTCGAAGATCGCATCAACGAAGAGGTTCGCGTGATTCTGGAGGCCTTTCAGGCCGACATGTTGAAAACCGGCGCGAGCTTTCCGGAGATGTTCAAGAAGGTCAAGATGGAGTTGACGCGCAAATACAAGGCGGTGCTATGAGAATCAGCCGCGACAAGCTGAACAAGATTGCCCATACGACGGCCGACGCGCTGGCCGAGATCGACGAGGTCGAATTTCTGGAAGACCGGAACACGATCCGGCAGGAGGCACGCAAGATCCTGGAAAAGCTCCTGATGGAAGAGCTAAAGCTGGATCAGGCGGCACGGCTGAAGATCAGCTCGCAGCGCAAGATCATCCTTGAAGGCTCGCAGGAGTGGGACATTCTGTATCGCAAGTACTATAACGATGAAGTCAAGCGGCTGGGACTCTAGCGGCTGGGACTCTACCTGTGGAGCGCTTGCTTTCAAGCGCGTCCTTGCTATACTTGGGGAGTCGCGACGGCCGTTCTGGTTCGTCTTGTGGCGATATGGTGTAACTGGTTAACACGTCGCCCTCTCAAGGCGAAGAGTTCGGGTTCGAGCCCCGATATCGCTACCAAA
>CAXTZL010000139.1:0-7978 GCA_964248555.1 uncultured Bryocella sp.
TGATGTCCTGTGGAACGGTTGGGTAGCGGCCTTCTGCGTAGTCGGCGAGCACGGCATCCATCTTGGCGTGCGTCAGGAACTCATGGAAGTCGTAGTTGACCTGCACGGCGGGCGCCCAGCAGCAGGCCCCGATGCATTCGACCTCTTCGAGGGAAAACAGACCGTCAGGAGTCACGCCTTTGTGGGCGATACCGAGAGTTTTCTTGCAGTGGTCCAGCAGCTCATAGCCACCGCGCAGCATGCAGCTAATGTTGGTGCAGACCTGCACGTTGTACTTGCCTGCCGGAACGGTGCGCAGCATGGAGTAGTAGCTGAGCACATTGCGCACGTCGAGTTCGAGCAGATCCAAGCGTTGCGCAAGCTCGGCGACGACGGCATCGGAGACGTAGCCTACCTCGTCCTGGGCATACAGCAGCATGGGGACGAGCGCAGAGCGCTTGACGGGATAGAGCGATTCCAGCCGGTCAAACCTCGCGGCGAGCTCAGGGGAGAAGATGGTATTGGCGATGGCTGCCATGTATCTCATCTTACGGCAAGCGAGCGAGAAATTGCCCTGGCACGCCGGTTGCATGTGCGATGGCAGAACCAGCTTTGGGGTCTTTTGCCATCCTACGGGAACGGGCTGAGCAGCTTCCAGGCGGGCCCTGTCAGTTGCCGTTCCTCATAAGTAATTCCCGGGCGAAGCGCTCGGCGGCTACGTCCATATCTTCGGAGGGCTGCTCGCCGAGGGTGACCGTGCCGTCCGCATTCAGGTGAAATGGACGTGTGGCCGTTTCATCCCCCTCGACCGAAGCTGGGTCAAAGCGGAGCCAGTGGGGACCCACGCGAAGCGTGATTTCCCGTGCGCTGACTTCCACAATGGCATGCCGCGGGGCATTCAGGCCGTGCGCGGCGGCGTAGGAACGCAGCACCGAGGCCCACGACGTCCAAAGTTCCGTGTGGAGTGCTTTGTCCATCCTCGCCCCTTCTTCTGTTATCTCGAGCGGAGACGATGCCGCCAGCGGCTAGAGCGGTCGGATGTTTCAAAACGGGTGAGGCACAGCTGAAGCCTGCATCACCCGCTTTGACTTTGACGCAAATCGTGATCGCAGCGCTTAACGGTCGATCTCACCCAGCACGATATCGATCGACCCGATAACGGCCACGACATCGGCAAGCTGGCGGCCTTTGCACATGGTCTCCAGGGCCTGGAGGGTGGCGAAATCCGGGTTGCGCATGTGCACGCGGTAGGGTTTGGCGGTTCCGTCGGAGACCACGTAGTAGTTCATCATGCCGTGCGGGGCTTCGATGGAGCTTGTGACCTCGCCTGCGGGAACGGCGAAGCCTTCGGTAACGATTTTGAAGTGATGGATCAGCGATTCCATCTGGGTCTTCATCTGTTCGCGGTCGGGCAGGATGATCTTGGGCGCGTCGGCCGTGATACGGCCTTCGGGCAGACCGTCGAGTGCCTGTTTTGCAATTTTGGTCGACTCACGCATCTCCTGCATGCGCAGGACGTAGCGGGCCCAGACGTCGCAGTCGGTGGAGACGGGAACCTTGAAGTCGAACTTCTCATAGCCGGAATACGGCATGTCGCGGCGGACGTCGAAGTCGACGCCGGAGGCGCGGAGTGGGGGGCCGGTCACGCCGAGGGCGATCGCGTCCTCGGCGGAGAGCAGGCCGACCCCCTTGAGACGGCCACGCCAGATGGGATTGCCGGTGAGCAGGCCCTCGTACTCGTCGATTTTGGACGGAAAGTAGTTGAGAAAGTCGCGAATCATTGCGTAGAGATCCAGTGGAGGCTCGAGCGAGACGCCGCCGATGCGGATATAGCTGGTCATCATGCGCTGACCGCTGACGGACTCGAAGATGCGCTGCACCTGCTCCCGTTCGCGGAAGCAGTAGAGGAATACGGTCATCGCGCCGATATCGAGGGCGTGGGTGCCGAGCCAGACCAGGTGCGAATTGATGCGGGTGAGCTCCTGGAACATGACCCGCAGGTATTGTGCGCGCTCGGGAATTTCGAGTTGCAGAAGCTTCTCGACGGCGAGGGCGTAGGCCAGGTTGTTGGCCATGGGAGCGAGATAGTCGATGCGGTCGGTCAGCGGCGTGACCTGGGCATAGAACTTGGCTTCGCAGGTCTTCTCGATTCCGGTGTGAAGATAGCCGATGTCGGGGGCAAGTGAGATGACGGTTTCCCCGTCGATCTCAAGCACCAGCCGCAACACCCCGTGGGTGGAAGGGTGCTGCGGGCCCATGTTCAGCACCATGTGCTGATCAGCGATCGGGTCTTTGCCGGTCGGAGCAGAGTGTGCCGCGTTGGCGATAACATCTTCAACGCCGGGCACCAAATGTTCGGCGGAACGCAGACCGGCCAGGGTGGCGCCGGTTTGTTCACGGAAGAATTCGGTGCGGGGTGCGGTTTCAGGCTTTTCGAGGTCGGCTACGGGGCTCATGGCGGTTCTCCTGGGGGCGGGAGGCTCGATCAGTTCGGGCGTCCCTTGAGCGGTTCGGCGGCACCTGCGCAGTGCAGATTCCCTGCGGAAATGACAGCAGATGAGGCGAAGGCGGCTAAGCCCTAGCGGTAGCCTTCGACGGGATAGTCCTTGCGGAGCGGATGGCCCTCCCAGTTGTCGGGCATCATGATGCGGGTAAGGCGCGGGTGGCCGGCGAAGGTGACACCGAAAAGATCAAAAACCTCGCGCTCGTAAAAGTTGGCGGAGGGCCAGACGCCCGTGATGGAGTCGATGATGGCGTTGTCGCCGTGCAGCCGGGCGATGACGCGGATGCGCTGCTTGTACCTGTGCGAGAGCAGGGAATAGGACACCTGGAAGCGCGGCTCGCTGGGGTACCAGTCAACGCAGGTTACGTCTTCCATGAAGTTAAACCCGGTGGCCTTGGCGGCCTGCATCGCGGCGACCACGGTTTCGGGGGCGACGGTGAGTGTGAGCTCCTGGCGATCCCACTTGGCATCCGTGATGAGGTCGCCCAGGCCCTGGATGGCGACGTGACCGGCAAGCGCGGCCGCGACGGCTTCTTTGCCAAAGATGGCATCCCGGGTGGCGGCTCCGTCAAAGGAGCCCATGGCTCGCTGCGGATTGTCGGCGTTCGGTGTATCGGGCATGGAAGCTCCCCCTCTGGTACGGTGCTGCGGTCAGGGCTGTTGTCTAAAGGTCAGCTTTATCGTTGACGAAGGTGAGGATGCCCTTTTTCCAGACGTAAAAGAGGCCAACGGCGACGAAGCCCATGTAGACGAGCATTTCCCAGAAGCCAAAGAAGCGGGATCCGGTGATGAGCGGAAGACGGCGGTAGATGACGGCCCAGGGGAGCATGAAGACGGCCTCTACATCGAAAAGAATGAACAACATGGCGACCATATAGAAACGAACACTGAAACGTCCGCGCGCGTCGCCGATAGGGTCCATGCCGCACTCATAGGCGCTCAGTTTGGTACGCGAGCGCTTGTGCTTGCCGACGAAGAAGGAGCCTGCGACCATGCCGCCTGCCAGCCCGAGGGCTACCAGGATTTGCAGCGCAAGAGGAAGGTACTGCCAGATATAAGGTGTAGTCATCGCCAGTTTCAACAGTAGAAGTGCGGCTGGGCGGTGTCAAGGTTACGGGCGGGGGATTGGCCGTGCGATGAAAGCCTGAGGTCGGAGGCGCTACGAGGCCGAAAGCGGGCTTAAAGCAGGCTCTTGTACCAGGCGAGAACGGGGCCGCCCAGCAGCGCCGTTGCAAGGCCCCCGGCGGCGAGGAAGCTGCCGAGCGGAAGCCGTGTGCTTGCGGTCGCCCGGCGACGCCCGAGCAGGTAGAGCGCGTAGCCGGCGCAGGCGATCATGCCGAAAAAGAAGCTGAGCATGGCGTCGCCGAAACCGAGAAAGGCGGCGATCATGGCGAGCAGCTTGGCGTCGCCGAGACCCATGCCGTCGCGACCGCGGAGAGCCCTATACGTTACGCGGATGAGCAGCAACATGCCCCCGGCGGCGAGGACGGCGATGATACGGCCCATGACCATGGCTTCAGTTCCGGTGAGGAAGACGTCACCGCGTGAGGCAAAGGAACCGGGACTGGAGAGCCGCATGCTGCTGCGAGGTGTGAAGTGGATGTCACCCTGGCCGAGCGGCAGAAGGGCCGCCTGGATAAAGGTGAGCAGGAGGCCCACGGCCATTCCGGAGAAGGTGAAGCCATCGGGCAGGGTGTGGGTTTGCCAATCAATGACGAGCAGGCCGATGAGGAGGAAGCCAAGCGCGGCGATATCGATGGCTGTGATCACCAGGGAGGTGGTATCGGTCTTGCCGGCCGTTCCGGAAAGCAGAAGTGCACGGAGGAGCACGGTGGCTGCGAGTGAGAACCAGATCCCGGTGGAGAGCTCAACGGCTGGATATCGCCAGCTTATCGATGTGTTGCAATGACGGCACTTCGCTCGTAGCAGGAGCCAGCTGAGGAGAGGGAGGTTGTCATACCAGGCGAGGGTCATGGCACAGCCTGGACAGTGTGATCGGGGGCTGACGATGCTTTCGCCGTTCGGCACACGCGCGATGCAGACATTCAGGAAGCTACCCAGCAGAAGACCCAGCAGAAAGGCGGCGAGCTCGAACGGCCAGGCGAACAGCATGGATTTGAGTATAAGGATGGACGATCTTTGCGGCAGGTTTGCTCGCCGGTCGGCGGTCTCACAGGCTCGATAGTGCCGCAGAGGTGAGTGAACGGTGAGGAGGCGTTGCGAGCCAGGGGGAGCTAAATGACGTGAAAGTTCAGGTTTACGATGTCGTCATAAGAGCAACAGAGAGTTGTAGGAGTTGTGTTTGACATTCGGCCGGAACCCTTTTATTTTGGATCTACACGGGAAAGGAGGATGGTCCAGCCTATGAAATCTGATTGTTCCAGTTGTTGCTTTACTACACGTGAGGTGACTGAGGCTTAGAGCTCCATGCTCTAGACCTGACGGTCTGTTTGTAGTATATCTAGACTCCGTCGAGGCCCATCCGGGTATGGATGCCCTCAAGTCAATCCCACCAGTCCACCGCATAACGGCTCATCCTTCGGGGTGGGCCGTTTGTGTTTTACCGGGGGCGAAGGCGTAAACTTTGGCCATGGCTGAGATGGTTCTGGACCAGGCTGAGACGGTTGTGGAGAACGTAGGCGGGGCGCAGGATGAGCTGGTGATTGCGGGGCGGCGGTTTCGCTCGCGGCTGATAGTCGGAACGGGCAAGTACAAGGACGGTCCGGAGACGAAGGCGGCCATCGAGGTTTCCGGTGCGGAGATGGTGACGGTGGCCGTGCGGCGGGTGAATCTGGACCGCTCGAGTGAAAGCCTTTTGGACTTTATCGACCCGAAGCGGTATTTTCTTTTGCCGAATACAGCTGGCTGCTACACGGCCGAGGAGGCGATCCGGGCGGCTCGGCTGGCGCGGGAAGTGGGGTTGTCGGACTGGGTGAAGATTGAGGTCATCGGGGACCAGGCGACCCTTTATCCGGATGTGCAGGCGACGGTCGAGGCGACACGGGTTTTGGTGAAGGAAGGCTTTACGGTTTTGCCGTATACCACTGATGACATTGTGTTTGCGAAGCGGCTGATCGACGTGGGTGCGGCGGCGGTGATGCCGCTGGGAGCGCCGATCGGGACGGGGCTGGGCATCGCGAACACGTACACGCTGCGCATGATGCGCGAGCTGATCCATGAGGTGCCGCTGGTGGTGGATGCGGGGCTGGGGACGGCGAGCGATGCGGCGCTGGCGATGGAGTTGGGGTTCGATGCGGTGCTGCTGAATACGGCGATGGCGGGGTCGAAGAACCCGGTGCTGATGAGTTCGGCGATGCGCAAGGGGACCGAGGCCGGGCGGGAGGCGTTTCTGGCTGGAAGGATGCCGAAGAAGCTGTATGCGACGGCGAGTTCCCCGCTGGAGGGGGTTTCGCGGTAGTGGCGTAGGCGGGCGCCGATCGTGCTGTGTACCTGTCTGAAGAGTCCGTATCCAGTGAATACAAGCTTTGGAAAGCGCGCTAGATGCGATTCGCGCACCACCACTACCGTGCACAATCCTTGAGGCGTGGCAGATCTCCGGGCTTTGCCTTTCCGGCCTTTACGTCTGCAATGTGCTGCTCTTGCATTGCGAGGGGCGGGACACAAAAATCTGTCCTGATAGAGTCCGGAATCATCTGTGGGGCATAAGGCTGAAGCGTCTGCTGACTACTCAGCGCCTTGAATTTTTCGCCTACATCTCGGTCTTGCTGATGCTCAAGGTAGTAGGCGTAATTTTCTCCGACGTACTGGGTGCCAAAAACCTGCTTTTGGCCAATCTGCTCGAGGTAGCGGTCAAGCGTAGCAGCTGAAATCCACTTCGCGCGGCTATACCCGAGAGCCACGGATTCCGTGGCCAGGATGTGGGCAAACAGGTAATCTTCAGCTTTTTGACCGTGTTGAAAGAGGAAAGCGGCATAGAAGTAGTCCTCGCCGTTATGACCGGTCTTCGCTAGCAGCGTACGCGCCTGCTCGCGTCTTGTTTCGTCACGCTTAGGGATATCCTTCTCCCAATCGTATGAAGGAAGCTTGTCTGCCTGATTTTTGGGGAGCATGCTGACGCCATCATCAGCGAGGGCTACTCCGCGGTCACGCTGGTCTTCGACATAGAGCGCCCGAAGTGTCGGCACACCTGCAGATTGCGCAATTGAAGAAGTCGCATAAAGCAAAGCTGTCGCGAAGATAACTCTCATTGGCGATCATCTTACGGAGACTCCCGTGCAAACGGCAACACTCATCGAAGACACCCGCGTACAAGGGCTTCGGACATTAGAACTGGTCACCCAGCGATTCAGCTCTCACCCACAACTCCGGTTGTCATAGGTGAACTTGGTTAGTCGAGTGCGGCGAAGGCTTCGGTAAGGTCGAGGCGAATGAGGCTGTCGGGGACAGTCAGATTTATGGAGTCGGCTTCCTGCAGGCCGTTGGCACCAAAGGTCCACGCGGAGCGATATGCGGGGTCGATGAGCCAGATGTTTTGTACGCCCATGGCGAGATAGTCGGCCAAGACGAGCTTTGCCTGGGCAAAGCGGTCTTCCGGGGACAGGATCTCGAGGCAGACGAGCGGGGGTGTGGTGGTGATTTTCTCTCTTGGGGCGTCGATGCGAAGGAGGGCCAGATCGCAAATGCGGACGCGATCCGGTGTGACCTGGATGCGTTGCTCCGTGACACCCCGGATCGACCAATCGCGCTCACGTATGGCGAAGAAGGCACCGATCAACCATTGGAGTCGTGCGTGTTCATAGTCACCCACGTTGCGCTCCTCCAGTTCCCCTTCCACGAAGTCGACATCAGGACTGTAGCTCGTCTTCAAGTACTGCGCGAGCGGCAGCAGGGCTGAAGTAGTTGCCATTGGAAGCCTCCGCACTCCCTACAGGGAAGGTGGTAGTGGTCCTAAATCTAGCGCATACATCGCTAGACCGCTGAGGAGTTTGGGGTAGAAGTCGGTGGACTTCTGGGGCATGACTTCGAGGTGGAGGGAGATGTCCTTCATTTGCTCTAGGGTGACGGGCTTGATGAGGAAAGCTACGTCGGCATTGCCGCTGCCTACCTGCTGGAGGGCCTCTGTGGCCTCGCGGAGGTAACGGACGTTTTCGCCGGCGCGGACGGCTTCTTCGTCGAGGCCGAGTAGCTCGTGTAGAACGAGTTTGTGGAGCTGCACGACGTCGAGCTGGGCCTGGCGGGGACTGGCGTCGGCGAGGGCTGCGGCGATGGCGTCGGGTTTGGGGGTGAGAAGGTAGTCGCCGTCGCGGGTGGCGGCGATGAAGGCGACGCCTGGGGTGTCGTGGAGGCGCTTGAGGAGGTTGGGGGCGCCGGGGAAGTGGCCGTCGGGGGTGTTGGGCAGTTCTTCTACGGTGAAAAGGCGCTCGGCGGCCTGCGCAAAGGCGCGGCCGTTGAAGCCGGGCAGGCCGAAGACGACGCGGTGCGTGGGCAGGATGGTGATGCCGGGGGCGTCCATGTTGACGAAGGTCATCATCATGG
>CAXTZL010000140.1:0-7973 GCA_964248555.1 uncultured Bryocella sp.
TAGCCGTTTTCGATCGCCACCAGGGCAGCTTCGAAGGCGACGATCGTCTTTCCGGAGCCGACGTCCCCCTGCAGCAGGCGGCGCATGGGCCGCGGCTCGCGCATGTCCGCGACGATCTCTCCCAGAACCCGTTTCTGCGCCGCGGTCGGTTTGAAGGGAAGCACCTGCTTCAGCGCCTTGCGGACGTTGTCGTCGGTGACAAAGGCCGTGCCCTGACGCTCGCGCAGGCGGCGCCGCTTCAACTCCAGCCCGAGTTCGAGGTACCAGAGCTCTTCAAAGATGAGCCGGCGATGAGCCGGCGTTCGGGCGGCCTGCAGATCGGCCAGCGCGGTCTCGGCGGGCGGGAAGTGGAGGTCGCGCAAAGCCTGCATACGGCTGGGCAGCGAGAGCCGTTCGCGCAGTGCTCCCGGCAGGGTTTCCTCGGCCGCCACGCCAGCCTCTTCCAGCTCCCGAAAGAGTGACCAGAGTACACGGCGCAACCAGCGCGACCCCAGCTTCGCACCCCAGACGGTGGTGCCGCCAAGCGATTCGTACACGGGCACCAGCCGGCCCATTTCGAGCGTGGTGAACTCAGCGTCGTCCCCGGTTGCGTCCGGTCCGGGCAGGATCTCGAAGGTTGGCTGGATCATCTTCCATTTTGGGGCGCCCGAAGCCGAACCGGGGACATTGCCGGAGCGCGAACCCTCCAGCTTGCCGTACAGGGCCACGCTTTGACCAGGCTGGAAGCGATCGCGCAGATAGGTGCCATTGAACCAGAGGCACTTGAGGGTTTCGAGTACAGGAGGCGGCCCGAGCCGCGGCGTTTCGCCTGCAAGGGATAGCCCGGGCTGGGCTTCGCCCGCAGACCGGATTCCTACGGTCATCTCGAAGATGGGCTTGGCCCGGGTGCGCAGCAGCACGGAGCCTCGTACCTCGCCAACGACCGAGGCCATGTCGCCCGGCTCGTAGCTCGAAAGCGGCTTGGGGTGGGCTCGGTCCTCGTAGCGAAACGGGAGGTGGTAGAGCAGATCTTCCACCGTTTCCACCCCGCGCTCGAGCAGGCTGGCGGCCACCCGCTCGCCCACACGCTTCAGGTATTTCACTGGGGTTTGCAAGGTCGGCACCACAGTCTCATGCTAACGGTTGTGCCCGCTGCCTTCCCATCGGCCGCCAATGGGAATGACAAGCCGAACGTGGATAATGACGGTGGGGTCCGTACCCCGCCATCATGGAGTCCTTCGCCCGCCTCAAGAACCCGCTGGTGCTGCTCGCGCTTGTGCTCGCGCAGACGCTTTGGCTTGCCGTGCAGGTGCACCGCCCAGCGATTGCTCCATCGAGCGCAGCGGCTACGGGTCTGGTACCCGGCGGAAACAGCCTTCCGGGTGCGCAGGACAGCCCCAGGGTCAGTCTCCTGCGCACTTGGACGATGGCCGTTTTCGGTCCCGTCGAACGCGCCACCGCGGCAATCGGCGGGGGAGTGGCGCACCTGTGGACCAGCTACGTCGACCTGCGCCACACGCGTCAGCAGGACGCTCAGCTCCGCGGCGAGGTCGCGCGACTGCGTCAGGAGCAGGCCAGCTTCGCCGAAGACGCCGCCGAGGGCCGGCGCCTGCAGCACCTGCTTCAATTCAAGCAGCAATATATAGCTGCCACCGTTGCCGCGGAGGTGATCGGGACCAGCGGGTCTGATCATTCGCATGTGCTTTGGATCAATAAAGGTTCGGCCGACGGCCTCAAGCCGGAGCAGCCCGTGATTACGCCCGATGGTGTCGTCGGCAAGCTGCGGGACGTGATGCCGCACACGGCCCAACTGCTGCTGCTCAACGATGCGAACTCCGGGGCGGGCGTTTTTCTGGCCACGACCCGGCTGCGCGGCATCCTGCGCGGCACGGCAGCGGGTGAGGTTGTGATTAACAATCTGACCCAGGACGATCGAATCAAACCCGGCGAAAAGGTCATCACCTCCGGTGGCGATCAGGTGTTTCCGCGCGGGTTGCCGGTCGGCGCTATCACTTCGTTGGCAGCTGATCCGCAGCACCCGCCTTATCTGTTGATCCACATCAAACCGGCGGCCAATCTTCACCAGCTGGAGGAAGTCCTGGTCATCACGGGCACGTTGCCGGATCTGCCTCCTGCCGCGCAGGCCGATGCGGCCACAGCGCAGGCCACTGCCGAGGAGAATAAGCGGGCCGCGGACCTGGTTGCCGAGCGGCTGCCCAGCGTGGGGCAGGATGCGCCAAGTCAGGCGGCGACGGCCACTGGCAGCAGCGCCAGTACCGCTGAGGCCGCAGCGAAGGGCGCAGGCGGGGTTGCCGGCATTCCGAACTCGGGCATGCCCACGCCTAGAGCCGCAGCGCATCCGGACCGCTACTCACCCGGTGCGGCTCCGCCGGCGACCGATCTCACACCGGGCGCTCCGGCGGCACCACAGCCGCACTAGCTTTAGCCGCACTGGTCACAGCGGGTCGGGCCTCGGCCCTGGCGGCGGCAGCAGCGTGAATCTTTTCCCGGCGGCGCTTCAGAACGGACGGTGCATCCGGCAGCAGCGAAACTGCCTGCTCCAGGTGCCGGCAGAAGTCCGGTTCCCCGATGATGGACCGCGCCTCGGCCAGAAAGGGTTCGATTTTGGAGAGGGTGGCAACGACCTCACTGTGAGCCGCGAGAAAAGCATCTGCCTCGATCGCGCCCGTGGTTACCAGCGAACACGCCATCTCCCAGTAGCTGAGAACCATGCGAAAGGCTACGTTCCTGTCGCCGCTCGCCAGTGCGCTCATCTCCGCAAAGCTGCGGGGATTGAAATCATGGAGAAACCAGGCCCGCGCCTGGCGCAGATCGGGATCGCGGCGCAGTTCGAAGAGTTTTAGATTCAGTTGAGCACTTTCAAAGGGGTGTCGGCATGGCGGCAGTATCCACCTCCGGAGCCACCCTGCGGAATACAGAATCAGGCAACCAGGAGCGCAAGTGACTGCCATAGGACTGACGGGCAAGTTCGGGTACGCGGCTCCGTTCCCAGGGCTCGGGTATGCTCAAAATTGACCTGACGGCATGGCTGAGCACAGTTACACCTCCCGGCGCGAGCTCGAACAGTACCACTTTCACCCCGCGGTCTCGCTGCTAACTCCGCTTGTGTGCATCCTGCTGGGGGCGATGCTGCCGCTGGTCTGGACCCGGCTGGATGTTTTGGATCTGCCCCTGATTGCCACGGTTTTTTTTGCGGTCTCACGACGGAACCCGGTGGCGGGTGCCGTCACGGGCATGCTGATCGGCCTGACGCAGGACGCGGTGACGGGACAGGCGATCGGCGTCTTCGGGATCGTCAAAACAATCATCGGCTACTTCGGAGCCAGTGTCGGCTTCAATGTCGACGTCGAGAACATTGTCAACCGGCTCCTGCTCAACTTCCTCGCAAGCCTGCTGCAGAGCGCCATGCTCTTCTTTATCCGGCGTCACCTGCTGGGCATCAGCAGCGAGCACCTTCAGCCCGCCTATGATCTGCTTCGTGCCGGGGTCAACACCGTGGTGGCAGTCCCGATCTTTTTATTGCTGGATCGCTTCAAAGTGCGTGTGGAATAGGCTCTGCAGCGGCTGCCGGGTACGTGCCGGGCGGCGTGGATCGCGGTAGACTGAAGGCGACACGGGTACCTAAAACACAAGCGGGCCAACGAGTGACACCGGAAGTTCCCGAGCAGAATCTAGAGCGCAAGGAGCGAGTACCGCCGGTCAAGCTGGCGGCCCTGCAGTATGTCGTCGCGCTCGTGCTGGTGGTGCTGGGCATTGGCCTTTGGCGCTTGCAGGTGCTGGGGGCGGAAAATTACCGTGTCCTGGCCGAGCAGAACCGCATCCGCAAGGTACCGGTGCTGGCGCCGCGCGGACGCATTCTGGACCGCGAAGGCCGGCTCATCGTGGACAACTACCCTTCGGTGACCTGTTATCTGCTGCGCGAGCAGTTGGCGGCTGTGGAGCATGACCTGCCCTTGATCGCAGAAGGTCTGCACATGGATCCGGCGCAGATTCAGGCGATTGTGAAGCACTACCAGTACGCCCCGAAGTACCAGCCCATTCCGCTGAAGCAGGACATCACGCCGGACGAGCAGGCCTTTATTGCGGCCCACCGCGATGAATTGCCCGAGCTGGACACCCTCGACGAACAGCGCCGCCTTTACCCCAAAAACGGCTTTATGGCCCACCTGATCGGGTATGTCGGCGAGGTCTCCGAGGCTGACCTGAACAATTCCAAGTACGCCTTCTATGAGCCCGGCGATGTGGTCGGCAAATCCGGTGTGGAAGAAGCCTACGACGAAGTGTTGCGGGGTACTGATGGCTCCCGCGACATGGTCGTGAACTCGCATGGCCGCGAGGTGAGCGTGGCCGGCGAGGAGTACGCCAAACCGGGTCAGGACCTTCGCCTGACCGTCGACCTGGACGTGCAAAAAGCCGCCGAGCAGGCGCTTGAAGGCAAGGTTGGCGCGATTGTCGCCATGGACCCGCATACCGGCGAGATCCTGGCAATGGCCTCGCGGCCGACCTTTGATCCAAATCAGTTTTCCGTGCGGCTGACGAAGGCCTACTGGCAGACAATCCTCGACAACGGGGATCACCCGCTGCTGAACAAGGCGATTCAGGCGCAGCTGGCTCCTGGGTCGACCTTCAAGATCATCATGTCGCTGGCCGGGCTGCAGCAGGGCGTGGCGCAGAACCTGAAGGTGGACTGCACCGGGGGCGCGACTTTCTACGGCCATTTTTTTGCCTGCGACAAACATCACGGCGCGGTGACGATCTACAACGCCATTCCGTACTCCTGCGATACGTTTTATTACACGCTGGCCAACCGGCTCGGCATCGGCACCATTGACCGTTATGCGACCGAGGTGGGCATCGGCGAAAAGACCGGTATCGACCTGCCCGACGAAGCCGCCGGCCTGATGCCTTCCGAGCAGTGGAAGCTGAAGCAGCAGCACGACAAGTGGTACGCCGGAGAAACAATTTCGGTCGGCATTGGCCAGGGGGCGATTCAGGCCACGCCGCTGCAGCTGGCACGCGCGATCGGTGGCATCGCCTCGGGCGGCGTCCTGCGGCGGCCGCATGTTGTTTTTCCCAGCGAGTTGTCCTCGCAGGAACACGAGGCGGAGCTCGAAAGCTTTCCGGGCTCCGGCGACAGGACGGTCGCGCTCTCGCCGGAGAACTGGCAGATCATCACCGATGCCATGGCGAATGTGACCTCCAGCCCGAGCGGAACGGCTTACGCGGCGCGGCTTGAAGGAGTGGACTTTGCGGGCAAAACAGGGACAGCGCAGGTGATGAGTCACACGGCCCTGTCGAAGACCAGCAAGGGCCACAACACGGAACCCAATGCCTGGTTCGTCGGCATGGCGCCGCGGCGCAACCCGGACATCGTGGTCGCGGTGCTTTGGGAGCATGGAAACTGGGGAAACAACGCCGCCAAGCTGGCGGCGCAGGTGATCAGCGCTTATGTCAACAAGCAGCGCGCCCGCACCGGCAATTTCATGAAGGTGGCAGAGACCCCGTCAGCGCCGGTGAATTTCCCGCCGGCAGGTACTGGCGGCGACGCGCCCGCGACGCCATACGCGGAGGCATTAAGACCGGTCGCCGCGGAGCCCGTCGCGACGGCAACGCCCTCGGCCGGTGGTCGCTGAGTCTGCTTGGGGAATTGGCGCGCCGCGATCCTGTAATCTCGCTTCGCGGCTGGGAAACCACGCATCCTACGCCTGATGCCGTTACGGCAACGGCGTGCCTGTGAGGTTCGATGGAGGTTGCTTTCTGTGCCCCCGAGAACGAGTTCACGGCTGCCCTGCTCAAAAAAATCGCACAGAATTGGGGTCAAGCTGGCGACCGTGAATAAGCATCCGGACTCGCTGCCTACCGAGTTGATTGACGAGCCCGCCCTGGTGGAGGCCGCGCTTCGCGGACAGATCGGTGCGGCGGGGCTGGATGTCGTCGCCCAGGAACCCGTGCAACAAAGCGACCCGCTGGTCAAGCTGCCGCATGTTTTTGTGACACCGCCCATCGCAGGGTTCCCCACCCACATGCTGGAGAACGCTGCCAAGTACGTCACCGATACGCTGAAGCACTACCGTGCCGGGCAGCGGCCTGCTTCCTTGCTGAATGGTCCGGGATCGCCGCGTCATCCCCTGGGGAGCTCAGGACAGTGCCCGCGGGGGAGGCGGCGGGTACTGTCCCCTTCTGAAACCCGGGCCCGTTAAACTGGACGGGTGTTTCGCTCGCGCTTTCGGGACTTCGACTGGACGTTGCTGGGCTTCGTGCTGGTACTGAGCGTGCTCAGTGTGCTCGAGATCCGATCCGCGACGGCAATGACGAAATTTCACGGATTTCAGGTCAAACAGATGGGTTTTCTGTCCATTGGCCTTGTCCTGATGTTTGTCATGTCGGTCATTGACTACCATCGGCTTCTGGATATCGCACCCTGGGCGTATGGCGTCGGCGTGGCAGGCCTGTTGGCCGTCAAGCTCGTCGGTCAGCGGGTGCTGGGTGCCCGGCGCTGGATCAATCTTGGTGGCGGCGTGCATTTTCAGCCCTCGGAATGGGTAAAGCTCGTACTGATTGTGGCCGCGGCGCGCTTTTTCTGGACTTTTATCGCCAACAAAAAGGAACTGGGGTGGCTGGATATCGCCAAGGCCTTCGCCTTGATTGGCGGCCCCATGTTGCTCGTTCTCACACAACCGGACCTGGGCACGGCGCTGACGTACTCCCCGGTGCTTCTGGTGGGACTATTTTTGGGCGGCATTCGCCTGCGGCAGGCTGTAGTCCTGCTGCTTGGTTTTGTTCTGCTGGTCGGCGGTGTGTGGAAGAGCGGCAAAATCTTGAAGCCGTACCAGAAGGCGCGGCTGACGGCATTCACAAACCCTGAGACCGACCCCAAGGGCTCGGGTTACCAAATCCGGCAAAGTCTTATAGCGGTCGGATCGGGTGGCATTTGGGGCAAGGGCGCCAACAAGGGAACGCAGACCCAGGGTGATTTCCTGCCAATCCCGTATACGGATTTCATCTTCGCGGCCTTCTGTGAGGAGCACGGCTTTCTTGGGGCGCTTGGCGTGCTGCTGCTTTACTTTTTGATCCTGGTGCGCCTGATTGAAAACGCCCAAATGGCGCCCGACCCGCCCGGAACGCTCATTGTGATGGGTATCGCCGCAATTCTTCTTTTTCAGGTGGCGGTCAACGTGGGTATGTGCGTGGGCCTGATGCCCGTAACCGGGATTCCTCTGCCACTCATGAGCTATGGCGGATCCTCCGTCCTGTTCACATTTCTGGCTCTGGGCATGGTGATGAACATCCGCATGCGGCGATTTGTGAACTGAGGGTGAAGCGAAGGCCGGCGGTACCGCTCAAGGGTTCTTTTTGATCGTGTATTCACTTCCGCCGCGGTTGAGGCATACTAAGGGGAAGGATGACGGCCAGAGGGCCGGGTCCCAGTAACCCCCGTCGCAACGGACGAGACCATTCCCCGCGCGATGGACGGAAGATTAAACACCAAAGGCCGGCCAGGCGCGGATCGACTCTCGCAGCCGGACAGGTTTTGAGCATGCTCTGCAACGGATGGCTAACGGCCCCGCCTCTTGTCGAGGCAGGTGTGGTCACAAATTCTGCAGCGGGCGTTCGGGCCAAAGGCGCAGTGCATCGCGGCCGGGCCAAGGCAAACACACTGGAATTTCAAGAAATACTGGATAACGGCGTTGGCTCGCGGTTTCGCTTTCTGCGGACTGCCGGGCGCGCCCGCCGCGGAACGTCCGGAAATCCCGGGCCACTGCGGCAGACAGCTTTCACTCCAGCCTGCGCCTTCAAAGACCTGTCCCCAGCAAGGGAGGTAGTTTGGGCATAGTGCAGCACGTCCAGATGCGACCCTCGTTTGTCCTGCCAGCCCGGAAGCGGGCGGAAAGCAGAGACAATGTCGAAGGAAATTTACATCTCCAGCACGCCGCATGAGACGCGGCTGGCCATCGTTGAAAAAGACGAACTAA
>CAXTZL010000141.1:0-7951 GCA_964248555.1 uncultured Bryocella sp.
CCATGCAGCCGTTGCCGCCGTCGCCGGCCTTGATGCGGATGCGGGCTTCATCGATAAACATGCGGGTGGTGGTGCCTCCAAAGAGTAGTTTACGCGGTTGGGGCGGGGATGTTCTGGCTGGGGGCTGTGCCGGGATGGGACGGTGATGGGCCTGGGGTGACACAGGCGTACCCGCGGCTGGTTACCACTGGGTTTGCGTTTGTTATCGGGTGTTCACAAAGGCCTTGCTACAATCGGCGGCATAGGCCAGATTTCACCCCGGGCGCGCTGTGAAGCGACGCCGTTTTGCAGATGTCAGCGAGCGTCGAGGCGGTCGGGTGTGTGCTCCGGGTGTGTTTTGGCCGAGTTTTTGGAAGTTTTGGGTAATTCAGGAGAGCGGATGTTTGATGGAAAACGGGTCCAGCGGCATCGTGTCGCGCTGATAGCTGGAGCGGTGTTGGCGGCGGGGATGTCCGCGCAGTCGGTGACGCAGGGTGCGATTACGGGCACGGTGGAAGATGCGACCGGCGCGGCGGTTACCAATGCGACGGTGTTGATTGTGAACTCGGGCACGAACCAGACGCTGACGCTGACGGCGGACGGCAAGGGTTTCTTCAATGCGCCTTTGTTGCAGCCGGGCGAGTATAAGGTAACAATTTCAGCGCCTGGATTCAGCCAGTATGTGGCGAGCGTGGTGTCGGTGCAGGTGGGTTCGGCGACGACGCTGCAGCCGCGATTGAACACGGGAAATACGGCAGAGACGGTGACGGTGAACGAAGCGACGCCGATTGTGAACCTGGAGTCGCCGGACTTCAGCTCGGTGCTCACGAGCCGCGCCATTCAGGACATTCCCGAGAATAATCGGCGTTGGTCCAGCCTGGCGCTGTTGACGCCGGGTGTGGTGTCGGATTCGAACGGGTATGGACTTGTGGCGGTACGTGGTATCAGTCCGCTGCTGAACAACATCCTGATTGACGGCGCGGATGATAACCAGGCGTACTTCTCCGAGGAGCGCGGGCGTACGCGTGAGGCGTATTCGACCTCGGAAGACGCAGTGCGCGAGTTTCAGGTCAACGCGGGTGTGTACCAGGCGGAGTTTGGGCGCGCAGCGGGCGCGGTGATCAACTCGGTAACGACGAGCGGCACCAATAAGTTTCACGGGGAAGTCTATGGTTATGACCGCAACAGCGGGTGGGCGGCTTTTACACCGCTGGTGAGCAACACGACGGCCACTCCGAACGGAGCTGGCGGGTACACCTTTAATACTTTCCCGATCAAGCCGAAGGATCTGCGCAAGATCTACGGGCTATCTGTCGGTGGCCCGATTGTGAAGGACAAAATCTTCTGGCATTACGTGTACGACCAGCAGACGCACATTTTCCCAGGTATCGGCAAGCCGAGCGTTCCGGCGACGTTTTTCAATCAGCCGGATGCGGCGCTGCCGACGGGCGCGGCCTGCAACCTGACCACCGGCTATTTTTCCGGGCTGGCCACGACCAATGCGAAGTATGTAATTGACGGTCAGACCTGCACCCTGGCGGCGCGGGAGAAGCTGACGAGCTATGCAGCCGGAGCTATGAATTACGACGCGGGGCTCGCTAGTCTTCTGCCGGACCTGGGCCTTGTGCCTCGTACCGGCTATCAAGAAATCAATACGCCGAAGCTGGACGTGAACATTACGCCCAAGGAGCACCTTTCCCTGCTGTACCACCGTCTGCGCTGGGATTCGCCGGGCGGGGTACAGACCACGGCAACGACGGCCTACTCCATCGACGCGTTTGGCAACGATTTTGTGAAGCTCGACTACGGTTTGGCCAAGCTGGAAAGTCAGCTTTTGCCTAACGTGAGCAATGAACTGGGATACCAGTACAGCCGCGAACTGGATTACGAGACGCAGCAGCCCTACAGCGGTTACACATCGCAGAACCTAGTCGGCACGGGGGCTTCGGCGGGCAACGTGCCGTACGTCAACCTGGCGACATCGAGCGGGTTTAACCTTGGATCACCCTACTACTCCTATCGGACCGCCTATCCCGATGAGCGTAAGTGGCAGATCTTTGACACGGCTTATTACGTGCGTGGCAATCACACGTTCAAGTTTGGTGGCGACGCGCTCCATAACTATGACCTGATCAATAACACCTTCGAGAGCAACGGTGATTTTAGCTACACCTATATTGGGAACTACTTCACCGATCTTTATAACCGGAAGAGCGGACGGACAGGCAGTTGCGCTTCGGGCGCGGCTTCGACAGCAACTGCGACGCTGACAGCGGTTGGCATTTACCCCTGCTTCACCAATTACTTCCAGGGTTTTGGCAATCCGGTGTATGCGATCGGCACGCTGGACTACAGCGCTTTCGCGCAGGATAACTGGAAGGTGACGCCGCGGCTGACCCTGGAACTGGGCGTGCGCTATGACTATGAATTCCTGCCCTTCCCTTCATCGAATCTGACGACGGCCACGGGTTCGTTTGTTCCTTACACCGGTTTGACAAATCGTCCGAGTGACAAGAACAACATCGGACCGCGTCTCGGCTTTGCGTATGATGTTTTCGGCGGTGGATCGACGGTCTTGCGCGGCGGTTATGGCATTTTCTACGGCCGCATGCTTAACGGCACCATTCTGAACACCTTCCTGCAGACCGGCAGCCCGAATGGGCAAACGGCACCGACCTACAAGGCGAATACGGCCGGTGCGCCCCTGCTGCCCAATCTGGCAACGCAGCAAGCGTTGGGCACGCAGACTTCCTACTACTTCGCTCCGAACTTTCAAAATCCCTTCATCCATGAGTTCGATCTTGTGCTGCAACAGCAGTTTGGCCGTCGTACGGTGTTCAACATGAATTACCTAGGATCGCTTGGACGGGAGCTGCCGAACTTCCTCAACCTGAACCTGAACAACCGGCCTTACAATGCCACAACAAACCCGACTGGGTATACCACCGACGTGATTACGATCAGCGATGCGACGGGCCGGTCACCCTTGGCCAGCGGAACGCAGATTCCGGTGCTGGAATACAACGGTTACGGAAACACCGGGCTGTTCGGTTCGGTTGCGACGAATTTTCAAAACATTACGCAGGTGACCAGCAACATCAACTCGACTTACCACGCGTTGGTAGCGCAAATTGACTCGCAGGCGTACCACGGCCTGGAGATGAACTTTAGCTACACTTGGTCGCATGCAACGGATTACGCACAGAATGCCAACACGGCTACGGTGGCGAACAGCTGGTATGACCCGTATGGTAACTACCGTGCCAACTACGGAAATTCTAACTACAACGTGCCGAATCGATTTGTCGGTTACGTCCTGTATAACTTCCCGAACCGTCAGAGTGGTTATGGGCTGAAGTACCTGACCAACAACTGGAGCATCAACGACAGCTTCCAAATGCAGAATGGCTTGCCGATCACGATTGCGACAAGCGGCTTTGTCGGCAATGGTGCTGTTTCCGGTCCGAATGGTTCAGGTGGTGGCGCCTTCTTCCCACAAATTGGACGGAATACGCTGAAATTACCCCGGGACATCGTCGATGACATCCGCTTAGTCAAGGCGATACCCTTCAGCGATCGATACCACCTGGAATTGCGGGCTGATCTGTTCAATGCGGCCAACCACGAGAACATCAGCGCGGAATCGACGACGGGGTATTTATTCAGCACCACAAGTACGAACGCCGCCAGTGGCGTCGCGAACAGTACGGCGACGTTCCAGTCCGGCTTTGGAACGAAAACGACCGTGAACTCCAGCGGATTTCTTTATACGCCGCGTGAGATTCAGGTGTCGGCGCGGTTCCTCTTCTAAGGTCATCCATTCAAATGGGCAAGGGCGGCGCTTCGGCGTCGCCCCTGTTTTTGCCGCGGCGGCTTGTCCGTGCACCTGCGCGGGGTGAGGCCACGCCTGCCCGCAGGTGCCCTGAACGGGTGAAGGCTCCCCCAAACGGAGCGTGGTTTTGCGCTTCCGAATGAGCTAGCCTCCAAGGACCACCCGGCTGTGAGCCGGGCGATCGCCGATTGTGGAGTTGTGAGTTCCAGGTCTGATGTCCCTGGGGCGGCGTGTGATGGTTTGTTCCTGGCAAAAGAGGCGTCGAGGCCAGCGGGGCCGTGAGTGGCGCGGTTGGTTGGGACTGGTCTGGACCCTGCTTTGGGCCCTGGGCTGGGTTTTGGGCCTTGGTTGGTCGTCAGAGGCCGCAGCGGGACAGGTTTTGACGACGGCGGTATTTCGGGGACGGGTGGTGCAGGCTGGTCGAGCGCCGCTCCCTGCGGTGGGTCTTGTGTTGTGGCCTGCGCCTGAGAACGAGTCAGCCGGCCGGGCGGTTTCGGGATTCCGTGGAGCGGCACCACAGCGTGCGCCTTCGATTTCGACCGGGGTGGGCCGAGGTGGAGATTTCTCCGTTCTGGGCCTGCAACCGGGTTTATATCGCGGGGAGCTCTTGCTGCGGGGTGGCCTTGCTGTTGCGCTGCCCGGGATTGTGCAGGTGGAGGCAGGCGAGACGGTGGAGGTGGAGATCCGTTTTCAGCCGGACGGATCCCCTCCAGACAAGACAGGGGTGCCGGTCCTGACGATGCGCCGTGTGGGTGCATCGTCGGACGTTGCGAGTGAATCGGGGCTGGTAGCCCCTTTACCCCAGACAAGCGGTGCGCTACGCGGCAGGAGCAAGGGAACTGCTGGCAGCGGGGGAGAGTCTGCGCTGGACGGTCTTCCACTGGAGGATCGGCAGTGGGAGGCCGTGGAGGCGACGGATGCGGCCGCGCATGAGGCTACGCTGGCGGATGCGGGGCGGCGCAGGATGCTACGGAGGACGACACGGCCTCAGCGCGGGCGGAGCGGGAGACGGGATCGGCGGCTACGGGGCTGAGTGTGGCCGGGCTGCCGGCGACGCAGGATGCGGAGACGGTGGATGGGCTTTCGGCGGACCAGGGGTTTCGCAGCGGACCGACGGGGTCGGCGGCGGGTGGGCCGCGGCTAGGGTCGGGGTTTGCGCAAGGGGCGGTGCGGTCAGTGCGGGTGATGCCGCACACATTTTCAGCGCAGTATGGCGGCGCCGCGGGGGCGGTGGTCGTGGTGAACTCGCGACAGGCCGGCGACGGTGTGCATGGCAGCGTGTTTTTTCAGGATCGCGAGAGTGCGTGGGCGGCGGTGAACCCGTTTGCGGTGGTGAGCCGGTACGTGGATGGGGCGGTAACGAACGTGCTGGAGCGGCCGGCGGATTCCGACAGGCAGTATGGCGGGGCGCTGGGGTTGCCGCTGCTGGGGCATGGGCGTCTGGGATTGTTTGGGGCCTATGAGGGGCAGAGGCGCACGGAGACGATTGTTTCGTCGCCGGAGACGGCTGGTTTCTTTTCGCTTTCGGCAACGCAGACGGCGCTGTTGGCGAACCGGGGTGTGGGCGCGGCGGCGCGGCGGCGTGCGCTGGAGTACCTGGATGGATTGGGTGGGGAGGCGGCGGTCGCGGCGCCGCGGACGCTGGCATTTCTGCGACTGGATGCGGGGCTGGGGCGGTCGGACCGGGTGAACGTTGGCGGGCAGGCGCAGCGGTTGTCGGCGCCGGTGCTGAATGGGACGGGACTGGCGGCGGGGGTGGTGAGTGAGGCGGTTTCGTCGATCGGGAGCAGCCGTGTAGCGGCGGAGGCGGGGAGTGCGGGGTGGGAGCACCGGTTTGGCGCGCGGGCGGTGAACAGCGTGCGGGTGCAGGCCGTGCACGACCTGGAGTATGAGTCGCCGGCGGCGGTGGATCCGGCGGTAGCGGCGATCGGGCCGGGCGGGTACGCGCCGGAGGTGCTCATTGAGCCGGAAGGATTTCGGTACGGAACGCCGGCGAGCCTGGGGCGGGTGGCGTATCCGGATGAGCACCGGGTGCAGGTGGCGGAGGCGTTGCAACTGCGGGCCGGGCGGCACGTCGTCACTCTGGGCGGGGACTGGAGCCGTCTGCGGGACCGGGTGCTGTCGGCGACGAACCTGGAGGGCACGTTTCTGTATGACAGCGATGTTGGCAGCGGACATGCCGGCGGCCTGGTGGACTGGATCACGGACTATACGTTCAACGTGCATGCGTATCCGAATGGCGGGTGCCCGGGTGTGTATGCGACGGCGCACTATTTTTGCTTTCGGAGTTATTCGCAGAACTTTGCGGCAACGGGGGCAACGGAGTTTGTGACGCACAACGTGGCGGGGTTCGCGGAGGACTCGTGGCGGGTACGGCGGGATGCCCTGGTCACGGTGGGGGCGCGGTATGACTACCTGCTGCTGCCGCTTCCGCAGGCGCCGAATGCGTCGCTGGACGCGGTGCTTGGCAGGCTGGGTGGGGGCGCGGTGGGGCTGACGTCGAGCTTTCCCGAGGATCGGAACAACGTGGCGCCGCGGGTGTCGGTGGTGTGGTCGCCGGGAGGATTGGGGCGGACGGGGCGCGGGCGTGGGTTTACCGTGCAGGCGGGATATGGGGTGTTCTATGGGCGGTTGCCGGGGGCGACGATCCAGGCGGCGCTGGCGGATACGGCCCTGCCGGGCGCGGCGAACTCGACCAACAGTGTGCGGATCCTGCCGACCACCGAGACGACGTGTCCGCAGGTGGTGAACCAGGGTTTTGGGTATCCTTGTGCGTTTCTGACGGAGCCGGCAGGGGTGGTGGCCCGGACGGGGTCGGCGGTGGTGTTTTCGCAGCGGTTTCGACTGCCGGCAGTGCAAAGGGGCAGCTTTGCGCTGCAAGGCGTCTTGGGCCGGCATTTGCTGGTTGAGGGGGAATACGCGACGGCGTGGGGTAAGCAGTTGCCGGCGAGTGTGGATGCCAACGTGGCGCCAAGTACGTCGACCGTGAGCTATGTGCTGCAGGGCGGGGCGGGGCATCCCGGGCTGCGGACGGGGGAGACGTTTCAGGTGCCGCTTTACACGGCGCGGCGTACGGCGCTGTATGGTCCGGTGACGGCGATCGAATCGAACGCAAATGCAACGTTTCATAGCGGGACGGCGACGGTTGCGGTGCGGGAGTGGCATGGGATCGGCTTGCGGGGGAGTTACCAATTTGCGCGGGCGATCGATGATGGGCCGGGGAGCTCGCCGACGCCGCGGCAGAACGGGCAATTCGATCCGTTTACCAATGGGTATGACAAGGGGTTGTCGAGCTTGCAGTTCGCGCACCATTTTGCGGGGGCGTTGACGTTTCGGAGTGAGCTTCGCGGCGGGTCGCGGGAGGTGCGTGGGTTGCTTTCGGGGTGGCGTCTGGGTGCTATTGGAACGGCTGGCAGCGGCGCACCGTATAGCTATGTCATCTTTGGGGGAACACGGCTGACGGGTGGGCACCAATCCATTAACGGCTCGGGTGGGGCCACCTATCTGCCGACGGTGGGGCGGAATACGTTGCGCCTGCCGCTGCGGGGCAAGTTGGATCTGCGGGTGGCGCGGGAGGTGCCGCTGGGCGGTCGGTGGCGGATGGAATTGCGGGCTGATGCCTTCAACCTGCTGAACTCTGTGAGTCTTTCACGGGTGGAAACGAGGGCATTTCTGTTGGGAACGCCGGCGAGCGTGGGGGCGCCGACGCCGCTGGTCTTTCAGGATGCGGCGGCCATTGCGAGCGAAGGGTTAAGTACACCGGCATTTGGAACGCCGCTGTCTTCGACCTCGGCGCTAAGCCGGGAGAGGCAGGTGGCGGTAGGGGCGCGGGTTAGCTTTTGACATTTCCGTGAGTGTGCGCGGTTGTGTGCGGAACAGGTCCCCTTGCGGGAAGACCGGATCATGAGATAGCGGAAGCTGGCAACCTCATCTGGTGCCGAGACTACCCGGAGCTGCCAGCAGCCCAGCCGGTGTCTCTTTCGAGTTCCACCCATACAAGAAGTTATGGGTGAGTGGACTAGCGCCCTCAGGAGTGTTCGGCACAAAAGTGCATTGATTGTTCCCTCTTTAAGGACACAATCTTCAGATCAGATCGATCTTAGGGTGTCGCTACACCAGTCATCTCCGCAAGCCAATCCT
>CAXTZL010000142.1:0-7943 GCA_964248555.1 uncultured Bryocella sp.
GACGACACGACGCCGCCCGTCACAAAGATGTACTTTGCCGACACGCTTGCAACCTCTTTGAATTGTGAAATGGATTGTGCCGGGTGCGCACGAGCAAGTATACCGCGCCGCGATGGTGAGGCTGGCGAGTTCCTGCTCCGCCGACGTTCGCACCTGGCTCATAACTGCGCGGGAGTACGGTGGAAAACCGGGTCGAAATCGCCTTCCCTGTCGCTCCCCCGTACGGGGCAGACGAAGCACTTTCCGATGCATAGCGCATCAGCGCAGGTACCTATAGCCTCATGCGAGTGCGAGTCACACAGTATCTTCGCAAGTTGGAACGCCGGGCCTACCTTTCGCTGCGTACCCGGGCAGACCGCCGCGATTCGACCTGGTCGGCGCAGCGGAGCCGGCATGCGCGGCCCGAACACCTGCTCACGGGCGAGCGGGGTGAGGACCTGGCGTATTTTCACCTGCAGTCGCTGGGGTACCCTATTGTGGCCCGGCGTTGGCACTCGGCCCGGCTGCGGGGCGACCTGGATCTGGTGGCCTGGGATCGCGATACGCTGATTATTTTCGAGGTGAAGACGCGCACGGCAAGGGACCTCGCGCCCGCCGAGACCGCGGTCGACGCCATCAAGGAACGCATGCTGCGGCGCATGACCCTGGCCTACCGGCGGCTGTTGCCGGAGCCTTGGCGTGAGGTGGTACCGGTGCGGATCGACGTGCTGAGCGTGTACGACCTGCCAACGGGACCGGAGTTCGAACACTTTCCAAATGCCGTGCCGCTGGCTCTCGCCGTTTAAGCGCAGCAAGCTGAACCTGACGTTTTTAAGTTAAATTCCTGGAGCGACTTGCCGGAAGCCAATGGGCGTGGCGCGGTGTCTAATATGTGTGGGTGCTGCAGCGCCCAGATCACCACGAGGAAACGACTGCCGATGAGCCTGATGGATGCTCCCGCCTATGACACCCGCCGAGCCCAGCACTTCAAGACGCTGATGATTACTCTCGCATCCGTGATTGCCCTGCTGATCGTGCTGACGTTTCTGGGCTACATTCTCGGCCATGGCTGGCTGTTTTCCAATCTCCCCGCCGAGCATAAGGTGAGTGAGTTTTACAGCGCCCTGGAGAGCAAGGATTACGCCAAGGCCTACGGGATCTATGAAAACGACCCGCACTGGCAGGAGCACCCCGACAAGTACACGCACTATCCGCTGGCGCGCTTCACAGAAGATTGGACGACGTACAGCCCGGCAAAGGGACCTGTCACGTCATACCACATCAATGTGTCACGCACGGATGGCTCCGGCACCTTCGGAAGTGGGGTCATCGTGGCGGCCACAGTGAATGGCGAGAAAGGTATCGACATTTACGTGGACCGGGCGGATGGCACGATGGCGTACCCGTCGCCGCACGTGATCGAGTACTAAAGCAAGCTGACCCAAGGAAAAGTCCTCAGATTGTTGAGGAGCAAGCGTGAGTTGGTGGGCCCACCAGGACTTGAACCTGGAACCAACGGATTATGAGTCCGCTGCTCTAACCATTGAGCTATAGGCCCACGTCCCTATTCTATCCGGCGGAACGGCTCCTTCCGGCCAGGAGTCTTCTGGCTGAAGAGACGGTCCTTCCTTTGAGGGTTCGGCCAGCACACGGGGCCTGAGCAGGCCGGTCAAAAAGAGGATCCCCGTGCGGGTGCACCTTCGCTCGGCTCAGCTGGATGCGGGCCTTGACGAGCGGTCAGCCAATTTTGCTGTTGCTTCCCGGAGTTGTGCCGGTATCCGCGGGCGAGGACGGGTTGAGTTGCTGCAGGGAGTTTTCCGGCGTTGCGGAGCTGACGTGGGTTTCGCCTGAGCCGGAGGTGCCGGGGTTGTTGCCACGGTAGCCGGAGGCATCGGCCTTGGCGTCACCGCGATCGCCGGTCAGCTTGCCCGGGGCGTCGTTTGTGGTGCTGTCTTCGTGCTTGGTGGCTTCGTTGGTCTGGTCCTGCGTTTGGCTGTCGGCCATGGTGTCCCTTCGGCTGCGGTTGAAATTGCTGCAATCCTGCGGTTTGGATGCGGCTGGGCGGCCACGGCGGAGCGCGGGCCGTGGCACAATCGAGCAAATACCCAATACTCCCCCGTTGCCCTGCGCAGCCATCGCGGGTTTCGGTGCCTCCACGAGGTTTTCGATGACGGAACGCCGGGCATTGCCGCCGATCTGGCTGATGGGTCTTACGAATGCAACATTCGGCATGATGGGCGGCTTTGCCGTGGTTACCGTGCCGGAGATGCTTGCGTCGCAGGGTGTGCCGGGGGGCCGCATCGCGGCCATCACCGCGGCCATCATTTCCCCGGGCTTTTTCGTCTTTGCGATTTCTCCGATGCTGGATGTGCGCTTCAGCCGGCGGAGCTATGCCCTGGTGTTTGCAGCGATCACGGCCGGGGCGGTGGCATTCACGGCGACGCACCCCCAGCCGATCGGGCGGCTTGAGGCGGTCATGCTTGCAGGCTACGTTGCGGCGGCACTCTACCAGGGAGCGGTGGGCGGATGGATGGGTTCGCTGATCACCAAAGAGCAGGACGGAGCGTTGGGGGCCTGGTTTGCGGTGGGCAATACCGGTGCGGGCGGCCTCATCATGCTGACCGGCAGCGAGATCATCCGTAAGCTGCCGCCCGTGGCCGCCGGAGGAGTGCTGGCAGTCGCCCTGATGGCCCCGACACTAATCTTTCTGGCACTGCCCGCCCCGGGTCCGGATCGACGCCTGGCCCGGGAAAGCTTCGGACGGTTCTGGGGCGATGTTTTTGCCCTACTGAAACGGCGCGAGGTGCGGGTCGCGCTGCTGCTCTTTCTTTTGCCTTCCGCGTCGTTTGCACTGACGAACATCCTTGGAGGCGTGGGGAAAGATTTTTCCGCGAGCGAACGGATGGTAAGTCTGTGCGCAGGCGCAGGGTCAGTGGTGGCAGGGATCGCGGGCAGCCTCGTGATTCCGCTCATTGCACGGCGGATCCCGCTGCGGCCGTTGTATCTCGGAATCGGAATCGCCGGTGGATTGTTTACGCTTTCGCTGCTTCTGCTACCACACCGGCCCTGGACGTTCGCCGTGGCGATCACGGGCGAAAACGTGCTACAGGCCATGGGTTTCGCCACGGCCAACGCGATCACGTTCGAGACGATCGGGCCCGGAAACCCGCTGGCCGCGACCATCTTCACGGTGCTGCTGGCAGCCAGCAACCTGGCCATCGACTACATGGGGCTCGTCGACGGTTGGGGCTACAACTGGCATGGGATTGCGGGCAGTTTTATCACCGATGCCGGGCTGAGCATTGCCGTCTGTGCGGCCCTGCTGTGGGGATTGCGACGGCATGGTTTGCTGGGTGGCGCCTTGGGCGGGGGAGCGGATGGGGCCGTCTCCGGGGAACCAACCGTTGGCATGTGACGTAGGATCATGTGCATCGCCCGGCGTGTGCCGGGGAGAAAGGAAGTTGGAAGCCATGCAAAGCCGAATCGTTGGATCGACCATGCCTGTGTTGGAGCTGCTGCTGGAGCCTGGGGAGAGCGTGATTTCCGAGGCCGGGGAGCTGAGCTGGATGTCGCAGTCCATTGCCATGACCACGCACACGCAGTTCGGTGGGGGCGGCGGGTTTTTTGGCGCGATCAAGCGCATGGCGGGCGGCGGAACGCTGTTTATGACCGAATACGGCGCACAAGGCTACGGGGGTGAGGTCGCGTTTGCGACGAAAATCCCGGGGCATATTTTGCCGGTGGAGGTCTCGCCCGGCCACGAGTACATGGTGCACCGGCATGGCTTTGTGTGTGCGACGCCTCATATTCAGTTGGGCGTCGGATTCCAGCAGACATTGGGCGCGGGCATCTTCGGCGGCGACGGCTTTCTGCTGCAGAAGGTGTCGGGCGTGGGCACGGCCTGGCTGGAACTGGGCGGTGAAACCGTGGTGCGCGATCTGCGGCCCGGGGAGACGCTGCGGGTGCATCCGGGCCATGTCGGGGCGTTTCAGACCGGGGTGGGATTCGGTATCACGCGGATCCAGGGCATTCGCAACATGTTTTTCGGCGGGGATGGAATCTTTTTGGCCGCGCTGACCGGGCCCGGACGGGTGTGGCTGCAGACCCTGCCACTGGCAAACCTGGCCCACGCGCTGGCCCCCTACCTGGCACGCGAAGGCGGGGAGTCGCGTGTGGGTGGGGGCGTGGGGACGGCGGCGGTGCTGGGCGGGTTGGTTGGAGGTCTGCTGGACCGCGACCGGTAAGTAGGGCTGGGTCAATTGCACCATGAACCAGGCGGGGGACAGTGTAGTCTTAGCCGGTGACCCGGGTCCTCGCCACCCCAGTGAATCAGCCTATACACGACGCCGAGGCAGTGTCCCGTAAGACATGGCATCTCGCAATGCTCTCGATTGGCACGTACCTGTTACTGGCCGTTGTGCTGTTTGTCCGGATACGCCATCGCAACGACGGCCACTTCACCTATGCGCTGGATGATCCTTATATTCACCTCGCCCTGAGCCAAGGGATCGCGCACGGTCATTACGGGATCAATGCGGGCGAGTTTTCTTCGCCTTCGTCGAGCGTGCTTTGGCCGTTTCTGCTGGCGCTCTTTGCACGCTGGTCTTGGCAGGTGTATGTTCCGCTGGGACTGAACCTGCTGGCGGGCCTGGGAACGGCGTGGCTGATCGCCGCAGCCATCACGTGCTGGCCGTTGCCTGTTGGCGGTGGGTTTGGGCCAGCCGGAGCCACTGACGAGCTATGGCGACGCCGGATCTCTGCGGTATTCCTTGTGTTTACCGGGAACCTGCTGGGACTGACGTTTATCGGCATGGAACACACGCTGCAGGTGCTGCTGGCGGGGGCCGGCGCCTGGGGCATCGTGTGTTGCCTGGAGGGTCGGTGCATCCCCGGGTGGGTTCTGGTCGGTGTCGCCATTGGACCGTGTGTGCGGTATGAGAGCCTCGGCATCGTTGCGGCGGTGGCTATCGCACTGATGGGGCAGCGGCAGCTGCGACGGGCGGCGGTTTTGCTTATCTCAAGCATTGTGCCGCTTCTGGTGTTTTCGTTATTTCTGCACCATCTTGGGCTGCCGTGGCTGCCCACCTCGGTGCTAGTGAAGGGGGGGATGGCGTCTGCAGGCGGGGGGCTCCAGCACGGGCTGATGCAGGCGACAGCGTCCGTGAATGGAAGCCTGGCCGAGCCGCACCACATGCTGGTGATCGTGCTTTTTCTAGTGCTTCTGGGACTTGCCTGGAAGGAGCGCGTGCGGGTTCGCCGGTTTGCCCTGTGGGGCGCGACGACGGCGGCTGGGCTGCACCTGGCCGTTGGCCGCTTCCACTGGTTTCACCGTTATGAGGTCTACGTTGTTTTCTTTAGCGCGTTGGTGATCTTGCACGTGACGCACGAGCATCCGCGGGGGCTGCTGGGGTGGTACACCCTCGGCTTGCTGGGATGTTCGGCGCTGTACCTGCAGGCGTTTTCCGACGTGGTGCACAGTGCCGGTGATGTGTACCGCGAGGAATACCAGATGCATCGCTTCCTCACCGGGAATGCGACCGGGAATGTGGCGGTGAACGATCTGGGGCTGGTGAGCTACCGGCATCCCGCGGGCGTTTATGTGCTGGATCTTTACGGTCTGGGGTCCGTGGAGGCGGCACGGCAACGGAACAAAACCACCGGCTGGCTGGATGCCGTGACGCGGGCCCACCACGTAAACCTCGTGATGGATTACGCTCTGTGGTTTGCGCCGCCGCCACGCGGATGGACGCTGCTGGGCGAAGTGTGCCTTAAGGAGTTGCCGGTAGCCCTTGGGGATCCGTGCGTGAACTACTACGCTACCGATCCGGCTACCGCAGCCGATCTGCAGGACGAGTTCAACAATTTTGCGGCCACCCTGCCCGGTGGCGTGACGGTGCGCCATCCGCTGCTGCCGCCGCCGCCGCCGCCGGCAGCCCCCTGAGCGCAGCCGGCGGGGTGCCCGGCCTAGAGTTCGGAACTGATCTGAAAAGTGATCTTGCGCACTGATGCGAGGAGTTCATTGCCCGTTGCGCCTTCGTGGCCTAGACTCTTCGCATGCTTTCCTCTGCCCGATTCCTGTTCCGCCAGCGTGCCGCCGCGTGCCTTTTCCTTGGACTCGGAGCGCTGCTGCTTCCCGCCGCCGTTCCTTCCGCGCAAGCCCAGCAGTGGGCCAAGGATACGCTGGCCAAGAGCCCGCGCCATGGCGAGTATGCCACGATTCACGAGCCGGGTGGACGCACCCTGCAAGCTTGGGTGGTGTACCCGGAAACCAAGGGCAAAGCGCCCGTGGTGGTGATGATTCATGAGATCTTCGGGCTGAGCGACTGGGCGCGCGAGATGGCCGATGAGGTGGCGGGCGCAGGTTACATCGTCGTGGAACCGGATCTGCTGAGCGGTCTGGGACCGGCGCCGGCAGCTTCCGGCGCAACGCCGGCGGCGCACATGGACATGGCGCACATGGACCACAGCCAGACTGCCGGGGCGGCGTCTGTGCCGGCCACCCCTGGTGGCACGGAAGCGTTTCCTGACCAGGGAGCGGTGGTCAAAGCGGTGTCTTCCCTGCCCGATGCGCAGGTTCTTACCGACCTGGATGCGGCAGCAGATTACGGAAAACATTTGCCGGCGGCGTCAAGCAAAGTGTTTGTGGCCGGCTTCTGCTGGGGTGGGGGCAAGAGCTTCCTGTTTGCTACACATCGGCATGATCTATCGGCGGCGATGGTCTTTTATGGTCCTCCGCCGGTAACGGGCCTGATGGCCTCGATCAATGCGCCGGTATATGGCTTTTATGGCCAGAACGATGCGCGCATCACCTCCACCGTGGAAGCGACCCAGGCGGAGATGAAGGCCGCCGGCAAAACCTATGAACCGGTAATCTACGACGACGCCGGACACGGGTTCATGCGGGCAGGCGAGGCGCCGGATGCGAGCGCTCCGAACTCTGCGGCACGGCAAGCCGCTTTCCGGCGCATGGTGGGCCTTCTAGGAGGGGTGCGTTGAGGTCCCAATCTGCCTGTAAATTCGGTAGCAGAATGCTTCTACGGTGGGCGGGTTCCCCTATCCGGCTCGTCGCATCCAACCGAAGTGGAAATGGTTCCGCACCAACAAGCATCCGTGCCAAGAACATCGCACAAGGAGAATACCGTGGCCTTTGAACTGCCTCCCCTGCCCTACGACTACGCCGCGCTTGAGCCGACCATCGATGAAGCGACGATGAAACTTCACCATGACAAGCACCACCAGGCGTATGTAACGAACCTGAATGGCGCGGTTGAAAAGCATGCGGATCTGGGCCAGAAGACACCCGAGGAACTGCTGAAAAATCTGGACGCCGTGCCTGAGGATGTGCGCGCGACGGTGCGCAACAACGGTGGCGGCCACGTGAACCACACCATGTTCTGGCAGATCATGAAGCCAGGAGGCGGTGGAGACCCGATCGGTGCCATCGCCGAGCAACTCATGGAAGATTTCACCACCTTTGACGAGTTCAAGAAGAAGTTCAATGAAGCGGGTACCAAGCAGTTCGGCTCAGGCTGGGCGTGGCTGGTCTATAAAGACGGCAAATTGGCGATCATGAGCACGCCGAACCAGGACAGCCCGCTCTCACAGGGACTTTATCCGATCCTGGGCAATGACGTTTGGGAGCATGCATACTACCTGAAATACAACAATCGCCGCCCTGAGTACCTGGCGGCCTGGTGGAACGTTGTGAACTGGGATGAAGTAAACAAGCGCTTCGCCGAAGCAAAAAAGACCGCATAGATAGGGCATCTAAGCAAGAAGGAGGCGTTTTGTAGCCTCCTTCTTGCATCGGGTACAACCGCAGTACCAAGTGAAAGAGTCCAGACGGCTTCGTTGTACGTCTCATAAGCAATCGAGAGTAGATCTCTGAGGCGGTTGCATGTGGATTGTTCGGCTGGCCCTGCGCCGCCCCTATACCTTTGTGGTGCTGTCGCTGCTGCTGTTCC
>CAXTZL010000143.1:0-7877 GCA_964248555.1 uncultured Bryocella sp.
TGTTCGGCCCCATGGGTTGGGCCTACTGGACACTGATCCTGACCAACATCGCCATCCCGCTGACTACGCTATGGAGTCGCCGTCTTCGTGTGTCCCCGGGCTACCTCTTCTTTCTCAGCTTCGTGGTAAACATCGGGATGTGGTTCGAGCGCTTCGTGATCGTCGTCACCTCACTCTATCGCGATTACCTTCCCTCCAGCTGGGGAACCTACCGTGCTACGAAGTGGGATTACATGCTGTTTATCGGCACGTGGGGCCTGTTTACGGTTCTGTTCCTGTTGTTTGCCCGTCTGGCTCCGATGATTCCAATGTCTGAAATCCGCATGATGCTGCCGCAGACCAAAACCCGTCCCGGCGGGAAAGATGCCGAGATCCTAGCTGGGGAGGCGCTCTGATGCCGCTTACCGAAGGAGTTTACGGCTTGGTTGCCGAGTTCAATACCCCGGGTGAACTGGTGCACGCCACCGACCAGGCCTACCGTGAAGGCTATCGCCGCATGGATTGCTATACGCCTTATCCAGTTGAAGAGGCAGCGGAAGCCCTGCGCTTCACCAAGACCCGCGTGCCACTGATGTGTCTTGTGGGCGGCATCATGGGGTTAACCACGGCCTGGCTGATGGAGTCGTGGATGAATATTTGGAGCTACCCGCTGAACATTCGGGGCATGCCTTTGAACTCCTGGCCGGCGTGGGTCATCCCGTCATATGAGTGGACGATTTTATTTGCCGGGCTCTCCGCCGGCTTCGGCATGTTGGCCCAGTGTGGACTTCCGCAGCTCTACCATCCGCTCTTCAACGCGGTGAACTTCCGGAACGGCGCTACAACGGACAAGTTCTTTCTCTGTCTCGAAGCGCACGATCCGCGTTTCTCTCTCAAAGAGACACGAGCTTTTCTTGAAGGCTTTGCACCCATTTCCGTGGTGGAGGTCGATCACTAATGCAGGCCTTCACGAACAGAAGTAAGCAACTAGGAAAGACGATGCAGGACAGGCAAGGTGTGGCGGCGGTTGTAGGGTTGGGCGGCATGTTGTTGCTCTCTGGCTGCCGCCAGGACATGCACAACCAGCCCAAGTTCTACCCGCAGCGCGGCACGACCTTCTATGCCGATGGCCGATCTGTCCGTCCGCAGGTCGAAAATACAGTTTCCCGCGCGCAGTTGCACGGGAATACGTATTTCTACACAGGCCTTGCGGGTGGCAAGGAATGCGATGGCATGCCGCTTCCCGTAACCGCCGAGTTGCTGGAGCGGGGTCAGGAACAGTACAACGTGTACTGCACACCCTGTCACTCCCGTGTGGGGAACGGCGCCGGCATGATCGTTCAGCGCGGCTACCGGCCGGCGGGGAACTTTCACACCGATCGCCTTCGCAACGCGCCACTTGGCCACTTCTACTCCGTGATTGCCAACGGCTATGGCGCCATGCCGGAATACGGCTCCCAAGTAAGCCCGGCCAATCGTTGGGCGATTGTGGCCTATATCCGGGCTTTGCAGCTTAGCCAGGATGCTACGGAGGCGGCACTGCCGGCCGGACAGCGTCCGCAGGACCTGCACGAGATTGCAAATCAACAGAGCATGCCGCCGGGCTTTGCGGATCCATGGCAGCTGCCGAATACTGCCGTCTATGGTACGCCGGACCCGAACGCCGGCATCCCCGGGCAAAATATCGACACACCACCCTCCGGTTCGGCAGCGCACGGCGGTCAGGCGGCGACCTCCAACTCCGGCACGCGGAACTCCGGCGGCGCTCCAGGGGGTGCTTTGAATGCGCAGTCGCCCGGCAGCCTGGATGCCTCCCAGCCCGGACCCTACGCCAAACCGGAATAGTTGAAGGCGCCACAGGATCGGTACGACAGAAGTAAGGATTCACGACAGCAGCAAAAGGCGAATGAAACGATGGCTTTGGATCAAGTACATGACGAGGCAGGACACCACGGACACGGCAATGATCAAGCGCCGCGATCCCTGCCAGGTGTTCTGACGGCTCCCGAATTCCTGGGTGTGTGGCGCCTTCGGTCCTTCATCATCGCCGGGATCCTGGCTCTGGTGTCGATCATCTTCTTCTTCCTTCCTGAAGGCCGCGAGCACCTTCTGCGCGCCTATCTCATGGGGGTGATGACCTCCTTCAACTTTGTAGGCGGATCGCTGGCATTTCTGCTGGTGCAGTACCTCTCCGGTGGAAAGTGGGGGTTGATCCTGCGCCGTCCGCTCGAGGCCGCCACACGTACCTGGTGGTTGATCGCCCTCTTGATGATTCCGATCCTGCTGCTGGCGCCGCACCTCTACCAGTGGGCGGCCTATCACACGACGCAGCAGACATGGAACGCTTACAAAGCGGGCATCCTGACTCACGAGCAGGAGCTTTGCATCAACGACAAACACTCCATGCTGAACCCGATTGTTGACTGGGTACAGGCCGCGCTGGTTCTCGGCTTCATGGGGTTCGTGATCACGCTGCTCAACAGGTTCTCTCTGAGCCGGGATGCCGACTCCGAAGCGGGCACGATGCACTCCTTCGATCGCTGGCGCATCCTGTTTGAGAACATCTCCGGGCCTTCCATCTTTATCTACGTGATCGCGATGACAGACTTCGTGATCGTCTTCATCAAATCCCTGGATGTGACCTGGTACTCCTCCATCTATGGCCTGCAGCTGCTTGTAGCCCAGGGCTATGCCGTTCTTGCGCTCGGCATTCTCACACTCCTTCTGCTCAGCCGTTATGAGCCGATGAAGACCATGTTCCGCATGACAGAACAGCACGATCTAGGCAAACTGGCCTTCGCCTTTGTCATGCTGAACATCTACTTCACCTTTGCGGAGTTCCTCATTATCTACTCCGGCAACGTTCCGGACGAGATCCCCTGGTACCTGCACCGCATCCGCGGTGGCTGGTGGACCATCACCACGCTGGATGCCCTGTGCCACTGGGTGATTCCGTTCTGCCTGTTACTGAGCCGTGAGTTCAAGCGCTCCCGCGTGCGCATGTTCGCTCTTTGCATCTTCATGATCGTCGCCCGGCTCATCGACATGTTCTGGTTGATTGAGCCCAACTTCCGCGATGCCGCCGAAAACCTGCACATCGTCGGCAACTTCAGCATCCTTGCCTACGTCACCGTACCGCTGGCCGTGGTTTTTTTCTGGGCAGCGTTCTACCTCACCGAACTGGGCCGCCGTCCCCTGATCGCTACGAACGACCCGCATGTCGCTGAGATTCTGGAGCCTGAACATGCACACTGAGGGAAGAGATCCCATGTTTCCGGAGGGCGTACGACCGCAGCCAAGCCGCGATCGTACGAACGAAAATCCTGGTTATGAAGTGCAGGATGTTAACGTAACCGGCCTGATCACCTTTCTTGCCGGGCTTACGGGCTTTCTTGTCATCTTCTTCGTCTTCTGCTTTGTTATGGGAAAGGCGATTAACACGGGACTCCGGCATTCTGACGGGGAACGCGATAAGTGGCATCAGGCGCCCACAATGACCAACAACAGCCTGGGCCGTGCCAGTGAAGGCAACCTCACCTCCAATACCGTGTTGGAGCAACAGGAATATGCCGCCATGACGCAGCGATTTCCGACACCCCGGTTGCAGACCGACGATGGAAATCAGGACACCGCCGACCTGCACGCGCGGGAGGACCTGTTGCTGAGCTACTACTCCACTGGTTCGGGTCTTGCGCCGGGCAAGATCCGCATTCCGATTGATCGCGCCATGCAACTGATCGTGAAGCGGGGATTGCCGCTGCCGGCTGGCGGGCTGCAGACGGTAGGCACCACAATGGCTGGCGATAGCCACCCGCAGATCAACGAACCCCTAACCGATGGATTCGCCCGAACAGCCTACGAACTGGACCAGATCAGTGCCCGCGAGCAGCGGCAGGAGTTCAATCAGGCAGAGGCAAGGCCATAGAGAAGCGCAATGCGAAGACGGTCTTCGCCAAGTGGGCAAGCGCTTATGAGCCTGGTTTCAGAGATGTTGTTCGTGTCGATAGGGTAAAAACAGCCGCACTAGACTGGATGCGAGATGATCACTACACAACACTGCACTGCTGAGATCGCGACGCGACGGAACGGGACGAGCCGATTGTTCGATCTTTGGCGTACTTGCGCTGTTGTGGCGTGCCTGGCGGCTGCCCTCTCGGGAGTTCTCCCCGTCACGGCGCATGCTCAGGTGGCGGGCTATGGCGAAAAAACGATGGGCGACAACCGTGGCGACGAACTTCCCACGGTCCTGCAGCGCGTCCAGGTATCGCAGCACTTGAACCAGCAGCTACCCTTGGACGCCACCTTCACGGACAGTGCGGGACAGCAGGTTCGGCTCGGGCAGTATTTTGACGGCAAACATCCCGTCATCCTGTCCCTCGTCTATTACAACTGCCCCATGCTTTGCGCGGAGGAGATGGACGGTCTTACCAGTGCGCTCGAGATGGTCAACCTGAAGCCTGGGAAAGATTTCCAGGTCGTGATCATCTCCATTGACCCAACAGAGACGTCTCAACTCGCCGCACGGAACAAGAATTTCTACCTTAAGCGGTATGGGCACCCGGAAACGGCGGCAGGCTGGCATTTCCTCACCGGCCCCAAAAGCTCGATCGATGCAGTGACCCATGCCGTTGGTTTCGGGTATGTGAAGGTGCCCGGTCCGGACGGTAAGTTGACCCAGTTCGCGCACGCAAGCTCGATTGAGATTGCTACCCCGGCGGGCCGTCTGGCGCAGTACTACCTCGGCGTGGAATACTCGCCGAAAGATGTTCTGCTGGGTCTAATCGACGCTTCGGGCAACCGCATCGGCTCTCCCGTGGCAAACATCCTCACCTACTGCTACCATTACGACCCACAGATTAATCGGCATTCTCTCATTGTGGCCCGTGTAGTCCAACTCGGGGGAATGGTGACCGTTGCGGCGCTTGGGTGCTTTCTTTTCATTATGTTCCGGCGCGATCTACGTCTCGGCCGGGAGCAGGTTCTTCCTCAGTACGACTACCGTCGGCGGATCGGGTAAGGGTTAGAGATGGGTCTTAGTCCAGTTCTTTGGGAATTTCTCGTAAAGTGGCTGCATAACTCGGCCCTGTTCCCAGCCGAGGCCTCCACCATAGCGCCGTATACCGATGCGCTGTACATGTTCCTGCTCGGAATGACAATCACCGGCATTCTGCTGGTGGGCGGTCTTCTGCTCGGTTTCGGCATCCGGTATCGCCGCTCCCGTAATCCGGTGGCCACACAGGTGGAAGGCTCCACGCTCTTGGAGGCCACCTGGACGATCATCCCTCTGGGCGTGTTTCTGGTTGTGTATGTGTGGGGCGCGCTGCTGTATTTCCGCATCTACAATCCTCCCGTCAATGCGATGAACATCTACATCATCGGCAAGCAGTGGATGTGGAAGGCAGAGCATCCGGGCGGCCAACACGAAATCAACGCCCTGCATGTTCCCACAGGGCGGCCTGTGCAGCTCACCATGATTTCTCAGGATGTGTTTCACAGCTTTTCCATCCCGGACTTCCGTATTAAGCGCGAGGTGATTCCGGGCCGCTACACAACGGTATGGTTCCAGGCCACGCAGCCGGGCAGCTATCACCTGTTCTGCTCGCAGTACTGCGGTACTTTGCACTCCGGCATGATCGGTCAGGTGACCGCCATGACGCCCGAGGACTATGAGAAGTGGCTTAAAATGTCGACCAGCGGGCAGAGCCTTTCACAAAATGGGGAGCGCCTGTTTGCATCCCTTGGCTGTGTCTCCTGCCATAGTGGCAATGCCGCCGCCCGTGGACCGAATTTGGCTGGCGTGTACGGTTCCCGTCTGACTCTTACGGACGGCAGCCAGGTGCTCGTCAATGATGCGTACCTCCGGGATTCGATCCTGAATCCATCCCAGCACGTCACAGCAGGCTTCGCGCCGATTATGCCGACGTATCAGGGGCAGATCAGTGAAGATGGCTTGATCTCATTAGTTGAATACATCAAGAACCTGCAATCCAACTACAGGGTGCAACAGATCAACGTTACCTCTGACAGCAATCAGGCCGCGCCCACCACGCCCGCTACCCAAGCACCACCCGCAATAACAGATTCTCAAACACGGTGAAGCCATGAGCAGTGCATCGACCATCGTCTCCCTTCCTGATCAGACCACGGCCAGGCTGCCAAAAAGGAGCTACCTCAATGAAGAGCATGGCCTCCTCAGCTGGCTGCTGACCCAGGATCACAAGCGCATTGGGATCATGTATCTGATCTCGATCACCTTTTTCTTCTTCATCGGCGCTTCCTTTGCCGGGATGATCCGGCTGGAGCTCCTGACGCCCCAGCCGGACCTGGTGGCGTCTGACACGTACAACAAGTTTTTCACCATGCACGGCATCATCATGGTGTTTATGTTTCTCGTCCCGTCGATCCCGGCGGTAATGGGGAACTTCCTCATTCCGATCATGATCGGCGCGAAGGATCTTGCCTTTCCAAAGATCAATCTGCTGAGTTGGTACTTGTACATGATCGGCGGTACGTTCCTGCTCGCAGCCCTGGTGTTGGGTGGCGTGGATACCGGGTGGACCTTTACCACGCCGCTCTCGACCCACTACCTGAATACGCACGTGCTCACCGCGGCCACGGCGATTTTCATCTCCGGCTTCTCCTCCATCTTTACTGCCCTGAATGTTATCGTCACGCTCCACCGTATGCGCTGCCCGGGCATGACGTGGTTCCGGCTCCCCCTGTTTTGCTGGAGTCTGTATGCGACCTCGCTGCTGGTCGTGCTGGGTACGCCGGTGCTTGCCATTGCACTCACCCTGGTGGGTCTGGAAAGGGTCTTTGGTATCGGTGTATTCGATCCCGCGAAGGGAGGCGATCCTCTCCTTTTCCAACATCTCTTCTGGTTCTACTCGCACCCGGCTGTTTACATCATGATTTTGCCAGGCTTCGGCGTGATGTCAGAGACGATCTCCACCTTCAGCCGCAAACGTCCCTTCGGTTACACGGCCATCGCCTTCAGTTCGGTCGCCATCGCGCTCTTCGGCTTCTTTGTCTGGGAGCACCACATGTTCATCATGGGTGTGTCGAACTACTCGGCGCTAATCTTCTCCCTTCTGACCATGCTGATTGCGGTTCCCTCGGCCATTAAAATTTTTAATTGGTCTTTCACACTGCAAAAGGGCTCCGTTACGTTTGAAACACCGATGCTGTACTCCCTTGGCTTCATCGGTCTGTTTACCGTGGGTGGATTGACGGGTGTGTTCCTTGGCTCTCTTGGTATGGATATTCACCTTACTGAGACGTACTTCGTGGTGGCGCACTTCCACTTTGTCATGGTGGGTGGCATGCTTATGGCCTTTCTTGCAGCGATCCACTTCTGGTGGCCCAAGATGACCGGTCGCATGTACCCGGAAACGTTGTCAAAGCTTGCCGCTGTAACCACCTTTATCGGTTTCTTTCTTACCTTCATGCCGCAGTTCGTGCTTGGCTACCTGGGAATGCCTCGGCGTTATCATGCCTATCCGCCTGAGTTTCAGATCCTGAATGTGTTATCAACGGCCGGAGCTACCGTCCTCGGCGTCGGGTACATGATGCCGCTGCTATACCTGGGATGGTCCCTGAAATATGGTGCGATCGCGGGCGACAATCCCTGGCAGGCGACGGGACTGGAGTGGCAGATTCAGTCGCCTCCGCTGAAAGAGAATTTTGTGGAGACGCCCATCATGGATCACGAGGCGTACGACTATGAGTGGCTGGAGCGCAAACAGCACGAGGTGGTAAGTCTTGGATAACGCACTTACAGCGGGTATTCGGCCGCACACAGCGACGTCAACGGCGTTTCATGCCGAACATGAGCACGCCAACTTACCGCAGTTGCGTCACCACTTCGAAACGGAGGCGCAGCAGCGGGAGGCGGTCAG
>CAXTZL010000144.1:0-7872 GCA_964248555.1 uncultured Bryocella sp.
CTGATGAAGAAGATCGGACTAAACGTCAACAAAAACGAAAAGAGGAAAATGAGAGCTGCCTGCAGCTTCGCTTCCACAGGCCACCCCAGGCCGAATAGCAGGATGGCATCCGCGGCCATCGTGATGATGAAAAAAACAAGTGGATCGAAGATGTTTAGGAGGAAAGGCTTGTAAGCGAGTACCATCACCAGCGTTGACAGGCTCATGATGAGCAGGAAGTAAACCGGTTCTATGCCAATCTCGTTCAGGATATCGAGCATCCATCCCCTTTTCCTGATCCTGCTGCCGCCTGCGCAGGCGTTGGTACGCGACCGAGTTCCACCCGATCTATTCTAAGAGCGGAGCCCTCAAGGCAAGGACATCCGTGACAAAAGAACGACCTACCTCTCCGCTGATTTCAGTCATCACTGTTTCGTACAACGCGCGCGAGGAACTAATCGCCGTGGTTGCCAGTGTGCTCGCGCTAAAGAACAGCGAAGTCGAACTGATCGTGGTCGATGGTGGCTCGAAGGATGGCACCGTTGAATACCTGCAAGCTCACACCGATTGCATCGATTTTTGGACCAGTGAGCCGGACCGCGGCATATACGATGCTATGAATAAGGCCATCCAGCACGCCACCGGGAGTTATCTGCTCCACCTGAATGCCGGCGACCGGCTGTTGGAAATTCCCTATGAAGAGCTTAAACAGGGGCGCGATGCCGGAATCGAGATTTTATCCTTTCGTGTGGCCCTGGATCAAGGCCGATATTTTCAGCCGAGCTACGGCTTCGATCTTGTGTTTAACAACTCCCTGCATCACCAAGGCACCTTCTTTCGCAGAGATACTTTTCCGGGCTACCAGGACAGATATCGTATTTTCGCCGATTTTGATACAAACCAACGCCTGGCGCTTGCCGGAGCACGAGCCCTTATTTATAAGAGAGTTGTTGCCTACCACGCAACCGACGGCGTCTCGAACCAGAACACAGAGGAGGCTGTGGCAGAGTTCTTTCAGGTGATTTCAAACAATTACGGTCGTAAAGCCTTGCCGGTGGCATGGATGCTTTGCAAGTGGCGCGGCTTACGTACACGGCTGGAGCGACGCAGGCTTTTACGCCTGTCGTAGATCTGTGACAACAATAGTTTCTTCTGAAAACCTACGATACACGTCCCAGCAACATGTCCAGTTTGTTGGACACTTGCGGTGTTTTGCGCGCTCTGAGCATGGCGCGCCGGAAGAGAACCTGGCCGCACCCTAGAAGAAACGCGGCGAACCCTGCACCAAGAACCAGCAGCAGACGAGAAGGACCGGATTTTTTATCCGCAGGTACAGCCCGGTCCACGACCTGTATGAGCGGAGCAGACTTCCCTTCATCGATACGCGCAGCCTCATACTGACGCGAAAGCAGATCCAGCAAGGTCCCATGGTAACGAACTTCACGCAGTTTGCGCTCATAGGCGAGCCCTCCGGCCGGAACCTGATTCGCTGCGATCTGCGTGTCGCCGGGAGCCAGCTGGGACTGGTTGTTTTCAAGCGTTGCAAGCTGGGCTCGCAGGGTACCGATTTCACTTTGCAACTGCACGATCTCCGGATTCTCATCCGCATCGTAGGTGCGCAGACCCTGCAGTTCGACTTCTTTGCTGGCAATTTCCGCTCGTGTTTGGGCTACGCTGCGAATCGCCAGCTCTGCCTGGCCACTCAGGCTGATCACCCCAGTCTTTTGCTGCGTCGCTCTTAGGTCGTCTTCGGCTGCTGCAAGCGCACTCCGCTCATCAGCCAGCTGCCTCTCAAAAAACAGGCGGCGCTGCGAGGCTTCTGTAATGGCCAGATGCGAGTTCATGCCATACAGGGCGTCCACGAAGAAATTAGCAATTTCGCTGGCGCGCTTTGGATCAGGATCTTTTACCGTGATCTGAATCATCCCGTCCTTGGTCGATTCAATCTGCGCCACAGCGTGCAGTCGCTTACGGGCATCATCCCGTAATTTCATCTTCCACAATGTTTGCAGATCAAAGCGATTAAGGACGCTGTCCGTCAGCGTCCGGCTTTGAAGTATGCCCACGTAAACGTCGGAAGGATTCTTTAACAGTCCTCCGGAACCTCCGCCCAGCGTGGACAAGGAGCCGAGTTGGCCCATGAGAGAGCTGAGCGAAGATTGTGGAGCTTGCGGAGGCAGGATGGTGGCAGTCGCCGTAAACGTGGGCTTGATGACGAGCGCAAGAACAATGCCAAATGCCAGACCGAAGAGCGTGAAGGTGAAGATACGTCTCTTCGCCTGGGCCAGCATTACAAGCACATCAAGAAATGGAGTTTCCATCTGACTTGCTCCTGAAGGCTGCCATTGCGTATCGGCAGGATTCTCCGCATTTTGCCCACCCTGTAGTTTGCCCATATTTACCTGCGACGACACTGCCATCTCAAAGAGCATCCTTTGCACTGCCGATCTTGCGATAGAGCTGATAGAACTGCTGCGCAGTAGCATCCGCCGAGTAGCTCTCAATGAGCTTCCTGCCCCGAGCTGCCAGAACCTCGCTCAGCGTGTAAGATTCGAGAAGTTGTTCCATGCTGCCGGCAAGCTCTTCCGCGGAGTTCGGATCGAACAATAGCGCCGCGCCTCCGGTAACCTCGGGTAGCACGCTCGCGTTCGAGCTGATCACTGGCAGTCCGACACGGAATGCCTCCAGCACTGGCAATCCAAGCCCTTCGAAGTGGCTGGGAAACAGCAGCGCTGCCGCAAGGTGGAATATGATCCGAATCTGCTTTGCAGGGGTGAAGCCCAAGAAACTGATGCAATCCTGCACTCCTAAATCACGGGCCAGTGCCTCTACCTGCTTCTGAAAGGGCGTGGGCGCTCCTGTGAAGACGACATGAAGCGGGTGCCTCGAACTAGGCTTGAGCAGAGCTAGCGCGTGAAGAATCACCGCATGATTTTTATGAGGCCAGCAAACAGCTGGGTACAAAAAAAACCTTTCTGGAAGACCAAGCTCGAGGCGAACCCGCTCTCTTTCTTCATCGCAAGGCTGGCTATACGCCTCAAATGCCGTGCCCCAGCGAATCACAACGATCTTTTCGGGGCTGATGCCGTACTGGGTAATAACATCCTGCCTGGTCCATTCAGTTTGTACACAGACAAATTCCGCACGCGCGCAAAAGCCTCGGTACTGCGTTTCCCTGGCTCGAAGATCCTGTGAGGAAAAGAACTCCGGGTAGTGACAATGCTGAAGATCCCAGGGCTGATAAATAGTAGGCAGCGAGGTCACATAGCCGATCTGCGAAGGAAAATGCACTAAATCGCAGCCGAGTCGCTCCGCCATTCCATCCGAAGCCGGCAATCGCGCACTGGCGGGACGCAACTTGGTCCAAACCCATTGCAGGGCGGCAACGTTCCGCAGCTTTGCTTTCCAGCGTGAGACCCGCGACGGGGTAGTCGCCGGAACGCCCACAAGAGAGCAACTCCCTGCAACATAAGGTCTGAAGAATTCGAGGTGCCTTTCTTGGACCAGCAAGACATATTCCTGATCGGCCTGATCCAGTCGGCTTAAGCCATGCAGCAGGGCAAGAACGGCCGTTCCCACCCCTTGGCGCGGATCATCAACACGGAAGTCGATTCCCACCTTCAACCTGCGACCACTTACAGACACCTTATGAGAATATCTTCCAATGACGAACCCGTACCAGTGTGCCGGGAAGTTAGTTACCTTCCTCCTTGAATCGCATAGCTGAGCATGCGCGTCTTCTTCGACGTCAGGAGACGACGCAAGATCTCCTGCTGTGTGACCCGCTGGTATGCTGCGGCTTCGCCCTTTATCACGCCTTTGCCAAAGCGCACGACGAGGCGGATGAGCCGCTCTGCCCTCCCGGCAAAACCCATGTGACGATCCCAGAAGGCGCATTCGTCAAAAAGCATATGGCGGTACCGATCGGGCGACATACGGTTCTCGCGGTCCAGAATGGAAAGCTCGTGCGGAACAGTCACATGGTCTGCGATGGCAACGCACTTCCCTGCTGCATTGATTTGCTGATACATGCGCGTATCACTGTTATGCAGCGGGAAATGCTCGTCATAGCCACCTAGTTCCCGGAGAGCGCGGACGCGGAACAGTGACGCGGAATTAAGCGCGGAAATGTGTGTCCCAGCAACGCCCGACATCCCCGCAGGCAATACATAAGGCAGAAATCCTCCCAGAAAACGAAAGGGTGAGATGATGCGACCTCTGTCCACAATGCGCGGCACTATGGCAGCGATCTTCGGATCGTCCTGATACTCTCTGATCGCTTGCACGATATTCGACAGAAACGAAAGCGGAAGACACGTATCCTGATCTAACGTGAGAAGCCAATCGAGCCCCTCGCGCTCTGCTGCCATCAGTGCATCATTATAAGGACGGGCAAGACCTGGATTTTCCACGTACGCTTGACTTTGAACAGGGAACGGAAGCGCTTCAATCTGCTGGCCGCCGGGCGTGTTATCTGCCACCAGGATGCGGACGTGCGGCGCGTGCTTAGGGAGAGCTGCGGCGGAGGCCAGTAAGGTGGTCAAGCCGGGACAATCCAGCGGCGGCTTATTGTAGACCACCACGACTGCAAAAATGCCGCCGATGCACGGAGCTTTTTTAATGGTCATTTCAATGGTGCTTGTGGTCGGAGACGATTCATGGTTTCACGGGTGCTTTGAGTATAGGCCCAAGCGTTGGGTGCTCGCTATGCGACGAGGTGTGGCAGCGCTTGAAGCCGATCACCTCGGCAGCAAGACATCGGAGATGCTCTAACCGTCAGCACGCCGGCAATCAGCGGCCTTGACACGTCGGTGCACAGTTGCGCTTTCGCCGATGAATTAGCTCTTCCCGTGTTGGAGTTCTTTGGCGTGGACTAGATCCCTGTAGACTGCTGCGGTTTGTTCAGCAGTGTGCTCCCAATTAAATCTCGCTGCCTGCTCTGGTCCCTTGCGCCGGAGAGTAGCCGCAAGCCCGGGATCCGAGAGAATGTTCCTCATGGCTGCTGCGATGGCAGCCGTGTCCCTGGGGTCGATTAGCAATGCTGCATTGCCGGCCACCTCCGGGAGTGATGATAGATTACTGGTAACAGTCGGAACGCCACTGGCCAGCGCTTCCAGCACGGGCAGTCCAAAGCCCTCATAAAGCGAGGGATACACAAAAAGTTCGCTGCCGGCGATCAGCAAGGCCTTGTGTTCTTCCGCAACAAAACCCGGGCAGACTACCCGAGTCTCAAGCCCGAGGTCACGAATCAATTGAAGCAGATGGCCCTGCTTCCAACCCATCATGCCGGCGATCACTAAACACACATCGGGATAAGCCGGCGCCAGCATGGTAAAAGCCTGCGCCAGCCGTTCCAAATTCTTTCTAGGCTCGATCGTGCCTACATAGAGAATGTACCGCGAGGGCAGTCCATACCCGGCGCGCACGGCAGCGACCTGCGCCGGGTCATGCCACGGCTGGAAAGCCGGACTCTTGCCGTGGTACACAACTGCCGTTAAACCGCAAGGATGACCAAAGCGAGAAACAAAATCATCCTTCGCTGAACACGAGACAAAAATGAGAGCATCGCTCCATCGCCGTGCCCGCTGGATGAAGAAGCGGAAATACCGCAACTTGATGCCAGTATGTACCTCCGGCATCGAGAATGATGTCATGTCGTGGACCGTGACCACAGACTGTGCACCAAACCGAAACAGGGGGAATGAGTAATGCAGCGAGTGCACGACATCGATCCGGTACTTGCGAATCAACAGGGGCATGACCGCTTGCTCAAATAGTAGGCGTAGCGCGACTTTTCGCAAAATGCGGGAGGGCATTCGCAGGAGGGTGACATTAGGCAAGCCAGAGTAGTCAAAATCCGGATCGTCATCCTGCACAACAAGAAATAGTGACATGTGACCGGCCGTGACCAGCCTGTCGATCAGATTTTTACCATAAACCCCGACACCCGCCTTCTTCTTTGTGAGGCCAGTGGCATCAATCAAAACTCGTAGCATGTATATCCGACATATATCAATCGAACCCTCGCGTCAGTTTCCAAAGTAAAGGAAAAACGCAACAACTTGCCGGGCGACTTTCCATAACTCACGATCGATGCTGCTCATATATGGAACACCCCTGGTTTACCGTAGCTCTCAAAATAGAAACCAACTGTGCAAGCACCTGCTTCGGGACGTTTCAAGAGCAGGCCACTTGCCACCAAGCAAGTTGTATTTTACACGGCGTTGTCACCTGATGCGCTACCCTAAACCCTGAGAAGCTCCTACTCCTCAGGGTTTAGAGAGAGGGCGCGCCGGCTAGGGATATGCGTGATCACGCAGCTCTAACCAGCTCACCTGGACCGCTTCCCTGCCCCTTCCTCAGACGGTTAGACCACTACCACAGACGCTGCGGGCTTCTTGGGCCTGCCTCCCCGGGCACCGTTGGCCCGCGCAGCCTGCTTTTTTGCCTCGCTGGTTGCAGAACCACCTTTGCGACCCAGCTCCGACATCCAAGCTCGACTTCCGTAGACACCCTCGATCAACGCCGGGACGTAGAAGTCAGCGTCTAGCGCGGGGAAGTGGATGCCGGTCCCCCGCCCTACCAGTTCGTACATCCGGATCTGCTCAGGTGACGCAGACTCCAGCCCTTGCAGATTCTCAACAGGCATTGCCAGACGCCGACCATTGCTCAGACTCACAACGAGCACTCGTAGCTTGGAGTCGTACTGTACGTTGACCGCCAGGGGCTCACCGTCGAGGTCCTTTGCACGTTTGAACGCGGCGTCGATCTCCGCATCCGTGGTGACTACTTTGTGCTCAGCCATGATGTTTCTCCCAAAGAGCGACGAGAATTTTGAAGTTGTCGGTCGCCATGTTCAGGATGTGGCGACCGACCGGCTACCGTTGCCGGGCCTCACGGCGTCCCTGCGATCGGCTAGAGCGATCAAGCCATTAGGCCGTAGGTCTATGATCGCCTCAATACCGCCATAGAAACCTTGTACGTGCCTGGGTGGGTGATCGTTGGGGTAAACCCGGAAGCTCACGCCGTTGATCAGTTCCGTCCCCATGTATCAAATTAACCTAACCGGATTGGGTTAACGCAACTCTAAACAACCGAACCGTCACTTACCTTTACACCTCCCTTCCCCCTTCTAATCCCTAAGAGGTACCACCCTATGCACCTGTACGCCTATAGGTATAGAGACATATATTTCTATCAGGAGATACGCCTATGCAGATCATTTCAACTCTTGGACAGAAGGGAGGGTCGGGCAAATCCTCAATGGCGCTCGGACTTGCCGTACAAGCCGCTATGAAGGGCCGTTCCGTCGCGGTCATTGATCTCGATCCGCAGACTACCGCAGCCAACTGGAGTGACCGTCGCGGCAAGGAGAGCCCGGCGGTTTTCTCGTGCCAGGTTTCCCGGTTGCCGAGCGTCCTCGACACCGCCCGTAACGGCGGTGTAGATCTCGCCATAGTAGACACACCAGGTAAATCGACCGACGCTCTCATCGCAGCCGCTAAGGTCGCACATTTTTGCCTCATGCCGATCCAGCCACAACTCTTTGATATCGAAACGCTGGACAACCTGCGGGACGTACTTACCTTGGCAGGGAATCCGCCGGCTTCGGTCCTGATCAATCGCGCCCCTATCCAGGGCCGCCGCCACACCGAAGCCTGCGAGATTCTCAGAATCCGAGGCTACGATGTGTGTCCCGTTGTCATGTTCGCCCGCGCTGCCCATGGCGACGCTGGAAATGTTGGGCAGACCGCCGCCGAGTTCGATCCGAAGAGGAAAGCAGCCGACGAGATGCTAGCCCTATACACCTATATCGCTACACGCTTACAAGGAGATATGAATGGCAAAGTCAAGTCCACTCGCAGCCGGGCTTAGCCGCCAGCTTCGCGAAGC
>CAXTZL010000145.1:0-7871 GCA_964248555.1 uncultured Bryocella sp.
TCGAAGCCGTAGAGGCCGCTGGCGGTGCTCGAGAAGACGCCGAGGGCGAGGGGGAGAGTGGTGGGATGTTCCGTCGCCGTGGCCTTGAGGGGTGGGTCGGCGTAGACGCCGTCGAAGGTGGCAAAGCCGACCCGCTGGGTGCGTTCGTTGACGACGGGGCCAGTCCAGCCGGAACGGATGACGCTGTCGCCGCCGACCTGCATGGTGGTCCAGTTGGCGCGGCTGGTGTCGCTGGGGTCGCCGGTGACGGTCATGGGGGCGTAGGTGTCGTCGACGTCGGTGAAGTTGGCGATGGCACGGGCCGCGGTGCGAATCGGGGTGTCCTGGCCGCCGTAGCGCAGGGTGGTGAAGCGGAGCGTAATCGCCGTGCCCCCGGGGGTAGCCGCGGAACGGAGGACGGTGCCGGAGAGGGCGACGCCGCGGGGCAGATAGCGGCCCGGAGCGACCGGGATGCGCTGGGTGGTGAAGGCCTGGATCGAGGTTCCGGGCGCGGTGGCACCGGCTTTGAGGGTGTGATAGAGGGCCACGGGCAGGTAGGTGCCGGGGGGGAGGTGGAGGAGCTGCGTGGTGTCGGCCGGCTGGGATTTTGTAAGGGATTGGGCTGGAGATTTGGCCGAGGGTTGGGCTGAAACCTGGGCTGGGGGCTGGGCCCGGAGCTGGGCCCGGACCTGGGCTGGCCATGCGAGGAGGCCGAGAGCGGTCAGGCCGAGCAGGTGATTTGCGCTGTATCGAAAAGAAGGGCGGCGAGGGGACGGGGTCACGGCGGCGAAGGCTCCTGCACTGTGGGATGCGGGTGGAGCGACGGGCGTAGGTTTTTGCGAGGTTGCGCGAGAGGGTGCCGATGGCGTTTGATCGTTGGGCATGGCAGGGGAAGCGATGCGGCAGGGAGTGGTGATGGCCTCGACGAGTGCGGGTGATTTGCGGGAGCAGAAAGACGGGAGCGCGGAGGGGGCGGAGGTGGCCGCGGTGACGCTGGGTGGGCGGAGGCTCGAGCCGAACCGGCGAACGCCGCTGGAGCTGGGTGTGGTGGAGGAGGTTCGGGTGAACACGAGCGCGGTGGAGCGGCGGGCGGCGCAGGTGGGGGCCCGGCGGAGCGTGAAGGGCGAGTGGCAGGCGGCGTGGCTGCTGCGGGCGATCGCTTGTATGGACCTGACGACGTTAAGCGGGGATGATTCGGCGGAGCGGGTGCGGCGGCTGTGTGCGAAGGCACGGCGACCGTTGAGCGACAAGTTGGTGCGGGGTTTGGGGATTGAGGAGCTGGTAGTTTCCGGGCGGCGCGGGCTGACAGTGGGAGCGGTGTGTGTGTACCACGCGTTCGTGGAGACGGCGGTGCGGGCGCTGGAGGGGTCGGGGATCCCGGTGGCGGCGGTGTCGACGGGCTTTCCGGCGGGGTTGAGTCCGCTCGAAACGAGGGTGGAGGAGATTCGGCGGAGTGTGGCGGCGGGGGCGGGCGAGATCGATATTGTGATCACGCGGGCGCATGTGTTCAACGGCGAATGGACGGCGCTGTATGACGAGGTGGCTGCCTTCCGGGAGGCTTGTGGCCCGGCGAATATGAAGGCGATCCTGGGCACGGGGGATCTGCTGACGCTCGGCAACGTGGCGCGGGCGAGTCATGTGGCGATGATGGCGGGGGCGGATTTCATCAAGACGTCTACGGGCAAGGAGGCGGTGAATGCGACGCTGCCGGTGAGCCTGGTGATGGTGCGGGCGCTGCGCGAGCATGCGGAGCGGACGGGGATGGCAGTGGGGTTCAAGCCGGCGGGCGGGATCAAGACGGCCAAGCAATCGCTGGACTGGCTGAGCGTGATGAAGGAAGAGCTGGGGCGGCCGTGGATGTCGCCTTCGCTGTTTCGGTTTGGGGCGAGCTCGATGCTGAACGATATTGAGCGGCAGTTGGAGCATTTTGTTACGGGGCGGTACTCGGCGGGGTACCGGCATGGGATGGCTTGAGGGTGCGGGTTGGGATGTGAAAGCTTTGTCGGCGCCGGTGGAAAGTTCACAGGTAGCTTGCCGATTCGACTTTGCTCTTCTGGTTCCATCGAAGGATGAGGACCACAACCAGGACGCAGAGGATCAAAGCGCGGAGGGGGTAGACCATCGCGAGGTAGTCGTGCCGGCCTGTGAGGTCAACCGCGAGCCCGAGCAGGGCGATCAGAATGTTGGTTCCCCACTTTTCCAGTGGCTCAGGGGGTAGCCCGGGCTTCCAGCGCCATAGACTCTCAAAAGTGGGCAGGTAGGCAACCGACATCATCGCCTGAAACCCTATGAAGCCGATCCAACCGGTTTTGGTCGCCATCCAGGCTGCGGCAGCAACGCCCGAGATCCACAAGGATAGGCGTTCGCTGCGGGTGAACTGTATCTGCTTCCCCTTTTGTCGAAGCAAAAGTGCCAGAACGATCACGGTGACTTGAAGGCAGTCTGCCGCGTTCAGAGCGGCTTTGAGGAGGCTGTGCTCGTTTCCGGCGAGGTAGGACGCCAGACTCATGGTGACGCCTACTTCAAAGATCAGCCATGTCGCGATTCGGGGCGAGATCTCACCACGAGAGAGCTTGATACAGTAGCGGACTCCCACATAGAAGACCAGCAGGACGACTGCTACCGCCGCGAGGTTGGTCATCTTCACCGGTCGGTTCCCCTTCGCTTCAGCGACGCAGTTGTGCTGGCACAAGGGTAGAGCTCGAAGTGGCGATTGTGAATCGTTTCCCAGGGGCTCCGAAGATTCCTCAACTGCCCACAACGGCGTTTCTGGGGACCTATCCAGAGCTTCGTGCGACAAGGTGCTTTGACCTTCGTTTAAACCAGCGACAATCAGGCGCAACGCCGCCCTGAGCTGCCGCTGGCATGGTGCTATACCATCGATTGATGTTGGGGGAACGTTTGGAGGATCTACGTGGAAAACAGCACTCAACCATTGGTGGTGCCGGAGATCGGCAGTGGTCCGGTTCAACAGCCGATCCTGACCAGGAGAGACGACACTGCCGGCGGTAGCCATCTAGCTGACGTTCAGAGTCATTATTTTCTTCGCGGTGAGCAGACCGGGAATGCGTATTCCATGACCGAGATCGTCTTTCAGCCAGGAGCCCAGGGCACTCCGACACATAGGCATCACCGAGAGGATGAGCTGTACTACGTGATAGAAGGCAAGCTGGAAGCTCATGTGGGGGACCAGCGGGTAACGTTGGAGGCTGGGAGTAGTCTGCTGCTTCCGCGCGGCATCAAGCACAAAGTTTCTCCGACAGGGAACGTTCCCACACGCGTGCTCATGATTATCACTCCACCAGGGCTCGAGAAGATGCTCGCCACATTAGACAAGTTGAATAAGAGTGAACTTGATCTTGACGCACTTCATCGTCTTGCAATTGAGTATCAAGTAGACATGCTGCCAGATTGAATCGTCTGTGATGTCTGATGAGTGAATGACAACAATCATAACTTATTAGCTTGCTTGGCGGTGGTGAAGACCTGCTGGGCGGAGGTGGGGCCTTCGATGCGCTCGGTGCCGGGGATGCCGAAGCTGATCCAGCCTGAGTTTTCGCGTTCCATCATTTTCTCGAAGGCCTGCGCCAAGGTCTGTTTGTAGCTGGCGAGGACGGCTTTGGCTTCGCTGAAGTCGCGCGAGGGGGCCTGGACGGGCGGCATCATGAGGTAGGCGCCTTCGACGCCGGTGAGGGCGCGGGTCATGGCATCGGCATTTTCCCACTCGCACTTGATGATGTTTACGCCCCCGTCGGCCCAGGTCTTGCCTTCGCTTCGTCGCGGACGAGGGCGCGGACCTGTTTGCCTTGCGCGAGGAGATGCTTTGCGGCGGCGCCGCCTACCTTGCCGGTGATGCCTGTGATGAGGAACATGGTCTGGGTCTCCTGTAACGGTTTTACCTGAAGGTTTGTAGCCGCCAAAGACGCAGATTCCCTGCGGGAATGACAAGCAGAACGACGGATTCGCTTCCTCAGCCAACTGCCTGCAGTGGCTCAGAGGTTGGAAGGAACGGTAGGTCGCGGTTTTCTTCCTGCGTGGTGGCAGCGGGTACCATGGACCGGTCTGGTTGGGCTCGGCTTGGAAATTGGCGAGCACGCAAAGGAATGGCGATGGCGAGCGGGATTATGGAGAAGTTTGAGTCAATGGAATATGGGCCGGCGGTTGAGGATGCGGGTGAGGTGAACCGCTGGCTGGATGGGCATAGACGTCAGTTCGGGCATTTTATCGAGGGTGCGTTTCTTCCCATGGCGGGGTACGCCAAGGGCGGCAGCTTCGAGGCGTTCACCACCACGAATCCGGCCACCGGCGAGATCCTGGCTGCCGTGGATCAGGCCGATGCCGGCACCGTGGATCTGGCGGTGCAGGCGGCGCGCAAGGCGTTGCCTGGGTGGCAGGCGCTTTCGGGGCATCAGCGGGCGCGGTACCTGTACGCGCTGGCGCGGGGGGTGCAGAAGCATGCGCGGCGGCTGGCGGTGCTGGAGACGCTGGACAACGGCAAGCCGATTCGGGAGTCGCGGGACATCGATGTGCCGCTGGCGGCGCGGCATTTCTATTACCACGCGGGGTGGGCGCAGCTGATGGGGTCGCTCGATGCGGGTGGAACGGGATTTGGCGGGGAGGAGTTTCGGGGATATCTGCCGGTGGGCGTGGTTGGGCAGATTATTCCGTGGAACTTTCCGCTGCTGATGTTTGCGTGGAAGGTGGCGCCGGCGCTGGCGGCGGGGTGCACCGTGGTGATCAAACCCGCCGAGTACACGCCGTTGGCGGCGGTGGCGATGTGCGAGATTGCGGAGGAGATCGGGCTGCCCGCGGGTGTGCTGAACGTGGTGCAGGGCGACGGGCGCACGGGGGAGCTGCTGGCCGAGCACCCGGGGGTGGACAAGGTGGCGTTTACGGGGTCGACCGAAGTGGGGCGGCTGATCCGGGCGGCTACGGCGGGGACAGGCAAGAAGCTCAGTTTGGAGCTGGGTGGGAAGTCGCCCTACATCGTGTTTGAGGATGCGGATCTGGACTCGGCGGTGGAGGGGCTGGTGGATGGGATCTGGTTCAACGGCGGGCAGGTTTGCTGTGCGGGATCGCGGCTGCTGGTCCAGGAGAGTGCCGCGGAAAAATTGTACGCGAAAATCCGAAGCCGTATGAGCACGCTGCGAATTGGCTCACCTTTGGACAAGGCTATCGATCTGGGAGCCATTGCCGATAAGAGTCAGCATGAGCGGATTGCGCGGTATGTCGAGGCCGGGGTGCGGGATGGGGCTACGTGCTGGCAGCCGGAGACTTCCCTGCCCTCTGGGGGACTCTTTTACAAGCCGACGCTGTTGACGGGGGTAGCGCCGGCGAGTGCGGTGGCGCAGGAGGAGATCTTTGGGCCGGTGCTGGTGGCGATGACGTTTCGGACGCCGGCGGAGGCCGTGGAGCTGGCCAATAACACGGTGTATGGGCTGGCGGCGTGTATCTGGAGTGAAAACGTGAATGTGGCGCTGGATGTTGCAGCGGGGGTGAAGGCCGGTGTGGTCTGGGTGAATGGGACGAACCTGTTCGACGCGGCTTGCGGCTTTGGAGGGTACCGGGAGTCGGGGTTTGGGCGCGAGGGCGGCAAGGAAGGGATGTGGGAGTACGTGGTGCCGGCGTGGACCAAGGGGTCCGGGGAGGATGGGGCTGTGGTGGGGTTGAGGGAGGGTAGTGAGTTTGCGGTTGGGGGCGATGTTGAGCCCACCTTAAACGACGGTGAAGCTGTCGTTGAAGATGGGGCACCCGGGTTGGTGGGAGTTGGGGTTGGGATTGACCGGACGTTGAAGCACTATATCGGGGGCAGGCAGGTGCGGCCGGATTCGGGGTATACGGTGGCGGTGCGTGGGGCGGATGGACGCGTGACGGGGCATGTGCCGGTGGGGTCGCGGAAGGATGTGCGGAATGCGGTGGAGGCGGCTCGGGCGGCGGGGTTGAAGTGGGCGCGGCAGACGGCGCATGGGCGGGCGCAGGTGTTGTACTTTCTGGCGGAAAACCTGATCCAGCGGCGGGAGGAGATTGTGGCCAAGCTGGCGGCGTTTGTGGGTGAGGCGCAGGCGGCTATCGAATTTGATTTGAGCGTGGAGCGGTGTTTCAGCTATGCGGCCTGGGCGGATAAGTTTGAGGGTGCGGTGCACAACCCGCCGTTTCGGATGGTTGCGCTGGCGACCCATGAGCCGGTGGGGGTGATCGGGGTGCTGGCGGGGGAGGAGGCGCCGCTGCTGGGGTTGTTGTCGCTGATTCTGCCGGCGGTGGCGATGGGCAATAGCGTGGTCGCGGTGCCGGGCGAGCGTGGGGCGTTGTTGATGGGCGAGTTGTACGGTGTGTTTGACACGAGCGATCTGCCTGGGGGTGTGGTGAACCTGGTGGCCGGCGGCGCGATGGAATTGGGTAAGACCCTGGCCGGGCACGATGACGTGGATGCTGTGTGGTGCTTCCGGGACCAGGCGGCGGGGGCGATGGTGGAAGCGGGCTCGGTAGGCAATTTGAAGCAGACGTGGGCGGTTTGGAATGTGGATTCGGGCACGCGTCGGCTCCCTGACTGGTTTGATCCGGTGCAGGGTGAGGGACGGTGGTTTTTGCGGCGGGCTACGCAGGTGAAGAATGTTTGGGTGCCGTATGGGGCGTGACGGGGTGGGTTCCGGAGGGTCGTGGCGCAGCGATGGAAACGCAGATTCCCTTCCGGAATGACAACTAAGAGAGCAAGAGCAAATGCAGATCCCTGCGGGATGACAAACGAGAGAGACGCCCAAACGAGAGAGACGCCCGGGGACGTGCTAGTGGCGGAGGAAGAGGTTGAAGAGGAGGCCGAGGGTGGCGACGCCGGCGGTGAGCCAGACGACGTAGTCGCCGGGGTGGCCGCTTTGCAGGGCACGGAGAGGTTGCATGCCGGTTTCCAGCCAGGAGCCGAGGCGGAGCTTTTTGGGAATTTTATGGCGATAGATGCTGTTGAAGGCGATCGCGAGGCCCAGGAGGGTGGCGATGGCTCCATGGAGTGCGGCGGCGAGGCGGTCGGTTGCTGGGGCGAGGCCGTCGCCGGGTAAAGGCGCGGCGGAGGCGAAGACGGTTGAGCCGGTGTAGACCGTGTGCCAGTAGCCTACCTGGTTGGCAAAGCGGGAGGCTGCATTGGTGATCCAGGGCAGGTAGTGCGGCCAGGCAAAGAGGACGAAGGCGGCGCAGAGGCAGAAGAGCGGCGGGAGGAACTGGTAGGCGTGGACGGTGCGGTTTTCTGTTTTGGTTTCGGGTAGTTCGTCGACTGAGGCGGCGGGGTCGGTGAGGGGCGCGCTGCCCAGGCCGGCGTAGATGTGCAGGCCCACGCGGAAGACGGCGGCGGCGGTAAGGGTTTCGCCGAAGATAAAGAGAGCGGTGAGGCCGGGGGTGCCGGTTTGTTTGGCGGCGGCGGCAGCCATGGCCTCGCCGAGCCAGGTGCCAAAGGGGGGTGCGCCGGCGAGACCGAGACCGCCGGCTAGCCAGAGGACGCCGGTCCAGCGGAGGACGCGTTTGCGCTGCCAAAGGAGTTGCTCGCTCATGGAGCGAAGGCGGTGGAGCGTGATGCCGGCGCAGAAGAAGAGGGCGGCCTTGATGAAGGCGTGGGCGAGCAGGTAGGTAAGAAATCCACCAAAGGCGGCCGTGCCTCCCACTGTTCCGCCGCTGACGGCGATGACCGCGAGCATGAGGCCGGCATGGGTGATGGTGGAGAAGGCTAACAGGCGCTTGAGGTGGTGCTCGGCGTAGCACATGAGGCCGCCGACGAGAACGGTGAGGGTGGCGAAGGCGAGCAGGATGGTGCGCAGGGCGACGGCGTGGGAGCCGAGCGCGGTGAGGAAGATGACGGTGTGCAGGCGGGCGATGGCGTAGAGGCCGAGTTCGACCATGAGGCCGGAGAA
>CAXTZL010000146.1:0-3279 GCA_964248555.1 uncultured Bryocella sp.
GGTGTACGTGTTTCGCCCATTTGCCTGGGCATGATGACCTATGGCTCGAAGAAGTGGCGCGAGTGGGTGCTGGAGGAAGATGAGGCGAGGCCGTTTGTGCAGCGCTCGATCGAGGCGGGGATCAACTTTTTCGATACGGCCGATGTGTACTCGCTGGGCGAAAGCGAGTGTGTCACGGGTAAGCTGTTGCGCGAATTTCAGCCTCGGCGTGAGGAGTTGGTCATTGCGACGAAGGTGTTCAATCCCATGAGCGATTCGCCGAACGATCGCGGGCTTTCGCGCAAGCACATCATGGCCTCGATCGATAAGAGCCTGAAGCGGCTGGGGGTGGAGTACGTGGATCTGTATCAGATTCACCGCTTTGACCCGAAGACGCCGGTGGAGGAGACCTGCGAGGCACTGCATGATGTCGTGAAGGCGGGCAAGGCGCTGTATCTCGGGGCTTCCAGCATGTATAGCTGGCAATTTTTGAAGATGCTGAATTTTCAAAAGACCCATGGGCTGTCTCGTTTCGAGACGATGCAGAACCACTACAACCTGGTGTATCGCGAGGAAGAGCGCGAGATGATTCCGCTTTGCCTTGACCAGGGTGTGGGGTGCATTCCATGGAGCCCGCTGGCGCGCGGGTTTTTGACGGGAACGCGCAAGCGGGAGGATGGCAAGAGCGAGACGACACGGGCGCGGACCGATGATTTTGGGCATTCGATGTACTACCGGGATACAGACTGGACGGTGGTGGACCGCGTGAAAGAGATTGCCGAGGCGCGGGGCGTGAAGCCGGCGCAGATTGCTTTGGCGTGGGTGATGGGTAAGCCTGGGGTGAGCTCGCCAATTATTGGAGCCAGCAAAATGTACCAATTAGAGGAGGCGCTGGGAGCGTTGGACCTGAAGCTGAGCGAGGACGAGATCAAGCGTCTGGAGGAGCCGTATGAGGCGCATCCGGTGCTGGGACACAGCTAGAAGGACTCGAAGCGAAAGACACGAAGGTAATGGCCCGGGTGGGCAGGCGATGACCCGGGGAGGGGAGTGACTGGCGGCGGGCGGATTTCTAGGATGAAGGTGTCTTCGATCTGGCGTGAGCTGCATGGCAAGCCCGGATAGAGACACGGTCCGTCCTAGCCCGCTTTGCGATTGTGGGCCTCACCCATTCCTCTTAGCCACTTCAGGATTCTGCTTGCCTCTGAGCTCCTTCGCAAGCTTCGGCCACGGCCGGCTCGATCGATTGTCACGGACTACGCACACGGGCGTAGCCGGGAGGATTTGCCGGCTGTGTTTTTTGCTCGGGATCCTGCTTCATGGTCTCGCTTTGGGGAGCTTTGCTACGGCCCAGAGCACAGCCGGCGACCAGCCGACCCAGGCACCAACGCTTGGGAATGCAGCGGCTGCGCGTGCCCGGTCGGCGCAATTTTTGGCGGGGCGTGGGGCGGTTACTGGTGTTGGAGACAATGGCACGGGCGCAGCGGCGGTCCCGGCGGCTTCGGTTCTCCTGGCAGCGCGGCAGGCAAGGGCCGCGGCATTGGTGATTCCGATCAGGCGTCAGGTGCTGGCGACCGGAGCCGCTGTCGTAAGCGGTGTGACGGCTGATCTCACAGCGAGTTGGCAGCCGCTGGGGCCGATGGCGGTGAATTCCATCGCCTATGGGCTGATCAGCGGACGGATTACGGCGGTGGCTGTTGATCCCAATGACAGCACAGGCAATACGGTGTACCTAGGCACAACCGGCGGAGGGGTCTGGAAGAGCACGAACGCTGCGGGTGCGGCTGGGAATGTGAGTTTTGCACCGTTGACCGATACGTTGCCGGTTTTTGCGGCCAACGAAGGCGCGACGACCGTGGCTTCGCTGTCGATCGGGGCCGTGGCCGTGCAGCCCGGCGTGACCGGGATCGTGCTGGCAGGCACGGGGGATCCGAACGACGCGACGGATTCGTATTACGGCGAGGGGCTGTTGCGTTCCGCCGACGGCGGCCAGACATGGACGCTGGTGATTGGCTCGAAGGACGGGGCGAACGGGAGCCACTCGTTCGCGGGGCTGGCGACGGCGGGGCTGGCCTGGAGCAGCACGACGCCGACCCTGGCCGTGGCGGCGATGACCATCTCGACCGAGGGTGCGGTGGTGGAGGCGACGAGTTCGGCTTCGATACCGGGCCTTTATTACTCGAGCGATGCGGGTGTGACCTGGCACATGGCCACGGTGTACGACGGGAGCCAGACGGTACAGACCCCGCTGCCGGCGGGCGCCGCGCAGGCAGCGAACCTGGCGACCGCGGTGGTCTGGGATGCGCAGCGCGGGATGTTTTTCGCGGCTCTCGGAGCGCATGGCTATTACAGCTCGGCCGATGGACAGACCTGGAAGCGGCTGGCCAACCAGCCGGGCGCGGGGCTGACGACGGCGAACTGCCCAGTGGGAGTAAACGGCACGGGGAGCGCGAACTGTCCGATTTTTCGTGGGGCACTGGCTGTGCAGCCGCTCACGGGCGATCTGTATGCGTTGACAATCGATGCCAACGGTAAGGATCAGGGGCTTTGGCAAGACCTTTGCAATGCTGGCAATAACGGAAGTTGTGCGGCGGCGAGCCCGGCTTTTGGCAGTCGTGTGGACGCTGGAGCGATGGAAGTTGGGCAGGGCGTAAAAGGCGGTTCTACCGCGATTGTGCAAGGGAGCTATGATTTGGCGCTGGCGGCCGCGCCGGGGCCGAGCGGTGGAACGGTGCTCTATGCGGGAACAGTGGACCTGTATCGCTGTGCCCTGGCCGCGAGTTCGAGTGCCTGCTCGCTCCGGAACACCACCAACGCGGGCAATGCGTGCAATGCGCCGGCGGGTGTGGCTCCAGCGCAGCACGCGCTGGCGGCGGTGGCGCAGGCGAGCGGGCAACCGTTGTTGTTCCTCGGCAACGATGGGGGGCTTTGGCGCTCGACCGACGGTGTCGCGGAGACGGGTGCGGCCTGTGCAACGACGGATGCGAGTCACTTCGACAATCTGAATGGAGCTATCGCAAAGGGCGGTTCACTGGCGGAGGTTGTGGGATTTGCGGAGGATCCGCAGTTGCCGGGCACGCTGCTGGCGGGTCTGGGGGCGAGTGGGTCTGCAGCGACGACGACGGTCGTGGCCTCGACTGCGACGGCGTGGCCGCAGTTTTCGGAGGGTGAGGGCGGATATCCACAGCTGGACCAGGCGAACTCGTCGAACTGGTACCTGGCGGTGGGCGCGGGGGTGAACCTGAAGCTTTGTGCGGCGGGTGTGTCCTGCGGCGTGGGGGACTTTTTGCCGCCGGTGACCGT
>CAXTZL010000146.1:3379-7846 GCA_964248555.1 uncultured Bryocella sp.
TTTGTGCGGCGGGTGTGTCCTGCGGCGTGGGGGACTTTTTGCCGCCGGTGACCGTGGGTGAGCCGCAGGTGTCCGAGGATGCGGCGTTGCTGGATGCGCCGACGCTCTTGGACCCGCAGAACTCGACGAATTTGCTGGTGGGGACGTGCCGGGTCTGGCGCGGACCGGCGCAGTCGGGCACGGGGTGGAGCGCGGCCAATGCCCTGAGCCGCGCGATGGATGGAAGTGCGGTGCCCTGTAGCCTGACCAGCGCGTTGATCCGGGCTGTTGGCGCGGGAGGACCGGTCATCGCTGCGGCAAGTGCGGCGCAGTCTGGCTCGCAGGTGCTCTATGCGGGAATGGCGGGGAGCGTGGATGGGGGAGGCTCGCTGGGCGGGCACGTCTTTGTGACGAAGTCGGCTAATACGGCGAATGCGAAGACTGCCTGGACCGACACGGCCTATGGAGCGGTGGTGAACGGGAGTGCGGGGTTCAATGCGACGGGTGCCGATGTGTCGTCTGTTGTGGCGGATGCCCATGATGCCGCGGGTGCCACGGTTTATGTCACGGTCATGGGATTTGGTGGGGGTGGCGTGGATTCGCCGCATGTGTACCGGTCAAGCGATTTCGGCGCGCACTGGACGGATGTGACCGCGAACCTGCCGAATGCTCCGGCGAACAGCCTGGTCGTGGATCCGAATGATGCGAACACCGTGTATGTGGCGCTGGATGTGGGGGTTTATGTGACCCAGGCCATCAGCACGTGTGCGACGGCGAACTGCTGGAGTCCGCTCGGAACGGGCCTGCCGAATGCGCCGGTAACGCAGCTGCAGGCGGCCGCGGCGCTGGCAACAGGGGATGGGCGTCTGGGGATGCTGCGGGCTTCCACGTATGGACGGGGAATCTGGCAGACGCCGCTGTTAAGCGCGGTTTCGACGCAGACGCCGGGGCTGCGCGCGAGCATTGCGAGTTTGGTGTTCGCGTCGCAGCAACAGGGAACGCAGAGCGCGGCGCAGACGATGACCCTGACCAGCACGGGGAACTCGCCGGTGACCGTTTCCTCGATCGTAATGACGGGAGATTTTGTCGAAACGGACACGTGCAGCGGACAAACACTGGCAGTGGGCGCGAGTTGCACGGTGCAGGTGAGCTTTGCACCGACGGCGACGGGTGAGCGGACAGGCCTGCTGACGGCCTACGCCAACATTGCCGGAGGGCAGGTGACCGTAGCCTTGAGCGGAACGGCTACTGCACCGGCTGCCGTGGTGCTTACGCCCGTGTTTCTTACATTTCCTAGCACAGTGGTGAACGCGACGGCTGCCACCCAGATCGTCACGATTTCGAATACGGGTGGAAACCCGGCGACGCTGCAGACGCCGACCATTACGGGTGATTTTGCGATCAAGCAAAGCACGTGCGGTGCGACTCTGGCGTCGCAGACCGGGTGCTCGGTGGTGATTTCGTTCACGCCAACGGCGAATGGGGTCCGCGACAGACACGTTGAATCCGGCTTCGCTGATCTTTGGCACGCAGCAGATTGGTACCACCAGTGGGGCGCAGCAGGTGACGCTGACGAACGCGGGCGATGTGCCTCTTCTGCTGGTGGCGGCCTCGATCACGAGCGGGGACTTTGCGGCTACGAATGGATGCGGGAGTTCTCTGGCGGCGCACAGTACGTGCGCGATCAGCGTGACGTTTGTGCCGACGGCGACGGGAACACGCACGGGTGTGTTGAGTGTGACCGATCAGGTCCGCTTGCAGACTGTGCCGCTGCGTGGAACGGGTGTGGCTCCGCCCGGGGTGTCGTTAACCCCCGCGAACATCAGCTTCGGGTCATGGGGTGTGGGGCTGAACTCGCCGACGCAGACGGTGGCGCTGACCAACAACGGAGGTTTGCCGCTGACGATTGCATCGACGGCACTTACGGGCGATTTTGCGGTGGCTTCGAGTACCTGCGGGGCTACGCTGGCGGTTGGTGAAACCTGTGATTTTGTGCTCTTTTTCGCGCCGTCGGCCGCCGGTGAGCGCAGCGGAGTTTTGACGTTGAGCGACAATGCCGCCAAGGGCTCCCAAAGCGTGAGTCTGAGCGGTACGGGGGTGGACTTTACGCTGATCCCGAATGGGGCCACCACGGCCACGGTGAGCAGTGGAAGTTCGGCAACCTTTCCGCTGCTGCTGAGCTCGGTGAGCGGTTTAAGTGGGAATGTGGCGCTGAGTTGTGCGGGAGCGCCGGCGCACAGCGTATGTACGGTGAGCCCGGGGACGCCTTCGCTAGGCGGCAGTGTGCAGGTTTCCGTGGTGGTGCAAACGGGCATGGCGACGGCGGAGGCGCGTCCCTGGCGCCTGCCGGGTGGCGCTGGAGGCGTTGGTGGCGGTGACGATCGCGGCGTAGGCGGAGGCGGAGCCGTACTGGCGATGGTGTCAATAGGCTGGTTTGGGGTTCGGCGCCGGCGCGAGGGTCGTAAGCTGTCTGCGCGGTGCAGGGTTTTCACCACGCTGGGTCTGTTGGCGATTCTGGGGGTGGCATTCACAAGCCTGAACGGATGCGGTGCGGGTCGAGCCATTCCGCTGGAGGCCGGCGGTGGGGGAGCCACTGCTTTGGCAACGCCGACGCCCTCTGGAAGCTACAACCTGACGGTGACGGGAGCCACGGCGGGGGTGACCCACTCGGTGGGGATGAATCTGACGGTGCAGTAGAAGAGCGGACATGGCGGCTGCAGATGTGCCGTTCAGCCCGCGATTTTTTGATCGCGCCTGGGCGAGTATGAGGCCGTGGTGGACGCGTCGCGAGCACCGTCCTGATGGGTGCTTCCTAGAGGGATCAGCAAAGGTTCGAGGGCGTGCTCAGAGTATCGGTGTCGCGTATCGGTATCGCTCCGCGCTCCGGTTCAAAAAACGGAGCTTGCTGCTCCCTTGAGATGACGGAGTTCGGCCCTTACCTTGTTCGGCCCTTACCTTGAGGTGTGGTTCTGCTGTCGGCAGAAGACAGAGATCCTTCACTGCGTTCAGGATGACGGCCTTACAAAGTCCAGTGACCTACCGCGGAGAGTTTTCACCCGACAGGCTGCGGCCGCAAGCGGCGGCGCTAGCCCAGGCCCACTGGAAGTTGTAGCCGCCGAGCCAGCCGGTGACGTCGATGACCTCGCCGATGAAGTGCAGCCCGGGGGTGCGGCGGCTTTCGAGGTTGCGGGCGTCGAGTTCCGCTGTGTCCACACCGCCGGCGGTGACTTCGGCCTTGGCGTAGCCTTCGGTTCCGGCGGGTATTAGGTTCCATTGGTGCAGGGCGGCTTCGGCGCGGTCGAGGCCTGTGTTGCTCCAGTCGGCTCCTTCGCGGAGGTGTAGGTCTACCCAGCGCTCGGCGAGGCGGGAGGGGAGTGTGCCGGCGAGAGCCTTGAGCAGCGAAGCGCGATCGCGGCCGTCGCTGCGGGATTTGAGGCCTGCAAGCAGGGTTCGGCCTGGAGCGAGGTCAAAAGAAACGTGTGTGCCGGGCTGCCAGTAGGAAGAGACCTGGAGCACGGCCGGACCGCTGAGGCCGCGATGGGTGATCAGCAGCTTTTCGCGGAAGGCAGTGGGTGGCGTGGCGCGAGAGCGTGTGCCGGCTGGTCTTTTGCCGGCTGCTTTCGTGCCGGGGCGTAGAGTTGGCAGGCGGGCGGGGCTGGGGGCTGGAGTCGCCTGTGCGACTGCCTCGAGGGAGACGCCGGCGAGGTCGCTCCAGTCGGCGAGGTCGGCCGGTGCGAGGGTAAATGGCACCAATCCGGGCCGGGGTTCGACGATCCGATGGCCGAACTGCCGGGCGAGGTCATAGCCGAAGGCGGTGGCGCCCATTTTGGGGATGGAAAGTCCGCCCGTGGCGACGACCAGGGAGCCGCAGGTGAGCGCGCCGAGGGTGGTTTTGAGCTCGAAGCGGGGTGTTTTGCCTGTCCCGGGGGGGATTCCGGGCTGTGTGCCGGTGGTCAGGGAGCGGACCTCGGATACCTGAACGCCGCAGCGAATGTCCACTTTGGCTTCCGCACATTCGCGTTCCAGCAAGGCGAGGATGCGATGGGCGGAGTCGTCGCAGAAGAGCTGGCCGAGGGTCTTTTCGTGGTAGCGGACCCCGTGTTTCTCGACGAGCGCGACCATGTCGGCGGGTGTAAAGCGCGCGAGGGCGGAGCGGGCGAAATACGGGTTTTCGCTGAGGAAGTTTTCGGCGCGGGTGCCGGTGTTGGTGAAGTTGCAGCGGCCCCCGCCGGAGATGAGAATTTTGCGGCCGGGGCGATCGCCGTGATCGAGCAGGAGGACGCGTCTGCCATGTTTGCCGGCCTCGAACGCGCAGAACAGGCCTGCGGCGCCGGCGCCCAGGATGATGACGTCGAGAGGGGCGGGCTCATGGAAAGAGGGTGGCGACACCTTTCCAGTTTCGCAGAGCCGAGGAATGCCGGAGTGAGCTCTTCTGTTTAGAGGCTGTTAGGAACTTTGTACCTGGCTAGGTTCTTTGCTGGGCTGTTT
>CAXTZL010000147.1:0-7808 GCA_964248555.1 uncultured Bryocella sp.
GCCTATCTGCGCAGCGGACGTGGGATTTCCGGCTTTGCCGCGGTCGCACTTTCCTGGATGTTGCTGGTCATTCTTGAAGGTGCAGTGGTGCGCGCAACGGGTTCGGGTGCAGGTTGCGGCAAGCACTGGCCGCTGTGCAATGGGGAATTCATTCCTCATCATCCCCGGGTAGCAACGATGATTGAGTTCGCCCATCGCTCCATCACGGCGGTGTGCACGGGACTTGTTCTAGTCCTGTTTGGATGGACCTTTTTCGCTCACCCTAAAGGCCACCGCGCACGCAAAGCGGCGACCTGGTCCCTGGTTCTACTCTTTACCGAAGCACTCCTGGGTGCGTTGCTTGTGCTTGGGGGCTACGTGGAGCACAACACGTCTAATGCTCGTGTCCTGGTACAAAGCATCCACTTTACGAATACGCTTCTTCTGGTCGGGGCTTTAACCCTTGCCTGGTGGTGGCAGCGTCCGAGAAGCGCTGTTATTGAGTATGCAGGGCCTTCGATCCGCCTGACGGCGTGGTTTGCACTTGGCTTCACTGTGTTGACAGGGGCGACCGGCTCCGTGGCAGCACTTGCGGATACCCTGTTTCCCTCGACCAGTCTTAAAGCGGCACTTTGGGCTGATCTTTCTTCCAGCTCTCCCTTGTTAGTCCGCATGCGTTGGATCCACCCGGCATCGTCGCTTGGGGCAGTGATCGCCGTGATAGCTCTGGCTCTCAGCTTGCGACGCAGCCGTAAATTTCTTCTGCTCGGACTCATCGCCGCACAGATCATTCTCGGTGTTGCGGATGTGCTCACGTTGGCACCGATTTCCCTGCAGGTGCTGCATCTACTCGGTGCGGATCTGCTCTGGATCGCGCTGGTTGCCACGGCTGCCCAGGTCAGGGACGGACTCGCTGCTTATTCCACTCCGCTTACCGCAAGTCGCCGGGCCAAGGATGCGCTCACACCACAACGGGTATAGAACATTCCCGCTCACCTTGCAGCGGAAACAAGATTACTTCCGGGCTTGCGCTACCGCTCTGCCTTCAAGACGAATTGGTTCCTCCGGCCGGAGAGGACCTTCTGGCCTGCGCTTGAACAACTGCGATGCCTGTCGAACGCTGAAATACTTCAGCTTTCCTGGATTACAAGCTCCTGACCTCAAGCGCGGACGGTACACCGCAGAGCAGGGTTTTGGATGGTCCCGTGCACTTCAGGATGCACAGCACCGGCAGCGCCGCGAACACAATGAAAGGACCCCGGCCCAAGCCTTGCAAGGCAAGCTGTCGACGCAGCAAACGCGGCCGATGTCACCGTTGCTTTTGTGGGATTGTCACCCTTTCCTGAAAGGTGAAGAGGTGCCGATCGAGCTGAACCGCTTTGTCCGAGCCGACAGACCTCGATTGACCTGCCCAAGGCGCAGGAAGACCTGCTGGAAGTTCTCGGCACCAGCGTAAGCCGCTCATGCCAAGGGTAGGCCGCTCGTGAGAGTACTGCAGAACGGCAGCGCCATGGCGGCTATGTGGGCCGCTGCGCATGCCAAGGCCCTGCCGACGGGTTTGCCCGTGTAGGATTGCGCTGGACTCTCGCTCGCTCGGCCATGCCGATGAAAAAAGGGCAACCGCGCCTTCATGCCAAGGACATACATGGTCAGCTTGGAAGATCGCAAACTCCCCCGAAAAGAGCCGTAAAGACGTGAATTTTTGGGATCGAGCGCCAGGTCGCAGGGGAGCAAAATGAGGGAATGATTTGTTCAGGATCAGGGGAGGCGTTCTTACCGGGAGCGCCGCCCCTTCACTGCGGAGTGCCGTAGCCAGACTAGGCGGCTTTGCGCTCCGGGAGGCGTTGCAGGCTCGCGGCATACTCGGCCATGGCCGCTTTCAATTGATCGCATTCGGGACGCACGACAGACTGGCAGAAGTTCAGGAGGACTGCAGCATTCGTGCGCCATTCCTCATCGGGAATTTGTTTAGTAACGTTACGCATGAACATCATACGAACATGGGAGGGGATGTGGAAGGGTGGTACACCCCTACATCGAAAGTGGGATACCCCTCGCGCGGCTGGTCCCAAAGCGGAGGGCCGCCGGGCAGTCCCCTTTCTGTATTTTAGCCATTCTCATTGTGATGGGGAGGGTGACAGCGTAACCGGAATGACGGCCAGCTGATCCAGATTTCTTACCCAACGGGCGGGTTTCAGATCGAGCGAGTCGACCAGTTGGAAGGCACCGCTTCCCACAAGCGGCTGACCAGCCAAGGTGAGAGCCACGATGAATTGCCCTTTGTGCAACGTGTCTTGCAGTTCGGCCCCGGAAAACACGACGAAATAGCCGTCGGTTCCCTTCGCGACCACGTAGGAGTGCAGAATATCGTGCGTCGTCGCCGGACCGAGCACAATACCTGCCTTGGCCAGCACTGCTGCGACCCGCGGACCGCTGTAGGTTTCCTCCTGCTTTGTGTGTGCATTGGAAACGGTGACACTGGTTTGCGGCAGAGCGGCCAAGTCGGAGACCGATAAGGTGACCAGGTGCTGCCCCCCACGGACCACAAGCGAGGTGGAGGGTTGTGCGGCTTTATGAGGAGCGGACATCGAAGCACGGCTGGTTTGAGCCCACGATGACGGACACGCAAACGCTCCCAAACAGCCCAAAACGCGCAGGAGACGAAGAACTCTCATGGGAGCAAGAATACCTGCCAGCAAGCGCCTCCTGCACGGGAGGGTCGGCTTGCGGGTACACTCGGGTGACGTCCTCATCCACGAGCGACGACCCTCCGGAGGAGAAGAAGCGTGCCGACTGAGCTCTACTTTGAGGACTTGCACCCCGGGATGCGATTTAATTCTGAACGAAGCTATCGGGTGACGGCTGAAGAGATCAAAGAATTTGCCGAGCGCTACGACCCGCAACCCTTTCATCTGGACGAGGCCGCGGGGGAAAGCTCTTTTTTCAAAGGTCTGGCCGCCTCGGGCTGGCTGACGGCCGCAATCGTCATGCGCCTCCGTGTCGAGTCGCTCCATATCGCCGGCGGCATCATCGGCGCGGGTGTGGAAGAGATGCGCTGGACGCAACCCGTGCGTCCTGGTGACGCGTTGCGCACCGAGGCCGAGATCCTCTCAGTGCGGCCGTCCCAGTCGAGGCCTCTATTTGGCGTGGTGCAGTCGCGAACCACGGTCTTTAATCAACGCAATGAGGTCATCATGCGTTCGGTGGTGAACTTTCTGGCTCCATTGCATCCCTCCACTCCGTAGAACAGACGACCGCCGCGACTTCGTCTCATCACGTTGCAGTGCGGGTTTCGTCTGGGTTTCTTCAGTATTTGGGCGTATGCTCGATGTGTGAGGATGACGGTGCTGGCGTCGGGATCGAAGGGCAACGCCACGGTGATTTCCACCGCGCGGACGAGCCTGCTGGTAGACGCCGGGCTTTCCTGTCGCGAACTTCTGCGGCGCATGGCGGCATGCGGAGAGTCCCCAGAGCAGCTGACGGCCATTCTGGTGACACACGAGCATCTGGATCACGTAGCAGGCCTGAGTGTGCTGGCACGGCGGCTGGGAATTCCGGTTTTTTTTACGGAGGCTACCCATCGCGCCTGGACGCGTATGATGACCCCTCGCAAGCGCATGACCTATGCGCAGTGGCTGGGAAAGCTGCGCGCGGAACAGGCAGCCCGCCACGGCGTAACGACAGCCCAAAGAGCGGACCTTCTGCCGGCGCACGTATTAGCGTCTGAAGCGCCTATGACACTTGAGGCCCGGGCTCTCCATGAGCCCCTCGTCATCTCGGCGGAGGCCGAAGAGGTCGGCGCGGACGAGCGGGAAGAGAGCCGGCCCGCTACCCGGCTGAATCCGGCGTTCCTTCCGGCCGTGGAGTACTTTGAGGCCGGTAAGCGCTTCCCCATCGGAGAAATCGAAGTCAGTCCGTTTACCATTCCTCACGATGCGGCCGATCCGTGCGGTTTTGTCTTCCACGCCCGTTCAGAAAGCCTACGCATAGCCGTGGCGACCGATCTAGGCTACATGCCGCCTAACGTGAAAAATGCGCTGCGCGAGGTCGACGTCCTTTTTCTAGAGGCGAATCACGATCTGGAGATGCTGCGCGACGGTCCCTACCCGTGGTCACTCAAACAAAGGGTTCTCTCCCGCGTGGGACATCTGTCGAACAAGGCAGCAGCGGAGTTTCTGACCCGCGACTACGACGGTGGGGCGCATACCATTGTGCTTGGTCACCTTTCCGAGCAGAATAATTTGCCGGATCTCGCTCGCTTTGCGGCCCAACAGGCCATTGGCGACCGTCTCTCGTTGCTGGGGAACCGCATCGTGCTTGCGGGCCAGAATGAACCGCTCGAACCGATCTGCCTGTAGCCTCTGACAGATAGCGGGGCTGCATCCTATGTAGACGGCACCGGTTTGGGGAATAGGACCAACCAGAAACCTGCGATAGCATCGCAGCAAGGCGTTCGGTGCTTGCCCGGTTAGTCCTGCGATGTCCTTGGGTTGGCATATCCGGCAGGGTTTACTGGATTCGTGCTGCGATGCCCTCTCTAAACCGCATGTTTTGAGGATGGAGTTCGCCGTGATTTCGCTTGAACCCGCCACCGCCACGGAACTGGCCGACACCTCCAACGGCAGCAGTTCCGCGCTGCTGGAGACCGTTCCCGCCGGGACGAGCCCGGTAGCGGAGCTGAGACGGCGGGAAACACCCGGATCTCTGCTGGCTTACCCGGCGACTTACGCCCTCATCGGAGTGAATGTCGCGGTGTTCGCGGCCATGTCGGCGGTTGGGCCGGTTGCTCCCCTGCTGCGTGCGCATGCGTATGGCGCCATTTTCACGGCCTCCTACAGCGCCCGCACCCTTCTGCTGTTTGGCAGCAGCGCTCCCGATCTCATCCTGGCGCACGGGCAATGGTGGCGCCTGCTCACGGCTAATTTCGTACACGTTACCCCGTTGCATTTGCTGCTGAATATGTGGTGCCTTTGGAATCTAGGTCTCTTTGGGGAGCCGCTGCTGGGACGGCCAGGGCTGGTCGCGGTCTACTGCCTGACGGGTGTGGCAGGCATGCTCCAGTCGCTCGCCTTTAGTGTTTTGAGTGGGGAGTGGAGCATCACCGCGGGAGCTTCCGGCGCCGTCTTTGGACTGGCCGGCATACTGATCGTACTACTTTCCAATCGAAGGCTGGCATTACCCTGGGCCGAACTCCGCGGTCTGCGGCGGCAGGTAATTTTCTTCGCTGCGGCCAACCTGGTCCTCGGGATGGCTCCCGGATTTCTGCCGGCACTCTTACCCCAGCACCTGCGCTGGCTACACCTCGGCCCTAATACCCTGGCGCGAGTCGACAATAGCGCCCATGTCGGAGGTTTTCTGAGCGGCCTCGCTCTGGGTTTACCCCTGTTTCCGCGCATGACCTCGGGACGCTCGAGTTACCGGACGCGCCAGCTCCTGGTATTCACGATGGGCGCATTGGTTCTGTGCTTGTTGTGCTATTTTGTAGCTGCTCTTACGCGGGCGGCCATGTTCCGCTAGGATCCCGGTGCTTCAACCGGGTTAGATTCGGAAGTATTGCACGGTCGGCCGAAACCGTCAGTCGGCGGGGGAGGCCGTTGCCGCAAACTTGCGAACCATCGCGAGGAGCAAGCGCCGGTCCGTTTCGCCGAGGTTCGCCGAGTAGCGCTGAATTTCCGTGAGGAAATGGATCTCTGTTTCGTTCAGGCTGGTGCTCGCCATCTCACGAACCTGCTCCTCCGCAAAGAACTGACTTAGCGGCAGGTTCAGCGCAACCGCAATTTTCTGAAGCGTCTCGAGCGACGGGATTGTGTGGCCATTCTCGACCCGTGAGAGGTAGCACCGCAACAGGCCTGTGCGCTTTTCGATATCGCCCTGCGACATACCGCGCTGAAGGCGGAACTCGCGAATGGTCACGCCGATGGCGATCGGCGCCGACGGCGGTGGGGCGGTCGGAGGAAGCGGCAGAGCTGCATGCATGTTTGCCATTGACCGGAGAGTAACGACCCTGCCCCGTCCGCTGCAAGCCTCAAGTTGCAGAGCTCTGTGAATCTTTGTACCAGCCAAGATTCGTATACAAGACAGTACCGGAGGTACTACGGACCCTGCCTTATGAAAACCGGTCAAAAGCCGAAGAAGTTCCCGAAGTGGGAAGAATCAGCCCATGTACATGCCACCGTTCACATCCAGGGTGTGGCCAGTGATGTATCCGGCCGCATCGGAGCTGAGAAAGCACACCGCGGCTGCAACGTCCTCGACCGTTCCGTAACGCGAGAGAGGAATTTGTCCGAGGATGGAGGTTCTTTGTGCGTCCGTGAGCGCATCTGTCATGGCCGTTTGGATGAAACCCGGCGCCACGGCGTTCACTGTAATCCCGCGGGAGGCGAACTCCCGGGCCAGAGCTTTTGTGAGACCGATCATTCCGGCTTTGGAGGCGGCATAGTTTGCCTGACCGGCCGCCCCTGTCTCCCCCACGACAGAGGTGATATTCACAATCCGTCCCCAGCGCGCCTTCATCATGGGCGAAAGCAGCGCCTGGGTGAGCAGAAAACTGCCTGTAAGGTTGGATCGCAGGACCTCCTCGAAGTCCGCTGCCTTCATCCGGAGGGCAAGCCCATCCCGGGTGATCCCGGCATTGTTGACCAGCACGTGGACTGTGCCGAACCGCTCCAGTACGGCTTTGGCTCCGGTGCGGATCGAGGTCTCGTTTGCCAGGTCCATGGCAAAACTTTCCGCAATGCCGCCGGCAGCCTCGATTTCCGCTTTGACCTGGGCGAGCTTCTCTTCGTTGCGAGCGGCCAGTGCCACTTGATACCCGGCCCCGGCCAGTGCGAGCGCAATGGCCCGTCCGATTCCCTGCGATGCGCCGGTAACCAGGGCGAGACGTCGTTCTGGATGTGCCACCATGCTTTGAACTCCTTTACCGCGTGAGCCGCAGTCTGCTCAGATATCGCCGACACAGGACTTACGCAACAGGAGACAGTATAGGATCCGTCCTTTGCACCCTGCACCTGAACGGGATTCCTGTTGGACCGTTGGGTCCCGATATACTCAAAGACTTATGCACTCGCGCACTTCAGCCCCGTACGCCGATTCCCAGGAAGCGGAAAGCATCGTGCCTTCTGCGCCCTCTGGCACCTCCCCTGTGGAGGCATCCGCCCCACAGGAGACCGAAGTCTACGCCATTCATGGGGCCGAGCCGGAGGTGCTGGCCTATGCCATGGCGAAGTATTCGCGTTCCTCGCTAACGTTGCGGGAGTCGCTGGCTGAAATCAGCACACAGCGCGCTGAACAGTTTCTGAACACGTTTTATTTTCAGTACGGACATCGTTCCATCGCGGACCTGGCACATGTGCCAATCGCGATTGAACGCCTTAGCCTGCTAGCGGCCATTGCACTGGTGGATGAGACTCGCTGGGACGGCCAGGAGCGCTCCACACGCTACCAGAACTTCAAGCGTTCCGGATGGTACACGCCCGCGCTGCCGGCTGCGCTCCGGGCAGACTTTGAAGCCTCCGCGGCGGCGCTGTTCCAGGCCTATGAGCAGCTCAGCGAGCAGATGACCGAGGCCCTCCGGAGCAAGACGCAGCGGCCTCCGGAGATGAAGCAAGAGGCTTATGATCGCACGCTACGGGCACGTGCTTTCGACGTGGCGCGCTACCTTCTGCCACTTGCGACCAACACCTCCCTTGGTCAGATTGTGAACGCGCGCACCCTGGAGACGCAGGTATCGCGTCTGCTTTCAAGCCCGGTTGCCGAGCTTCGGACGTTGGGAGAGAAGCTGCGCAGAGCGGCGCGCGAACCCGCCTGGGATCTGCAGCGGGAAAGGCTTG
>CAXTZL010000148.1:0-7745 GCA_964248555.1 uncultured Bryocella sp.
CGGTTGTTTACGCTTTTGCTTTTAGCGATTCATTTGCGTAGCAAATGAGGTATCGTGCATTAACTGTTTTCGCCGTTTACGCTGCCTGAGATTTTGATTGTATGCTGAAGGCCATGCCCAAGGCCAACCCGAAGAGTATCCAAGAGCTAGAGGCTCAGAAGAAAGCCATCCGCGATGCCGCCGCCGCTGAGGTCGCCGCTATTCGCAAGGCTACCGCAGCCAGGATCATTGCACTCAAGACCTCCGAGCGCCGTTTGCGGGCACTCGACATCCGCGAACAGAAGCGCCGTGACAACCACGCCAAGATTCTCGTCGGTGTGGCCATGATTCATCAATGTCAGATTTCGGAAGCCTCGGCTGCCAAGTTCAAAGGGCTGCTCGAAGAGTTCTATGCAGACTCACCGGAGCGGCTCAAGAATGCTCTCTACGGGCTCTCGCTAGTAGTGAAGAAGCCGAGTAGCGATCAGGAACAGGACTGAAGACACGCATGGGAACTCTTCGTAAGCTCCAGGACTGGTATAGCGCTCAATGTGATGGCAACTGGGAACATGGTTCGGGTGTGAAGATTTCTACCTTGGACAATCCCGGTTGGTCGATAAGAGTAGACCTAGCAGGAACTTCTTTGGAGGCACTTGATTTTGAGCGCGTGACTGTAGAGCACTCCGAACAAGACTGGCTGTCTTACTGGACTGAAGAGAAGACATTTTGCGGGTTTGGAGACCCAAGCAAGTTGCAACCTCTAATAGAGAAGTTCCTAGAGATCGCAGGAACCTAAGACGTACTGAGCCATGGAAAAGACGGCGACCTGTTGCCGCCTTGGACGCCGCTCCGCGCCGCCCACTTTCCGCACAGCTCCGGCGACGAAGCCAATATCAAATCAGTTCGTCTGGAACACCCCGGCGGAGGAGAGTGTCACGACGCTCTCGCCTCATTCGCAGGTACTCACCCAGTACAGGGAACGTGAATATGAACAACATGCTCACGATGAACCCGACAACCGTTGTGCGCCAGGAGCTGTATGACCAGCCGGCAAAGATCCACACCACTATCTCTATCCACAAGAACGGGCGCATGTAGGTGATCTTTTCGACGTACCGCTCTTTCAGCAGAGCGCGTCCGCTAGGAGAATTGAGTACGTAAGGCCACTCACTTTTGACCCTTGCCTGTTGCTGCTCCCATGCAGCCTTTCTCTCGGCGACCCTCTTCTGGCGCAGCTCCGGGGAAAGCAGCTCTTCCAAGGCTTCTCGGGCGCGGGTTTGCTTCTCTTCAGGGTCGTCGGAATAGAAGATGTCATCGTCATCGAAGTAGCCCAGCTCCAGCAGTTCCTCGATGTAGCCAGACTCTTCCATCAACCGGTTAAAGTACGGCACGGACGGCAAGGGATCTTCGCCCGTCTCCAAGATGCGCTGGGCACGTTTGCGGGCAAGACGTAAGGCCGCCTCTTCCGGAGCTATGGAACGAAGACCAAGCTCCTCCATCATGGGTGGCAACGCTTGGTCTACGACCCAACCAGCAATTGGTTCAAGAATTGCCATGCGGAGAACGTGAGGTCCCTCGAAGCCGGCTTCCAGGGCATCCTGGGCGACTGAGGGCAGCCGTTCCGTGGGGATGATCTTGAGCGCGAGCTCGGCCTCAAATGTCGTCGGATCGAAGGGCATGGAAACCCCTTATCCCTCGGCACGCATTTCAGCCGCGGCTTCCTGGATGGCCTGCTCGGGCACGCCATGGGCCATGAGCCTGCGGCTGAACTCCTCGACGGTGCTGTCTTTGGCCCGCTGCGCTTCTCTTTCGGCTAGGTGAACCCGCAACCCATTGGAGATGTAGGCCCGGATGAGGGCTTGATAGCCCCCGAAGCCAAGCGACGGGGCGACCTCCTTGAGATCGTCAATGATGTGCTCGGGGAGCCGGAGCGAGATCAGGGTCATGGGCTTATCGGTCTGCATGTTGCGCTGGATGCGTTCACTCATCTTCATAGCGTCTCCTTTCCGCCGTCTCCGCCAGTCTGGCGGAGATAAGGCGGAGCACATCGCCTTCTCGGATCACATGGACGACGTACAGCAGGCGGTAGTCGGTGGTGAGACCGATACAGGCATGCCGGGCCTCTTCTGCAGGGCTAGCGTCCTCATAGCGGGCCAGCGGGTCCAGAAAGGCCTCACGGGCCTGCTCGAAGCGCACGCCGTGCTCCTGGACGTTTGTGGACGCTTTGTCACTGTTCCAGACAAAGACCTGCCCATCGAGCGTCGAGAACACGTCCATATAGCTATTGTATATACGCGAAATGGAGATTCTTCTTTATTCCTTTTTTCAACATCGCCGGCTTCCCCGACTACAGGACATAAAAGAACTACAGGGAACTACAGGCTTCCTTATAGTGGGCAAATTCCGGGACCGTTTCACCGTGTTTCCGGGACCGTTTCACCGTGGAAAACTCAAAATGGCGGGATTTAAGCGGGACCGTTTCACCGTGGAAAAATGCCCAAATTCCTGTGTCCCTGTGGAGAGTTTTGAGAAAGCGGGACCGTTTCACCGTACCCGGTCGGTGATCGCTCCGGGCGCTGGTGAGATGACAAGCCCGTCTTTGCTATCGGTCACCTTCATCTGTGGGTAGACCTGCTCGATCTTTGGCAGCAGCGCCCGGACCTTCTTTTTGAAGTCCCGAAGTTCGGTGTAGTCGGCTCCCATTTGAGCGTGAAGTCCGTCCCAGCTCACAGTTTGAGGCGTTCGCTTCCGGGCGGCGTTCCACGTTTTATAGGCGAGCCAGCTGTAGAGGTCCAAAGCGAGTGGCGACTTTTTGAGTGCCTTCAGCGCCCGCATGTCCAGAGGGACGGGTGCGGCGGTTACGGCTTGGTAAAACTTCTCCCCTAGTTCAACCCAGCTCTCGAAGAGGTCATCTTGCAGGGTTTTCTCCGGGTCCCACCAGAGCACCGCCTCCGGGCCGATCTGCATGTCGAGCCAGCTGATCCCGTTCCCATAGCTCTGCTCAAAGCTGATGGTCGCCCTTAGCAGTCGGGTCATTTGCTCCCGGAGTCGGACGGCATCGCTGCGCTTCCCTCCCCCTGTGTGTGGGTTGAGGCCCAGTTCGCGCATGAAGCCTGAAAGGCTGTGGCCCAAATGTAGGCGGCGGTTCTTGGTCTGGGTGGCTTCCGTGACAATCCAGAAGAGCAGAAGCCTGGGAACGGTGCCGTATGGGTAGAGCGCTTTCCTAGTCTTGCGGTCGATGTGAGGCTGAACGGAGAGCGTTAGATTGCCGTTTGTGCGGGTCCAGAGAGGTTCATTGCCGGGGTCGCTGTGGGGTAGGGTGCACTGCACGAGCTGACGGGCCATGTAGGCCTTGTCCGTGGCGTCGGGGCTTAGCTGGATATCAACTGCGGCCTCCAGCAACCGGTTGGCTACGGGAGAGAGAGGCAGCTCCGCGTTTTTGGTCCGCTTGGCCAATGGCTAGTCCTCTCGTGCGTCCTTGGAGCGCTTGAACCGCTGATCTGCGGTAACGGCCTGCTCAAAGGCAGAGAGGAGTGAACTGTCAGCCGATGCCACCCGGAGCGCAGCTTTCACAACCTGGCTATCGCTCACCCGGAAACCCTGCCCTGTAAGGTACGCGGCCAGCGAACGAATGCGCTGGGTATCTTCGGGATGCAGGTAGAGGTTCATGGGCTTGCCTCGGCCTGTGGTGACGGCGACTCTCTGCTCTGGCTTGGGGGCAGCAGGCGACGTTTTAGCTACGGGTGTGCCTTGTAGAGCCTTCAAGAGATCGTCTGTGCGCTTAACTGCCATACTCACCTGTATAGGTACTATACGCACAATACCTATGCTGCACCTAAAACTGCGATAGTCATCTGTAGAACTTCTTCACGCGCCGTGGAATCCAGCGCTTTCCAACCCTGCCAGGCGAAATGCTGATAGCACTCGCGGTTGCTCAGAACGGTTTGCAGCGTAGGCACTGAAAATTGCTTGGCAGTCTCATCCAAGACTCGCCCCAGAAGCGTATTCCGGCGCACCTTGTTGAACACCACACGCACCTTTGCTTTTTTCCGTGCCGTCTTCTGGGCGAGTTTTGCCGCATCCTGGGCTTCCCACACGTCTACCGGGGATGGTGTCGCAATAACTAGAACGAGATCTGCAGATCGGATGGCTACGTCCGTCGCCGTATGGCTGAGGTTTGGGGGCGTGTCATAAATCACGACCTCTGCAGAGGTTTCGGCCTTGCGTTCGGCCTCGGTAAGGTCACGGCTCTTTGTGGCAGTACCTTGGGCGTCCCAATCCTGTAGCTCGACGGAACGTCCAGCCTGTTTAAGCGAGTGGTACAGGAGCAGGGAAATAAGACTTTTCCCAACCCCGCCCTTTTTCGCGACGACCGCAATCACCATGCGCCTAATGTACACGATAAACATTATGCGCACAGTAGCCATGATGTGTTTAATTAGCCATTCGGCAAAGTGAAGCCGTCATGTATGTTGTTGGTGTGTTGTCTCGACCCCGGAGGAAAGGAACGCATGCTCCATCAACCGGAAGGCTTTTGGAGGAGACCGCTTAGTAAGAAGGCTGGCCGCATTACAGTCTTTCTTTTATTTGTCGTCGTAATTGTTGGGGAAGGCTGGCTAGGTAGGCGACGGCTTTTCGTCGTTCACGACCGGCAATACCTGGCTGTGTTCGTTCTGTTCGTCGTCTGCTTGGCAAGCTCACTGGTCGGTATGAGATTTATTGCTTCTACAGTTCGGTCCACTGATCGACGGATGTGGACCGGAGTGCTGACGTGTTTAGCAGTCTCTCTTATTGGCGTTTTCGGTGACTACACGGTCTCGAACCTAACGGCAGTGGGGATAATTGGTTCAGTTGTCACAGGTGCCATTCTTGGGGCGTTGAATGCTGCACAAACAAGGGATTCAGGTACAGAACCTGTTCTCCAGTGACAGGCCGCTCTGTTTTAGTCAAAAGCCTTTGTTACATTCTTTCAACGGACGTTGATAAGATGTAACAAGAGGTCTCCCGAGTGCCCAAAAGTCGATTCGTCAGCTATTTGCGCGTCTCCACGGCGCGGCAGGGTGCAAGCGGATTGGGCCTCGAAGCGCAACGCGCAGCCGTGGCCGCACACCTCAATGGCGGCGACTGGACACTCCTGCGCGAGATCGTAGAGATCGAGAGCGGCAAGCGGAACGACCGTCCTGCACTCGCCGAGGCCCTTCGGCTATGCCGGCAGCAGAAAGCAACGTTGGTCATCGCGAAGCTGGACCGCCTTGCCCGTAATGTCCATTTCATCTCCGGGCTCATGGAATCAGGTGTGGAGTTCCTGGCCGTCGACATGCCAAGCGCAAACCGTTTCGTTGTTCACATCCTGGCTGCTGTCGCGGAGCAGGAAGCTGAGGCCATCAGTAAGCGGACCAAGGCGGCGCTGGCGGCAGCAAAGGAACGCGGGACCGTACTGGGTGGCCGGCGTGTGTCCCCGGAGCGATTCGCGGAGATCGGCGCGGCTGCACGACGGACCTTCAGCGCTCAGGCGGCGAACGGAAGAGCTCAGGTGCTGCCGGTCATAGCGGAGATTCAAGGGCAGGGAACTACTACGCTACGTGCGATCGCTGCGGAGCTGAATGCTCGAGAGATCGATGCGCCACGTGGCGGGCAATGGGGCGCGGTCCAGGTACAGCGAATTCTCGCCCGTGTTCAATAGAACTGGCGCTCTGCTTCCCACAACCGCGTTTACCGGTACCGATGCGCCGTCGTAACCGGTAAGCAGATGCGGCGAACCAGGAACGCTTTGACCGCCCGTCTAGCTTTCAAAAGGTAGAAGAAGGGTGAACACCGTACCCCGCTTCGCCCCTGTGTCGCGGGATCGGAAGCTCAGCCTTCCCCGGTGGCGATCAACGATGTCCTTGCTTATCCAGAGACCAAGACCACTGCCGCCGATCCCCTTTGTTGTATAAAAGGCTTCAAAGAGCTTCGACTTCGTTTCAGCGTTCATCCCCGCGCCGGTATCAGCGACTGTGATGACGAGTCCTCTTCGGCCGGTTCGGAAGTCTGTCGCTTCCCGGCTGCGCAACAACAAACGCCCGCCCAAGGGCATCGCGTCGATGGCGTTTCCGATCAAGTTGTTCAACACCTGACGGATCTCACTGGCCAGACAGTCCACCGGGTGTTCTGCTCGCTTTTTCTTCTCCACGGTGATGTGATTGTTCAAGAGACGACCCTGAAAGATGGAGAGACTGTCACCAATCAGGTCGTGGCAGAAGGCCTCGCTTGGATTCGTCGACTGCCGGTGAAAGCGGAGAGTCTGGTTCGTGATGAGCGCAACACGGCGTAGCTCACGCTCGGCAATGTCGGCATGTTCCCGGACCTCTGCCAAATTGTGGCTTCCACGAATCAAGTAGAGAAGATTCGTAACGGCTTCGAGCGGATTGTTGATTTCGTGCGCAATCGAAGCCGCCAACCTTCCGACGGCGGCCAGCTTCTCGTTCTGGCGCAAAGCCGCTTCCGCCTGCTTGCGATCGGTGATGTCCTCCATGATCGCAAACATGCGCTCCGGGCGGCCTTCTGGTCCGATGACTCTACCTTTCGAACGCACCCATCGCACTTCGCCCCTGCGCAGGATGCGGTACTCGAGATCGTAGACGTGCTTGCCTGCGAGCGCTCCCGCAAAATGCGTTGCCACCATCTCTCTGTCTTCGGGATGCAAGAGATCAAGCCAGTAATCCACGACTCCACTGAGATCGGGGGAGCCGAAGATCCTGTGCATCCGCTCGTCTGCAACAACTACATCCGTCCTGGGATCGTAGTGCCACATCCCCATTGAAGCGGATTCCATGCCCAGCTGAAACTCTTCCTCACTTGCACGCAAGGACTGCTCAGCTGCTTCACGTTCGCGGTCAGCTTTAAACCTCGCCGTGGTCTCAGTCAGGACTGCGAGGATGCCGCGGATCTCGCCCTCTCCATCGAGGGCGGGGCTGTAGGTGTAATCCCAATAGGTTTCTTCCAACCTGCCGTCGCGGTAGATCGCGAACATCCGATTCTCAGCCCAGACGGTCTTACCCTCTTTGATGACACCTTCAAGCTGTGGTCCTACAGCCGCCCAAATCTCCGGCCAGCAGTCTTTCGCGAGTTGCCCTAGAGCTTTCGGGTGTTTATCTGACCCGAAGCTCGTGCGGTAGGCGTCGTTGTAGAACTGGATAAGTTCATCCGTCCACCAGAGAAACATCGGTTGCCTGCAAGAGAGGAGAGTGTTGACGAGGGTAAGCAGCGACTCGGGCCATTGCTGAAGGGGGCCGAGGGTTGTCCCGCTCCAATCAAAGGCTCGCGTGAGCTCGGCCATTTCGCCATCGCCCTTGAGAATGCGTCGCGACTTACTCTGACTGCCGTCTGAAGTCATTGAAGGTCTAACGGCAAGCACGTTCACCTGATCTCCTCCGGCAGATTTACCTCCAACAAACTACATCAGTTTATCAATCCTCTCTGCCTTGATGCGTCACACCAACTCCTCAGAAGTCGCATTGTCGGAAGTAACGGCTTCGCCAGCTTGCCTCGATGAGTGATAACGCTTTCATCGTATAAGCATATTACCCTCCGAAGAATGAAGCTGATGCCTTTGGCAGTGCTGAGGAGATTGCCCTGATGGCAGACAGAGGCCAGGACATCTCAGCGCATTTTACGAATCAGTTCACGGTCGTCAGACCAGCCGTACAGCGGGTCAATGTAGATTTGACCGGGCCGATGCTCAAGGAACTGGATCGTGAGGCTGAGACACTGAACATCAGCCGCCA
>CAXTZL010000149.1:0-7736 GCA_964248555.1 uncultured Bryocella sp.
TCTTCACCTCAAGGTTACCGCGATCTCGGGTTGTGACGGCTTCCTCCCCGCCGTAGCAAACTAAGCAAAATGTAGTGTTGCTGAGGGATAGCAGCCAGGCTGCTGTCCCTCCTCCGAGAATCTTCCGGCAATATCCTTCAGTTATCTTTACAGGAACCGCAATGGAAGGTAGGGGAACACCTCGAGTCGATGTAAGGTTCTAATCGACGCGACGTGATGCCCCGTAATGAATCCAACCAAAATGCCCGAAGCTGTTCCCGCAATGCCTCCTTCAAACCGCGCGTCGTCCGCTCCCGTCGAACTCTTTTCCCATTTCGATCTCGGCACCATGCCGCAGGCGGACGTTTATAAGCTGCTCGCATCCGTGATTCTGCCGCGGCCCATCGCGTGGATCGTCTCCAAAGATGAGGAAGGCAAGATCAATGCCGCACCCTATTCTTTTTTCAACATTCTTGGGTCAAACCCGCCGGTCATTGCGGTCAGCTTTGCCAGGGCGCCGGACCGCGACAGCAAAGACTCGCTCTATAACATCCAGCAGCACCACGATTTCGTCGTCAATCTGGTCCCGGAAGAGCTCGCGGAGGCTATGAACACCACCGCCACCAACGCTCCGCGCGGCACGGACGAAACGCAGCTTGCTGGCCTGCAACTCGCGCCGGGCAAAATGGTGGATGTGCCACGCATCGCAGCCTCCCCCGTGGCGCTCGAGTGCAAATTCCTTCAAACCATCAATCTGGGCGGCAGCAGCACCATCATGTTGGCAGAAATTGTCTACGTCCACGTCCGGACTGCAGTCTTTGAAGATGTCGACCGGCTGCACATCGATCCCGCAAAAATGCGCCTGATCGGCCGCATGCATGGCGGCGGGGGCTACTGCACCACGCGGGATATCTTCACAATCGACCGTAAAAGCTGGCCGATCTAAAGCGAATCGGGCATTCAAAAGACACCAGCCTAGACGAGAAGCCCCGCCGTAGCAGGGGCTTCTCGTCAAGCAAAGCGAATTACGCTGCCACCGCTACCGGCTCAATCGAAACGAACCGGCCCTGCTGGCCACGGTTCTGGAACTTCACAATGCCGTCAATCTTGGCAAACAGGGTGTCATCGGACCCACGTCCTACGTTTTTACCGGGCTTCAGCGGTGTACCGCGCTGACGAACCAGAATCGATCCCCCGGTAACCAGTTGGCCGCCAAAGCGCTTTACGCCCAGCCGCTGTGCATTGGAGTCGCGCCCGTTTTTACTGGAGCCTAAACCTTTTTTGTGTGCCATTACTTTGCCTCATGGCGGCTCAGGGCCGCAAAACTGTGGCGAGAAGATCGCCGGATCCAAAACGCAACGCCCTTCGTGGGAAACCGAAAGGGAACTTACTTCTGCTCCGCCTCAAAGGTGCGGCCGCCTACCTGAATGGAGTGAATTTTTACTTCCATGAAGTTCTGGCGATGACCCTGCAACTTCTTGTACTGCTTCTTGCGCTTGTAATGGAAAACAAGGATCTTCTCGCCGCGGTCTTCGCGAACGACGGACGCGAGCACCTTGGCTCCACCCAGATCCTGCTCAAACTTGCCTTCTTCGCCCGAAACCGCGAGTACGTCGGAAAACTCGAGCGTGCCGTTCTCGTGCTCCGCTGTTTCCACCTTCAGGGTGTCACCGGGAGCAACACGGTATTGTTTGCCGCCGGTACGAATCACTGCATACATGGTGCCAACCTCATCGCCAGGGACAGGCAATCCGCCCCGCGTCTTCTCAGAAATTCTTGTGCTGGTGGGCACTGTCCCGGAGGACCGCTCCTGCCGGATGGGCGGCGCATCTCTGCACCACAGCCGAACCGGCACCGCAGCCGGGAACGAACTGCTTTGCCAAACTACATGAGTTTACCGGGCAGGCGTCACACGGTCAACCCCGCAGGCTGGATCGCCGCTGCATTGATGCACATGCAGCAAGCGGCAACCAACAACAGGGCAGCGGCCATGGTAGCGGGAACGGTACGCAGCTTTATCGAAATTTCCCTTTCTGCTTTGCCCAGCCTTTAGCCGCCGCCATGGGGCTAGCGGCTCCGGTCTGGTGCATTGCATTACACCTCCCTATGCGTCGCGCACCCGCCCTGCGCATGCAAAACCTCCCCTTTGGGCCAAGGGAATGTCGCCCGCGCTTGTTGAACCTGCGCAAAACTTCCATCCCGCCACGCGGCCCATCCAAACCTTCGCAGCCGGGTTAACTCCAGCGCCGAACTCGACATCGGACTAAGCAACACACAAGGGCAAAACAGGCCCGCTCATCGAAAGGCACCTCTCATGCCCCTGCAGAAGCACAGCCCACCGCTGCCCCGCATCCTCGCTGAACTTGTCGCGGCGGCAATCTGCCTATTTACCCTGCCGCTCTCTTTTGACTGGCTCAGCAAGGCCATCCACGGATCGGGCGTTGGCGTAGGCCGCCTTGTAGGTGTTCTCTGCATCTCCCTCCTCGGCATCGTGCTGCTCGTAGACGTGTACCGCATGATGCGGCAACGCTCCACGGCACCCTCCAGGTACCCCGACCAGAACACGGGCAGCAGGAAGGCTTAAACTGCTCCTCCGCAACACGGCTCAGACTGGCTACTCCATAGCTGGGCGTGACCCTGGGCGCCGTTTGTCGGCACTCTGAAATAAATAGACTGCAAAGATGTCGATCAACGGCTCCAGCGGATGCCGGAAGCGGGCCTGTACCGTGACCGCATAGTAAATCAATGGCAGCACCACGAACGCGGCTGCAAACAGGCCCGCACCCGCAATGCGCCGTCGCAGGCTCAGCAGCAATCCCAGAATGCCTGAAATGCTGAGCAGCGCAAATTGGTCTTCACGCAGCATCTCATTCAGCCAGCCATGGTCGGGCGGATCGGGAACGCTCGCCCAAAAGAATTGGAACCGCAACAGGGCATGCGCGGCGAAAAGCAGCGGATCCCGTGCGATCATGGCTTTCGCCTCCGCACCACGCTCCCGGCTGTACGCCACCTCCCCCAATTCCGCATAGTGACGCAGCTGCGGCGCATCGCGCGCGATCGGCAGCGTGGCCATCTGCGGGAAGCCCTCGTTCCCCGGGGAGGCAGCCTCGTAAAGCTCCGCCCCAAAGTTGGCCCGCATCGGCACAAAAGCGTGGAACACCACCGCATTCCGCACTACCCACGGCGCTACGCAGCCCAAAAACACAACCAGCGCGAGCAGGCCGCGGCCCACTGCGGGCAGCAACGCCTCGCGCACCCGGTGCCGCAGCGGCCAAAGAATCCACACAGCTTGAAGCGGCAGTAGTAACAGCACGGAGCTATTACACAGCCCCACCAAACCCCAAAGCAGTCCAAAAAAGCTCCACGCCGCCGCACTCCGCTCCTCCGTCGCCCCCCCGACCCCACGAAGCCGCAGCCCAAACACCAGGGCCCAGGTGAAAAAGCAGCACGTCAGCGACATCTCCCACGGCCAGCGCACGGCATACTGCATGGCCGCCGGGTAGAGCGCCCAGAGCCATCCGGACCAGAGAGCCACCTTACGTCCATCCGCCCGGGAACCGTAGCAGCGCGCGGCGATCTCATACACCCCCGGGGCTACCGCGGCGGAGAACACCGAATTCACCGCCAGGATGACCCAGCCCGCACCCGCCGTATAAACACCAAACAGCTTGAAGGCCGCGGCCATCAGCAGGGGGTAAAGTGGCGGTGTCCAGGCTGTCGGTCCGGTGTGCCCGTCAAAGGGATCCGCATACCCAAAGCCGGTCACCAGCGCCCGCGCAATCCGCCCCATCTCCCATCCAAATTGGAAGTGATCCTGCAGCGGGCGAAAGCGATAGGTGTGGGCCAGGGTGATATACAGCAGCCGGACGAGGAGTCCGGTCCAGAACATGCGCCGCGCCGCCGGCGAGTCCCAGCCCGAACGGAGCGCGGTACCCGCCTCTTTGAACACTGGCCGAGCAGGATAGGGCTCTCCGGCCGTAAAAAACCGCCTGAGGGCGTCGCGCATCGGCATCAGCGTCATTCTATGGCAGGCCAGTGCACAGGGGTGCAATGCGGCACTGCGAGATTGTTCTTCGCAACTGAATCGGAAGGCGGTACGAGGCAGTGATAGGCTGCGTAGGTACGGGGATGCCGAATCCGCCGCAAAGACCGAAATTCAGCCACCCGCAAGGAGCGAAACTCTCATGGCGCAACGCAAAAGCATTGTTCTGGCCTTGGTGCTGACCCTTTTCTTCGGCCCCTTCGGCATGCTGTACAGCACCGTCACCGGCGCCATTGTCATGCTCGTTCTCTACCTCGCCCTCGGCATCCCCACGCTGGGCTGGGCCTTGGCCGGACTTCATCCCGTCGCCATAATCTGGGCTGCCTGGGCCGCCGACCGCTCCAACCGATAGAAAGTAGATCCCCGGGAAGACGCGGCCGGCACCGCCTCAGGCGTGCAGGAACGCCTTTGCCGTTCGTAGCGACAGGGCCATGATCGTCAACGCCGGATTGGCCGCCAGCGAGCTCGGAAAGACCGAGTTGTCGCAAACCCAAAGATTTGGCACCTCATGCGACAGGCCAAACTCGTTCACCACCGACCCTTCCGGGTCGGTCCCCATGCGGCAGGTGCCGATCGTATGCGCCGTACGCCGGTTCACCCAGGTATCACGTGCGCCCGCTGCCTTCCACGCTTCCGTCATCACCTTGATCGAGTGCGCCATCATCTTGTTTTCATTGTCAAAGTAATTGAACTGAATCACCGGCTTGGGCAGGCCGTTCACGTCCTTCTCATCCGACAAGGCCAGAAAGTTCTTCTCCGTCGGCAAGGTCTCGCCGTTCATCCCGATTCCCGCAACAAAGTTGTAATCCGCCAGATACCGCTTCAGGTCTTCCCCAAACAACTCTCGCCCCCGCGCCACCCCCGTGGACCAGGTCACCGGGACCACGCCCAGTGATTGCACCAGGTAGCCGCCCGCGAAGTTCGCGTCTTTCGGACGCATGGTGTCCTCGGAGATTACCGTCGCCGGAAATCCCTTGTTCATCCGCACCGCCTGGTCAAAGGTGCCCCAGACCTGTGTCGCCACATGGCCCATGTAGTTCTTCCCAACCTGCCCACTCCCGTTGCTCAGGCCGGTGTGAAGCAAGAGTCGCGGCGTCTCCACCGCACCGGCACAAAGAAACACCGTGCGTGTCTTCTGCCGCTTCTCCACCACATGCGCCGCGTCCGAACCCTCCCGGTAGATCACGGCCGTGATTCGCCCCGCCGCGTCCCGCTCAAAGCCCGTCACAAAGCAGTGCGGACGGATCTCCGCGCCCGATTTCACCGCCCACGGCAGATACGTCGTATCCATGGTCGCCTTGGCGCCATTCCGGCAGCCCTGGTGGCAAAAGCCCCGGTTCACGCAGGCTTTTCGGGTGCCGTACTCCGGCCTGGAATAATCCTGGCTCAGCGCCGCAATCGGCGCCGCCGTCGCACGCAGGCCGATGGCCTCGAATCCCTTCACCATCAGCTGCCCAGGGCCATTGATCGGTACCGGCGGCGTCGGATACCGACGCGTCGGATCCCAAAGATAAGGGCTCGGCCCGGAAACACCCAGAAACTCTTCCACCTCCTCATAAAACGGCACCAGATCTCGAAGGGAAAGCGGCCAGTCCACGCCCAGACCGCCGGAATCGGTCTTGATCTTCAAATCCCGCTCGTCGGCACGCGGACAAAAGGCGCCCCAATGCAACGTGGATCCACCCACGCCCGTGCCCGAGGTATTGCCTCCATGGACCTCAGGCATATTTCCACCGGAAAGCCGCTCACCCAACCAATAGATATGGCTCGCGGAAAGCTCATCGGTGGCAAAGTCTGTAGCCGGTGACTCAAACCACGGTCCGGCCTCCAGGGCCACCACCTTGCGCCCGGCTGCGGCCAGCTTCGCCAGTGACGGCGCTCCTCCAGCACCCGTGCCAATCACGACGGCGTCGACCTCCTCCTCCTCGCCGTACTGCTTCATGGAGGGTCGCAATCTGCCCAGCTCGTTCTTGCCCAGCTCCGACTGCCTGTACCCAATGTCCTGCTTCACGTCACTCTGCCCATTCGCGTTCAACGTTCAAACTCCTGTGTTTCCCCAAGCCGGATCTGTGTAAAACCGAGGTCGTCCGCAAATCCCGTGTAGCCCATGCGGTCCATCGTGCGCGGATCGGCCACGTAGCGGCGAGTGAATCCTGCGCGCACATCCTCAAACCAGCGCTGCATCTCTTCCGTGTTCAGCGCGTCGGCCGCATCCCCCAGGTGCAAACTCCCCAGTAGACCCTTTCCCAGCTCGCCCTTTCGGGCCTTCTGCAGAAGCTCGTCCTGCTGCTCGGGATAAAGACCCATAAACCCCACGCCATGCGCCCGCTGCGCTGCGGCGTCCAGTGAAAGCAGGCCCCGGTGCCAGGCAACGTCGTCATCTGGCAGCACGGCATAGCGCCAGCCGTCACCTTTCATGTCTTTCATATCGGCATCGATCCGTGCCGCCAGATCGAACCCCGCATCCGGTACGACGCGCCCCGCCAATGCCCGCAGCGTCCGAAATTCCGCCACGGAGAACAACTGCGGCGCGTAATTCCAGTCCCGCGATCCTTCCAGCCGCTCCGTCATGACGGCCAGCGTCGTGGGCGAGGTGTGCTCCCCCTGCATCAGGCGTTCAAACGCCCTCTCCGGCATCGCCTGCGGTGTCGGCAGGGTTACCCCGCACCCTGCCATAAATTGCGTGATGCGCTCAACCAGCTCACCCGGCCGCTCCAGCGGCCCCAGATGCCCCGCACCCTGAAGCTCCACAAGCTCACCTGCCGGATAGTGTGGCAGCGTGTGCTTCCGCTGCGCCTCCAGCCCCAGCGCCTTTTCCTCGGTACCCGCAAAGATCAACGCCGGCAGCGGGACTTGCCCCACAAAGCCAGCCAAATCTTCCTTGCTGCCGTTCTCCATCCAGCGCCGGAAGGCCGTGCGATTCATCCCCAGCACACCCTCCACTGCGGTCTCCCGCACGCCAGCCGGCAGCGGGAGCTTGCCGGTGTTGTTGTCCACCCAGGCCTCGGCGCGCTTACGATCCCTCGCGGCGTCCCCGGTGCTTTCGCCCATCGTCTCGATCGCCGCCGCACGTTTGTCCTCGCCCATCGGCTCGGAATCCGGCGGTGACGGCGAAACCAGCACCAATCCCTTAAGCCCTTCCAAACCGGCGACATCATTCGCCGCCCGGCGCGCCAGCACGGCCGCCACCTTGCCGCCCATCGAGTGACCCGCCAGAAACCAGCTAACCTCGCCTTCGTTCTCCGGGGTCATCAGGCTCCGCCGCAGCCGTTCTATTTCGCCCTGGACGTGGTCGGCCATATTTTCCACCGTGTACCCGGCCACGTCCGCCGCAGCCCCGAAACCCGGCAGATTTAAAGGAGCGCAAACCACGCCCCGCTCCCCAAGCCCGGCCGCCACTGCGTCCCAGGTGCGCGCACTGCCACCCAGCCAGTGCAGCATGACAAGCAAAGGACCCCGTGCGCCTGTGCGTCGATCAATCAACATATTTGGGGTATACGCTGAACAGCCCTCCTTTTGCCTCATCCGCCGCGCAACTTTCGTCGGAGTTGCCATCCCGCCAAAGTTTTTGCCGCTTTAACCCTCCGCCATGGCACTGTTCCGTTTCGAAACACCGAGCCGTCCTCACCCCCCGCTCCGGGTAGGGGATCTCCTGGAGCTGCCGTGCGACAATCTCCCTCACGCCATGCCTGACGCCCGCACGCAGCCCACCATC
>CAXTZL010000150.1:0-7704 GCA_964248555.1 uncultured Bryocella sp.
AGAAAAACCTTCTCCAGATCGGATTCTTCGGTGCTCACGAAATGCGTGGGTAAACAGCAGACGGCGAGCAGACGTATCGAGCAATGCGTGAACCGAGACGGGAAGAAGATCCGAGTGTCCGCTGAGTTCCGTTCCTCCGACGTTCTCGGGCTGCCATCCACCGCGGACCGAGACAAGTACATGGGCTTCATGAAGCTGTTGATGGACATGAAGTTGAAGACCGGTCTGATCCAAAATTCAATCCGATTTTCGGGCTACAGCCTCCTTAAGGTCCTCGGACAGTGCGTTTCGGGAGAGAACTACGAGGCACTGAATAGTTTGGGACAACGCATGGCCGACACGACCATCACCTCGGAGCAGGTAATCTATTCCTCGGTCCGGAAGCGGTACATGAACAAGACTGTTTATGCATTTCGTAGTTTCACGCGAGTGGGATCGAGCAATTTGGATAATTCCGACAAAGTCGACACATTTGAAGTTGAGCTTGAAGATTGGCTACTCGAAAACCTCAACGAGTCGTTTGTGGTTCCAGAAGACTTCAACATGTATCGCAAGCTGGTTCGTCCCACGGCGAAGGGCATCTTTGTCTATCTCTACCTCTGGTTTTTTGCTAGCAAGGGTAAGGAAGTCGAGAAGGACTACTCCGAGCTTTGCGCGCTCCTCAATGTTCGCGCTTACGACCACGTTTCGAAGATCCGCGAGACGATGGGGCTTTCGCTGAACGATTTGGTTGAGATAGGCTATCTGAAGAGTTGGGACATAAGAGCGATGTCCTCGAAAGCTGGCTACAAGCTGATCTTGACCTCTGGCTCTCTGCCATGAAACAGGTTCTCGCCCTTACCCAACGAAGACAACTAGCGTTCGCTACCACCCCCCCCGACGCTCCCCTGTCAGAACCCTGCGAGCTCGCGAATCCCGCTCTGATCGAGCAGGGAGTTAGTCCGGCAAAAGCGACGGAACTGGTGAGGAAACACGAGCCACACGGAATGATTGACTGCATCGAGTATGTGGCCTGTCAAGTAGAGGCCGATAAAGCGAAAATCAAGAATCCAGCGGGGTTCCTCCTTAATTTAATCGAGGCCGAGCAGCAAATCCCGGCTTCGTTTAGGACCAAGCGTCAGAGACAAATTGAGAATGCACGTCGGGCTGAGTTGGAACAACAGCGTTCAGCCGAGAACGCTCGTTATCTCGTCGAAATGAAAGCAAGAGAGGAGTACCGAAGCTGGTGCGATTCTCAAGCAGAGGAGTTCATATCGACGCAGTTCAAAGGCGATCTGCTTTTCAAGCGACTGCGGGAGCTTTCCAGCCAACTGCGGAAGTATCAGAGATACGCGACGATGTTGGACGGGATGTGCACCGATCAGCACCGGCAGGAACTGATACGCGCCTTAAAGCAGGAAATCGTCAAAGAGCTTGATGTGCCTTCGTTCGAGGAGTGGACAGAACAAAATCCCCGAACTTCCTTATTCTCAGATCCCGGTTAAAGCGAGTTCAACCTACCTGAAAGCTTCGAAGTTCTTGGGTGCCGCCCCGATAGGAGCGCTCGTAACCACCTATAGCTTCGTAAGATCCGCTCCGCGCGTCTCTTAACACAGATTTCCAGCCAACTGCGGATCGGGCGAATGGCTTACAGGTGACGTCCGAAGCGCGAACGAACGAGAGCTCTAAAGCAGAGCGCAAGGTCGGAGGGAACAAGGCACATGCAGCCCAGCTAGAGGCGGTGTCCAGAAAAGCCCCTAAACAGTAGCTGCGGTGTGGTGGTAGATTTCAGATGAACATCAGCTGCGGTCGAGGGCCTGTATAAGAGCGGTTGTACGTCGCATCTCCGAAGAGACATCGAAGGACCTGCCACCCATACTAGGTGAAGTGCCGGAGTGAGGAGCTTACGATGTATCGACACGCCAAGGGCGTTCTATGCGGATTGTTATTTGTCGCAATGACCGGTTGCCAATGCAGCCCTACTCCACCGACAGAAGAGGATACGCAGACCGCCTGGCATCATATTGCGACCAGACCAGAACCACGAAGCTGGTTGAGCTCGTTAGTTTGAAGAAAACAAACGGACAGATGCAGGAAGCCCACGGGACGAAGGTCTACACTCTCTTTTATGAAGCGAGGATACACTACCTCACTCCAGTTGGCCATTGGAAGACAGGCGATATCCAGACCACCGACTCCAACTACGGCTTCCAGCCGACCGAGAACGGCTGGCAGGGCCCTGACGGCACGACCTATTCCAAATAGCGGATTTGACCGAATTCTGACCTCATCCTAGTCTCTCCCCACGCTGAACTCATCAGCGCCGGGGATGGAGCGGATGTTCGAATCGCCAGATCATGCTCTCAAGGCACTAAGCCGTGTAGGGTACTTCATCGACCAGAAGACTGCGACCACAGTCTACCTGGCAGGGAAGATCAACAAGCCAATTATGCTGGAAGGACCTGCCGGCGCCGGCAAGACGGAGCTGGCGCAGTCGGTCTGCAACGTGATTCTCCCTGTATACGCCGGCCTAGAGATAGCCAGGGCGGTGCTGGGCATCAGCGGCGTCGGTTAAAGGTTGAATGTCGGCGACGACTGGCTGCGTCACTTGGTCGCGGGTTTTGCGGCGCTGTCTTGCTCCGGCCTGATCCGCTCTATGGAGCACTTTGTAAGCGCAGGCAAGGCTGTAGCGCTTGTGCATCAAGTGGTGACCAACCCGGGAAGGATGGTGTGATGGCACTTCGTGTTAGCCCCGTTTCGCGAAATCTGGCCATGAAGGTGACCTTCTTGTTCCTCGACATAGAGGACATGCTCGCCCTTGGCTTTCTATGCGCGGTTGCCATGGTTGGGGGCAATTTCCTCTTCTCAGACCGGTATGTGTTCTCTGTCCCGATGAACTGGTTCCTGGTGCTGGTGGTCCTGTGCCTTGGGATCCCGGCCCTGATGCTTTTCAAGTATGGGAAGCCGCGTAAATACATCGTTGACCTTCTCTTGTGGTACGGAAAGCCGCAGAGCTACTGCGCTCATGCCCGCGACACCAAGTTGGAAGGTCCCTACCTTCAGGAGGAAGACTAATGCCCAAGACACGCGATGAACACAAGCGATCCCTGCAGAATCCAGCGCTTTGCGAACTATTGCCGGTCCGCGACGCGCTCGATAACGTGATCGTTCGCACCGACGGCTGCTATGTCGCGGGTTTCGGATCTCCGGCGCGCTTACCTATTTCGCCGATGATGAAGGTCGCAATGAAACCAAGGAGCTCCTGGAAGCCTTGCTGCGCACCATACCCAAACAAGTATGCGCCTCCAGTTTCGTTACGAGGTCGTTGAGGGGCTCAATGGGCTGCTCGGCAGGTATGAGAATCACCGGAGAACCGCAATGCCGTCAGCCTTGGTTTTGGAACGGCATAGAACGGCTCAGTGCGGCAGAAAGCAGGTCTGGCGAATACCTCACCCGGGTCGCAGGTCTATACGTCATCTGGGACCCCGCCAAGCATCGGCGCGTCATGGCCGCGGCCGGTGGACAGATCGCAAAGAAAGACACCGACAAAGAGCAAGGCTTCTCGCTGTCCTTACGGAAGTCGATCGAAAGCACCAGGAAAGAGCATACCGACGCTCTGGCTGCGGGGTTGGCCTTCAGTAGCTTGTCCATTCCTGCGTTGAAAGTTTCAAACTCTTCAGCTTTGCTGTTGCTTGGCATTCTCCAACTCCTCTTCAACGATGTACGCATAAAGCCTATTCAGATGATCAAAGCTTACTGAATCGAAGATCCAGAAATCCTCCGATAATTTGAAGCGCGCAAGCGCGGCACCGAACTCCGGTCTTACCTGGTGGTCTTTGTCACCGTTTGCCTCTTTACCATAACGGTGCGCTTGGTAGGCCAACAGGTCTGCCGCCTGCAACTGAGGCGCATTTACGCTGCCCGCAAAGGTTAGTTCACCTATCTGTCCAAAATGCTCGTCATTAGCTTCCAGCAGGTCATGCTTGACTCGGTCGAAACGATCAATCATTAAAGCTTTTAATTGCTTATCTGAGTTTCCGTCGAAAACGAAGTGCATGACCTCGGTGGGAGGGCAATACGTCAGGCAGCGATAGATACACCTTTGCATCGGAAGGAAAAGGGCCTTCTGCAATCTAGTTTCGCTTGTCCCCCGTAGCCAAATACTTAGTCAACTCGGGCTGCACGTTCCATTGGTCTCCTAAAACCCCAGCGGCAAAGGGGACGATGTTATGCCTTGCGATAACAGCCGCTAGCGCCTCGTAGTAGACCTTTGCTTTCGCATCGCCCCACTCGGGGTAAGGGTGTACGCGCTTACCTGAACTACGTCGCCAAAACTTATTGCTTTGAATTCAGTGTTTCCATAACAGCCAGTATCTGCTTCCACGCAAATTCAAAAGAGGCCCACGTTTTCACGAAAGCCCAATACCCGCCAACTACACAGTTGTGCGCGCCGTCGTGAAACCCGCTATCGTCCATGTACACCTGAAGCATAACGAAGACCTTCTTCGACACTGGAGCGCAAAGAGGGTGAGTCCTCATGGCCTTGCCGTCGATCCAAGTGGGAGTCAAACTACACCCCCATCCTCGGCCCCGAGACTTGATTCGTGAAGTAAAGAATTGCCCTAATTTAGGGTTCCCCATCGGTCACGAGATTATTTCTGCTAAGCGCTGCTGTGGTCAGTTGAGATCTCCGAAGCTATCGCGGAGGGCGGCCCGGACCCGGATTACTTCCGCTACTGCGACATAACAGAAGTAAAGCTGGCGAATTCACAGGTCTACGCGCAGCAGCCGGTCCTTCTAAGGTGCGAGCTTTGACGGTGATGGTTCGATGCTTTGCGCGAGGCTCACGTGGTCGAAGATGGCGGCGGGTTTACCGGGGTGAGCGGCTCTTCCGGTGACCTGGGCCAGGAAGACGTTGTTGCAGTCATGGAGTTCGAGGGCGCTTCCGTAGTAGGCGGCGAGGGCACCGGGCCAGCCAACGTGCACCCCGGCAAGAGAAAGGCCGTCGACGTTTGCGGCAAAGAAGCCGGCGATGTCGCGGCGGTCGAGGCCCGATGTTCCAAAGGCGTCTCCTGGGCGCATATCGTAGAAGCCTCCAGGGAAGCTGGTGGTGCGGTCGAGAGAGAGCTCAACGCCACGGAAGCTGGTGTTCCTAAGCGGTGAAGCGGCAGTTCCGCGCAGGTAAATACCGCTTTCGGAGCGGCAGGTGATGTTGGCGAATTGGAGGTTGCGGACCGTACTGTTCGGGCCTCCCCTGGTACGGGGGACGCAGGTGACGGTGATAGCTTCTGCAGCACCCCACCACATCTGTGTGTGCATGCAAGTCTCAATGGCAATGTCGGTGAAGAGCATGTCCTCAACGGTCTCGCCGTCGCGGCAGTTGAAGCTGATGCCACGGTTGCTGCGGACAACGGTGCAGTTGCTGACGACCACGGAGCGCAGCACGAAGGCACCTTCGGCTTCGACCTTAATGGCGGCAGAAGAGCTCTCGAGGGTGCAGTTGGTGATGGTGATGCCTTCGCAGGGACCGTACTGGCCGAAGTTGCGGGAGGCCTTGATCACGAGGCAGTCGTCCCCTGCGACGATGTTGCAGTTGGACACGCGGACGTTGCGGCAGTGGTCGATATCAATGCCATCGCAGTTAGGAATTTCGAGATCGTTCAGAATCTGGAGGCCCGAGATTTGAAGACCGTCGCAGCCGATCGGATGGATGGTCCAGGTAGGGCTCTGACGGATGGTAAAAGTCTCAAGGAAGGTGTTGCGGCAGTTGACCAACAAGATCATGCGGGGTCGGCCGTCTGGTGGATTGACGTGCGATTGATCGTAGAGCGGGTCAAAGGGCCCGAGAAACGGTTGCGGAACCGGGTATCCATTCGGGCCTTTGGGCGGGAAAAAGGCTTTGTCGTTGCCGAAGATCTCGCCGGTGCCGCTGATGTGGAGGTTCTCGGCGTCCTGGGCAAAGAGCAGTGCACCCAGCCTGCGGAAGTGATCCCGGTCCGGGCTCGCGAGGAGGCGGGAGCCGCCTTCAAGATGAAGATGGACATGGGATCGCAGCTGCAGACTGCCGCTTAGAAAGTCGTGGCCGGCGCGTAGCACGACGGTGCCGCCGCCCGCTTGGGAGCAGGCATCGATTGCGGATTGCAAGGCCGCGGTGTCGTCCGTTTTGCCGTCGCCACGGGCACTGAATGCCAGCGGGTTGAAGACGCCGGGGGTGGATGCTGCGAAAAGCTGGGTTGCGGTGGCGAGAGGAAGCAGCAGACCGAGACGGCGACTAAAGTCGCGGCGGGTGAGGAGGTGCGCGGGGAGCATGAATAAGATTCTATGCAGATTCCGGGTTGCTGGATCATCGAAGGTGATCGGTCTTGCTACACGCCGCTGTGGGAGGTTGTCCGGCTAAACGGCGGCAGGCTGGCACCTGAGCCGGGTCATTTCCGAGAATGCGGCATAGCATCACCTACAAATCACTTCGGCTGTCTTCGCAAACATGTTGCGTACGTCAAGCGCTTGTGCGAGATCTTCGCTATTCTCACCAGGCACTTTGGTGTCCTCTCGATTTGTTTTAGAGGGCGTAACGAACGCCTGACAGTTGTTCCAATTCGTCGAAGAGTTGCTTCGCCGCCTTTTCATTGGAGGCATCTTTCGACGGCTTCGTCTCCTTGACAGGACCTCTTAAGCCGAAGAGGCTACCCGGGCCGTAGTAGCCGGCCGGTTTGGCATCCGGAGATGTGGCTGCAAACAAGCTGGGCTGAGCTCCCTTGGTGGCGGCCTGCGACAGCGGCAGGAACATTACCGAAGCGACTTTCATCAGGAGGCTTGGCCGGCTGAACTGGAGGTTGGTGCGCGCGTATCCCGGGTGACAACTGACCGAGAGCAACCGGGAGCCTGCCCGGCGCTGGAGTTCCTTAGCAAACAACAGCAGCTCCAGTTTTGTCTTGGTATATGCCTTCATCGGCTTATAGCTTTGCTCGGAGTTGAGGTCCTCGATGGGTACGGGGCCGCCGCTCGTGTGAGCCATGGAGGATACGGAGACAACCCGCGGCGCAGGAGCCTGCAGCAGAGAGGGCAACAGCAGGCCGGTCAGCGCAAAATGGCCCAACACATTTGTGGCGAACTGCAGCTCAAAGCCGTCGATGTCTAGCTCTCGCTTTGGCAGCGCCATCACACCGGCGTTGTTGACCAGGATATCGAGCGGCCGACCCTCCTGAATCTGCTGTGCGGCAAAGGCCTTAACCGAAGCAAGGTCGGCCAGATTCAGGGTGGCCATATGTAGTTTTGCCTCCGGCACAATTTGCCGTATACGTCGCGCGGCATCCTCGGCCTTCTCCGGTGTGCGAGCCGGGAGGACGACCTCTGCGCCCGCCCGCGCCAATTCGAGAGCTGTATTCCAGCCAAGGCCGCTGGTGATGCCTGTCACGAGCGCTCGCTTGTCGCATTGAGACGGAATATCGAGAGAAGTCCAACCTTTGCTCATCAGCCATGGTCCTCGAAATATTAGATGGGCACGCTGCTCCGCAGGATAGCCCAATTAGTGCTCACAACGTGCGCCTGTGGTCAGTTGAGACCCGCGAAGCTGTCGGGGAGGGCGACCCCAATCCGGATTACTTCCGACAATGCGACTTACCCTTACCAGGGATCTTCTCCTAAAAGAAGCCGGTCAGTTGCGTAAGGCATTCTTTCTCATTGAAGCGCCCGTAGGTGTTTGCAGTCCTCAACGGGGTTCCGTCT
>CAXTZL010000151.1:0-7692 GCA_964248555.1 uncultured Bryocella sp.
ATGTATATAACCCACAGGTGTTGAAGCTGCTCATGGATAGCCTTCGCTACTGGGTCACGGAAATGCATGTCGACGGTTTCCGGTTCGATCTTGCGTCGACCCTCGCTCGTGAACTGCATGACGTGAACAAGCTCGGCGCCTTCTTCGATACCATTCACCAGGACCCGACGCTTGCCGGAATCAAGCTGATTGCAGAACCTTGGGACGTGGGTGCGGGTGGCTACCAGGTTGGTAATTTTCCAGTGCTATGGGCGGAGTGGAATGGCAAATACCGCGACACCGTGCGTCGTTTCTGGAAAGGCGACACCGGCCAGTTGTCCGACTTCGCTTACCGCATCACGGGTTCGAGCGATCTGTACAAAAGCGATGGCCGCGCCCCCTCCGCTTCGATCAACTTCATCACGGCTCATGACGGCTTCACCCTGTGCGATCTGGTCAGCTATAACGAGAAGCACAACGAAGCCAACGGAGACAACAACAATGACGGCGCAAACGACAACGACAGTTGGAACATGGGCGTCGAAGGCCCAACCGACGATGAAGAAATCAATAAAGAGCGTGAACGGCAAACACGCAACTTCCTCACCTCGCTGATGCTTAGCCAGGGCGTGCCCATGCTCTGCGGTGGTGACGAATTTGCACGGTCGCAGCGAGGAAATAACAACTGCTATTGTCAAGACGATGAACTGACCTGGTATGACTGGAATCTCGATGATCCGCGCAAGCGCCTTTTGAGCTTCACATCGCAGCTCATCAAGTTGAGGCGTGATCATCCCAACCTGCATCGGCGGCGCTTCTTTCAAGATCGTCAGATTCGCGGCTCCGTGGTGCGGGACGTTGCTTGGTATGGCACGGATGGAAATCAGGTTCCCGATGAAATATGGAACAACTCCGGTAACAAGACCATCGGCATGATGTTGAATGGGAAAACACTGGGCGTGATGGACGAAGAAGGCGAGCCCGTCAGTGATGATAGCTTCCTGGTGCTTATCAACGCTGCGGACAATGGTGTGGAGTACAAACTGCCCGAGCCGCCCAACAACACCCCCTGGCGCCAGATCATCGACACCGAAAGTATCGAAGATCCTTTTTGCGAAGCCACGATGTATGACAAAACTATCGTCGGAGGGCGTTCGATTAGGGTCTACAGCGATGGCGTCGAGCAATCGGCAAAGGCTGCCGCGAAGCAAAGACCCTCACGTACTGTCTAGGCGTACTTGCTATGAAGAGCAGCCCTGTATTTAGGGCTGCTTTCTTTTTTGAACCACCTCTTCTGAACTACTGAAGCGATTCGTATGCGGCGATTTGCGCAAGTGTTTGCGCCTGCATGTCGGAGCCCGCTGCTTGTGCCTTGTACCAGGAGACCAGCCACTGCAATGCGCTCTGCAAGTGGAGTCTCGGCTTCCAGCCGAGTTCCGCGCGAGCCCGGCTAGCATCGAGTTTTAGATACCCGGCCTCATGCACGCCGGGCTCCGGGTCCGACGCCCAGCTGGCATCATCTCCCCAGAACCGTACCATTTTCTCCACGATCCAGCCGACGGTTTGCGCATCGTCATCCCCTGGGCCGAAGTTGAACGCCGTCGCGTAGCGTGGGTCGACTGTGAGCAGCTTCTCTGCCAGCAGCATGTATCCATGCAGTGGCTCAAGCACATGCTGCCATGGCCGGATGGCGTCAGGCCGGCGAATCAGAGCCGGTTTGCCCTCCACGAAGCCGCGCACAAGATCGGGGATCAGCCGGTCAGTGGACCAGTCACCTCCGCCAATTACGTTGCCAGCACGCGCCGTCGCCACGCCACAGCGATGCTCCGCAAGCTGCGTGACCGGGAAGTAACTTTGACGGTAAGCCGCTGACACGATCTCCGCGCATGCCTTCGAGCTGGAGTAGGGATCGTAGCCGCCCAGAGGATCGGTTTCGCGATAGCCCCAAAGCCACTCTTTGTTCTCATAGCACTTATCCGTGGTCACGCTGACGACGGCGCGCACGGAGGGCGTGCGGCGTACGGCATCGAGCACCCGCGCCGTGCCGATGACATTGGTCTCAAAGGTCCCAATGGGGTCTTGGTAGGAGTAGCGCACCAGAGGCTGTGCGGCCATGTGAAAGACCACGTCGGGCGCAAATTCAGTGATGGCTTTGTCGAGTTGCTGCCCATCACGAATGTCGCCCCGAAGGTCCTCGATCAAGCTGCCGATGCGGGCCTCGGTGAATAGGCTGGGACTGGTGCTTGGATCCAGGCCGTACCCACGTACGGTGGCGCCTTTTGTGGCCAGCCACAGGGCCAGCCACCCCCCCTTGAAGCCGGTGTGCCCGGTGAGGAAGACGCGCTTGCCGCGCCACACTTCTGTTTGCGCGGTTGGGTTGGGAGAATTCACCACGTCTTCCACGGCGCCTTTCCCCTGGACCAGAGGTCCTCCAGGTGCTGCTTGTCGCGCAGGGTGTCCATAGCCTGCCAGAAGCCGTGGTGGAAAAAGGCATGCACCTCACCTTCGGTCACCAGCTTCTCTATGGGCTCGCGTTCAAACATTTCGGCATCGTCGGTGACCGCAGCAATGGCTTTCGGGGAGAGCACGAAGAAGCCCCCGTTGATCCATCCACCTTCATCCTTCGGCTTCTCCTGAAAGGAGTAGATTTGCGTGTTTTTGAGGCCGAGCGCACCAAATCGTGCCAGCGGCTGCACACTTGTCAGCGTCACGGCTTTGCCGTGTTCTTTATGAAATGCGATCGACGCCGCAATATCGACGTCTGCAACGCCATCGCCATAGGTCATGCAGAAGGTCTCTTCGCCTTCCAGATACTTGGCCACACGGCGCAGACGTCCTCCTGTTCCCGTGCCTTCGCCGGTGTCTACCAGCGTGACCTTCCAGGGCTCAGCGTCCGAATTGTGCACCTTCATGCGCGTCTCGAGGGAGCCGGCTGTCATATCAAAGGTCACATCCGAGGTGTGCAGGAAGTAGTTCGCAAAGAACTCCTTAATGACATAGCCCTTGTAGCCACAGCAGATGATGAAGTCGTTGATGCCGTACTGAGAGTAGATCTTAAGAATGTGCCAAAGAATCGGACGGCCGCCAATTTCAACCATCGGCTTGGGGCGCAGACTAGTCTCTTCGGCGATGCGCGTGCCGAGACCGCCGGCCAGGATCACTGCTTTCATGATTGGAGCTTCCTTGCTGCTGCGGAGACGCTGCTCCCATGCGACATGACGTGGCATTTTGCCCTGTGGCACGGAATGGCAGGTCGGACCCCGCGAAACGTTTCAATCTGCCTGCAATCATAGCCCAGTTGGTACCGCGGAGAGCGCCTGAGGGGGTCCGGCTTTGTTATCCTAAAGACTCCTATGAGTCAGCGGTCCGAAGAGCTTCGCCAACAGATTCTCGCCCTCGTCCACGAGTTCCACGCCGAGCAGTTTCCAGAGCGCGCCTTTGTGCCGGGGCAAACCGCCGTGCCCGTCTCGGGCAAAGTCATCGATGCCGACGATATTGGGGCCGTAGTGGAATCAGGACTGGATGCCTGGTTTACTACCGGTCGCTGGGCCAAGGAGTTCGAACGCAAACTGGCTCGTTTTGTAGGCGTTCGCTCCGCCAGCTTGGTGAACTCTGGGTCATCCGCAAACTTGGTGGCATTCAGCGCTTTGACCTCGTCCAAACTGGGCGAGCGGCAGATCAAGCCCGGTGACGAAGTGATCACGGTGGGCGCCGGGTTTCCAACCACCGTAAATCCGATTCTGCAAAATCGCTGCGTTCCGGTGTTCATTGACGTGACGCTGCCTCACTACGAGATGGACGTAAGCAAGCTGGAGGCCGCACGCAGCGATAAGACCAAGGCCGTGATGATCGCGCATACGCTGGGCAACGTCTTTGATGTTGACGCGGTGGTGGCCTTCTGCAAAAAGTACAATCTCTGGCTGGTGGAAGACACGTGCGATGCACTTGGATCGACCTGGAAAGGCCAGAAAGTCGGAACCTTTGGGGACATCTCGACGGTGAGCTTCTATCCGGCGCACCACATCACCATGGGTGAGGGCGGCGCAGTGATGACGGATAAGCCCGCGCTGAAGGTACTAATTGAGAGTTTCCGTGACTGGGGCCGGGACTGCTGGTGCGAACCGGGCGTGGATAACACCTGCGGCAAACGATTCGACTGGCAACTCGGGACGCTGCCGTGTGGCTATGATCATAAGTACACCTATTCCCATGTCGGCTATAACCTAAAGGCGACTGACATGCAGGCAGCTCTCGGCGTTTCACAGATCGAAAAGCTGCCGTACTTTGTCGAACGTCGCAAAGAAAATTTCAAATACCTGCGCGCAAAGCTTGAGCCACTGGCCGATGTGCTTATGCTGCCGGAAGCAACGCCGGGTTCGGATCCGAGCTGGTTCGGCTTTCCCATCAGCGTGCGCGAGGATGCTCCGTTCAAGCGCGACCAACTGACGAAAACACTCGAGACAAATAAAATCGGCACACGCCTAATTTTTGCGGGAAATCTTCTGCGGCAGCCAGCCTATGAGGGTTGGGAATACCGTGTTGTCGGCGAGATGACCAACACCGACTTTGTGATGAATCAATCGTTTTGGGTGGGCACATTTCCCGGACTCACGACGGAGATGCTGGACTTCATCGCCAAGGTAATGACCGAGTTTGTCTCCAACGCTAAAGCGGGACTGAATATCATTGAGGAAACGGTCGAAGCCTCTTAGCTGACTCCGCCAGAGTTCTACCGCCGAGCCAATCGGCGGTTCTGCTTATAGCTTCTGTCAAGTTGACTGCTGCAACCAGACCCAGTTCCTCACGAACACGTGCGGTTGAGGGGACGTAGCTGTTCAAAGGTGCGGCCATGTCGGCTATCCGGTCGATCTGTACCTCACTCGCTGCTGTTCTGCCAGCTCCGCCTTGCAGAGTCTCTACGGTAAGCCGGGCGGCTTGTTCGATGGTGTAAGCCTCTTCCGAGCCGACGTTGTAAGCGCGATTGGATTTGCCATGCGCCAGAACGGTCCATAACCAGGCCGCCAGGTCACTCATGTACAGCCAGGAGCGTCTTGGTGTGCCGTCTCCCTTGATGTGGAGGCGTTCACCCCGGAGTGCCGCCCCGAGGAAGTTACCGATGGCAAAGTGCGTATCAAGTGGCAGATGAGGTCCCACGAAGGCAAAGCACCGCGCGATGACGGGTTCGAGCGGTGTGCGGTGTGCGTAGGCAATGCACAGGTGCTCTGCCATGCGCTTGGCTTCATCGTAGGAACTGGAAAGCTGTAATGGGTCGGGTGCGCCCAGGTAGGTTTCGGGGGTGTGTTCGAGGGTGGTGGACCGGCCGTAGACGGCGCCGGTGGACGTGTAGAGCAGGCGTTTGGCCCCAGTTTCCAGAGCGAATCGCAGCACCTGCTGCGTTCCCGCGAGGATGCTTTCGGCAAGCTCGTAGGCCGGCCGCGCATCCTGCTGACCGCCCGAGTCGGTGGCGGCGTGGATAATGTGCGTGTGCTTCTCCGCCGGGAATGGAAAGCTGCGCACGTCGCCTTCTAGAAGCCTCAGAAAAGGCAGCGCAGCTATGTGCGGGGACCGGTGTGCGAACCGGGCGGCGTCCCGGGTGAGGACCGTAACGTGCAGATTGAGAGAAAGTTCCCGGTGGGCGAAGGAAAGTGATTCGAGGAGCCAGTGTCCGAAGAAGCCGGTGCCTCCGGTGATGAACAGCCTCGCGTCGCGCAGAGTTTCAAAGGCGGTTCGAGCGTGTTGGAGGATTTCGGCCAGGTCTGCGGGGGGGAGTGGCTTGGTGGGCATGGCACCTTCAGTATCGCCTCCGTTGCGGTGCAAGGAGGGGGAGGCTGCGTCGAAACGCGGTTGTGGGGCGTCTGACGGGTAGTGGCTACTCTACCTTCTTCAGCGGCACCGGATGAGACGCGGCAGCAACCGTCCGGCGGCGCGCAGGCCGGGCGCTCGACCCATATGTGGCGAGCGCTGCGGCATCGCAACTTCAAGCTCTTCGTCTCGGGGCAGAGTGTCTCCCTCATCGGAACCTGGATGACGAGGCTGGCGACTAGCTGGCTTGTGTATCAGCTGACCCACTCGGCGCTGCTGTTGGGCATTGTGGGCTTTGCGGGACAGATTCTGACCTTTCTGCTGGCACCGTTTGCGGGCGTCTGGGTGGAGCGGCTGGACCGGCGGCGGCTGCTGGTGTGGACGCAGGTGGCAGCGGCGGTGCAGTCGCTTGTTCTGGCCTGGTTGACGCTGGCGAAGGTGGTCACGATTCACGAGATCGTGGCGCTGAGCATGTTGCAGGGGCTGATCAATGCCTTCGACATGCCAGCGCGACAGGCCTTCACGGTGCAGATGGTGGAGGATCGTGCGGATCTGGGGAATGCGATTGCGCTGAACTCTTCCATGGTGAATGCGGCGCGGCTGGTGGGGCCGGCGCTGGCTGGGTTGGTGATCGGGTGGAAGGGCGAGGGTTGGTGCTTCCTGATCGATGGTGTGAGCTACTTCGCGGTGATCGTGTCGCTGGTGATGATGCGGCTGCAGCCGTTTGCGCCCAAGCGGCAGGCGACGACGATGCTGGTGCAGATGCGCGAAGGTTGGGAGTATGTGGCCGGATTTCGGCCGATTCGGACGGTGCTGCTGCTATTTGCGGTGCTGAGCCTGATGGGTTGGCCTTACACGGTTCTTTTGCCGATCTTTGCGGGACAGGTGCTGCATGGCGGGGCGCATACGCTGGGGTGGCTTACGGGGGCCTCCGGTGTGGGGGCGTTGGCGGCGGCACTGGCGCTGGCGGCGCGCCGGAGTGTGGTGGGGCTGACGCGGCAGATCCAGATTGCGGCGGCGATGTTCGGGGGTGGGCTGATCCTGTTCGGCCTGTCGCATGTGCTCTGGGTCAGCCTGCTGCTGATGCTGGTGATTGGCTGGGGCATGATGACGGGCCTGGCGGCGAGCAACACGATTATCCAGACGCTGGTGCCTGAGGACAAGCGTGGGCGCGTGATGAGTTACTACACCATGGCGTTTGTCGGCATGGCTCCGTTTGGGAGCCTGCTGGCGGGTGGTCTGGCGCACCTGCTGGGAGCGCCGCATACGGTGATGATCACGGGCGCGTGCTGCATCCTGGGATCGGTTTGGTTCACAACCGAGTTGCCGAAGATTCGTGCGGTGCTTCGACCGATTTACCAGCAGATGGGGCTGTTACGCGGCACCAGCGAGCCGGTGGTTGCGGATCAGGCGGGTACAAGCTAATGGTTTGCGGGGGCGCGGGCCGGTGGCATACCCCCCCTACTTTCGGGCTAAAGTCTCACCAAGTAAGGCCTTACGTCCGGAGCAGGGCGTAAGGTGCGGGCTCGATTGAAATCTTCGCGCTTTGCTGCACGTCGCTTATTTTGCGTGTTTCGACCATGATACCAGCATAGCGGAATGCGCAGTATTTCTGTGCAACTCCGGTGAGGGATGGAGAGCGTCGACGGTATTTGCTTGCGGCATGGCTAAAGCCATGCCGTCCTCGCATCCGTGAATTTCTCCGATCAGCGGCGGACAGCTGGTTCGCTTCTGGAAGAGCAGAGGCAAACGCAGATTCCCTTCGGGAATGACAACTAGAGGAGCAGAGGCAAACTCAGATTCCCTTCGGGAATGACAACCAGAGGCAAAGGCAAACTCAGATTCCCTTCGGGAATGACAACCAGAGGAGCAAGAGCAAACGCAGATTCCCTTCGGGAATGACAACCAAAA
>CAXTZL010000152.1:0-7670 GCA_964248555.1 uncultured Bryocella sp.
AACGCCCCGCCCAGTCCGTGCGAAACGGCCCCGGCTCCACAATCGTCACCTTGATCCCGAGCGGTCCAACCTCAAGCGCCAGTGACTCCGACATTCCTTCCACCGCATACTTGGCGGCGTGATAGTAGCCCGTCGCCGCAAAGCTCGTCAGACCGCCTATGGACGAAAGGTTCACGATGTTGCCGCTTCCTTGCATCCGCATCCCCGGCAGCACAGCCTTGGTGAGCGCAACAAGCCCGAAGAAGTTCGTCTCAAACAGGCTGCGAACCGCCTCGTCCTCGCCCTCCTCGATCGCCGCAAGGTAGCCATAGCCCGCATTGTTCACCAGCACATCGATGCGCCCGAAGTGGTGCAGCGCCTGCTTCACCGCCGTCGCAATCTGATCCGATTTGTCCAGGTCCAGCGGCAACACCAACAGGTTTGCCTCGTTGCCCGGCGCAAGCTCCTGTAACGACTCCGGACTCCGCGCCGTCGCAACCACGCGCCACCCACGTCCCAAAGCAGCCTTTGCGATCTCCTTGCCAAAACCCGTCGAACATCCTGTAACGAACCAGACCGGCGACTGAGAATTTCCCATGCTTCTTGCTCCTTCATCCCTTGCATTGCTTGGATGCGTCACATCGGACGACCCAGGTTGCACACAATAAGGGCGGGTGTGTCTACACTCAACATCAGCTGGAAGGATCACGAAAGGCATTCAGACCCAACGGCCCGCAAAATCTCTTTCACCAAGACTTTAGAGCAAAAGTACCGGGGGGTACCCATCACCCCGGTACGCTATTCGCTGGTCCCCTCGGCCCGCCCTGGATGAACGGCATTGGGAGCATGTACCTTCACGCCCTTCTGCTCCGACTTCAGCTTGATGCCCACCAGTGTGCCCGACTTCTCGTGGTTCGCCACAGCATTGAAGGTCACGAGAAAACTTTCGCCGATAGACTTTCTGAATTCATCGAAATAGGGCGACAACGAAGGCGGTGTAATGCGGCCCTGGTAGAACGATTCACCCCCGGTAGCGTCAGCCACCTGGTTCAGGTAGCTTTGCCCACTGAAGTTGGCCAGACCGCCCCGGATCCCGGCATCGCCGTAGTAAATCGAGTACACGGCCACACCGGCACGTTGCGCATCATCCTGCGCCGCCCGCACATAAGGGCTGTCCTGATTCAGCGGCGAAACGCTGCCGTTATAAGGATCAACGCCATTGGTGATCATCAGCACCATGCGCGCGGCCTCACCCCGACCCGGCCAGTGCTTCACAAAGTCCGACAGGCAAAAGTAAGGGCTGGCACTGATGCCCGGAACCGTGAGCGGAAGATGAACGTTATTGGCAACGGCAGCGTGGTCAGTCGAAAACCCATGCTCGCCGGTTACCGTGCCGTTTTCCATGTACCCGACCAGCACCTGGGTACCGGCTGGCAAGGCGGTAATGAACTGCTTCACGTCCTGGAGCTGTACACCGAAGTTAGCCCGCAGACCATCATCGATCAGCACCGCAACCTGCAGGCCGCGCGCTCGCACCGGCGTCACCGAGGCGATCGCGGCGGCATGGCCGTCAATCTCAAGCTTCAGTGCTGCGGTATTGAACGGCGCATCGTTTTTCGACTGCACGCTGATCAGCGCGGTCGTGGGTACAGGGCCTTCGGTCGGCAGTTCCTGCGCAAGAGCAGGCAAACAAAAAGCCACAACGGAAAAGGCGGCCGGGAGCAAGGCGTAGCGGATGGATTTCATCTTGAAATTCCCTCAATTGGTTAGATGAGAGAAAGCATCGCAAGGATCAAACGGGGCATTACGGAGCCCCCTCGGACAATCGCCTGTCGCGGTCTCCTGAAGTGCCCTACTCATCGCCTCCCAAACGCACCTTCAGGCCCGCACGCACCGTCAGCGGCAACCCTGGATACCCGATCGGCCCGATGTGCTGATCGTTCAGTAAATTCTCCAACTGGGTGAACACACGGACCGACGGCCGAATCGCATACGTTCCCCCTAGGTCCAGCTTCAGGTAGCCGAAGTCCAGATCCCGATTGGGTAGCAGCAGAGAATTGTCGAAACTGGGCGTATACCCGTCCAGAAACGTGGAGTCATCGCTCCGCCCCGCAAACGCTCCCTTGAGAGCAAGATTCAGCTTGCTGCGCTTATAGGTTGCTGCAAAAAAGCCGCTATTCGGCGGCCGCCGGAATGGACGACCTCCCAGCAACGGGCTTTCTGCACCAATGGCAATACCGGGCAGATTCGGGTTCTCCGTTGGGGAGCCCTGGTTGGCTGCGATGGCGTCGTTGGCAAAAGATTGCAGCACGCGCGAAAGCAGATAGGTATAACCCGCGCGCACAAAAATGGCATTGTTCGGCTGCCAGTCAAGCTCAGCCTCCGCCCCCATCGCACGAAAGGCGAGCGAGTTCACATAGAGTGACGAGTAATAGAACGGCGAGGTTTTCGGGTTATTGAACTGCGGCGAATTAATACCAAAGTAGGTGGCCAGCGTGGAACCCTGCACAGCCTCCAACTGCCGGTCGAAGACGCTGTGATAATAGCCGACCTTCAAAATCAGCTTGTCGCCGAAGATGTTCTGGTCCAACCCGGCGTCGAACGTACGCGAGCGCTCCGCATCCGGTTTGCCGATTCCATACCGCAGCAGATCGGCCGTATCGCCGACGGCAAGCAGCTGGTTGTACAAGCTGAACTCCTCCAGCGCAAGCGTTGGCTCCTGCACACCGGTGGCCACATTCGCGCGTAATCGCGTGCCATGCAAGTAGCCCCCTCGCGACCGTACCGGCACAAGCGCCAACCCAAGCCGCGGCGTGCCTGCAAGGCCATACAGATGGTTCTTCTCAACTGCACCGCCCGCTGAGTAAAAAAACCGGTTGAAAAACTCACCCTGGAACTGCAGGTTGTATTCGAAGTTGGTGCGCTGCGTCACCTCATGTTCGCCAGCGGTATTGTTAAAGACGCCACGTTCGTTGTCATAGCGAAACCCGAACAACCCATTGAAGTGGACCGAAGGACTCCAGTCGCTCTGGTAGTAGAGCTGATCGCGGTTGGAGGCCATATCGTCATTGCCCAGCAAAAAGGCCGCCTGCCCTGTTGCCGTGTAGCCGTTGGCCCCGCGAATCGTCAGCACATTGCCGAAGTACTCGGTGACATCGTCCGGCACCGCCGCCGTGCCAAAGTTGAACGTAATCGGCGTGCCCTGATTCGTGAAGTACTTCGCCTGCTCACGCTTGCGTGCGATGCCGTAGCGAACCAGGTTGTGCCAGTTCCCTTCCGAGGTGTGCTCCAGCGTGGCCCCGGAATAAAGGTCCTGATCGCTCTGCTTTCCATCGGCTGAAAGGCCATAGAAATCATGCGCTCCTGGCAAGCCCTCGGCAGAAACACCGTTGCGCAGTGTGAAACGCAGGTTCGTGCTCCCGTTAAAGCTGTAGCCAACATTCGCGACCGAGGTGGCGTCGTGGTATTCGTCCCGCTGCAGCGCGTTAGAGGTCTCAAGGAAATCAAAGCCCGCCAGGTAATCCAGCTTTTTCAGCGTGCCGCTGCCGATGACTTCGTTACGATACTCATGCAGATTGCCCGCCTCGCCGGAGTAGTTCAGCACCGGTTTCAGCGCACTCCCGCGCGGTGTCGTAATCGTCACCACACCCGCTCCCGCGTCCGTACCGTAGATGGCCGAATCCGGACCGCGATAGATCTCCATCCGGCTCACACCCGTTGCGCTCACATCGCCGAAATCAAAGGTGCCGCCAACATCATCGGCCGGAATGCCATCTACCAGCACCTCGTTCGCCGTCGAGTTCCCACCGCGAAGAAACAGCGACGCTACACTGCCGGTCTGGCCGCTCTGCACCACAAAGGTCCCCAGCGACTGGCGCAGTTCATTCACGACACCCAGTCTCGTCTCAAAAGCCTCTTCGGGGATCACGGCCACCGGAGACGTTAGCTGCGGCAGCGGCGTCGGCAGACCCGTCGCACTCACCGAAACCTGCTGTCGCACATTGTTGGCGGACAGCACCACATCCTTGCTCAGAACATCGTCAGTACCGCCGTAGAAATCCTCCCCGATTCCCGGCAGAAATCCTCCGGCGGAGCCGAGCAGCGTGAAGCGTCCGGCATCGCTCGAGCGCAGCTCATAGGTGCCGTCCGTGCCCGATCGCCCACGCGCCACCGCCTTGCCGGACTCGATCAACTGCACACTCGCCCCAGGCACACCCCGGCCAAGCGGGTCAGTTACACGACCCCGCACAATCACCGCGTGAGCCGTACCGCAGTTAAAAAGAAAGGCAGCCGCAACAGGTTGCGCCAACCAGTGGCGACTCTTGACGTGCATGAGCATTCTCCTCCGCTCTCCATCCGAAAGCGTGGCATCGTTACGCAGAGAAATCGGTCTCCTGACTGGCGCATTTATGAACCCGTCCTTGTCGAATGCCTTCACCTTCCCAGGCCTCCCGCGCCGCGGACAGCACGGTGGAGCACCTGGTGGATCAGCGGACGGATTCCACCCACTGCAGCAATTCGCAGGAGGTATGCGCTTCACAGTTGCGGGGCAGTGGCGGAATCGCACCGCGCTTCCCAAAGCATTTCCAAGCGGTAGCGGTTAAAAGCACGCAAGACTGCCCACAAGTTCAAGGCCAGCCTCACAGGACGGGGATGAGCACCCAGTGTAGAGCACCACCCCGGTCAGCCGCCGTGAATCACCGCCAAACCCCCGCCTTGTAGCGTCAAAAAGTCAGCAGGGCCTTGCCCGTCGTTTTCCGCCCTTCCAGATCCCGGTGAGCCTGTTGCGCCTCCTCGAGCGGGTAACGCTGGCCGATGCGCACCTGGAGTTCCCCGCTGGCAACCCAGCCAAAAATCTCACGCGCACGCCGTTCCAGTTCACCGCGCGTCTGCACGTAATCCTTCAGGGTGGGACGCGTCACAAACAACGAACCGGCAGTCGAAAGCCGGATCAAATCGAACGGCGGAACGGCTCCACTCGAAGCGCCATACAGGGCCAGCAGTCCACGCGGCCGCAGACAGCGTAGCGAGTCCTCAAAGGTAGTCTTACCCACCGAATCGTAGACCACCGGCAGGCCCGCTCCACCGGTCTCATCCTTCACCGCCTCCGCAAAGCTCTCGCGGGTGTATAGGATCACGCGGTCGGCTCCAGCTTCGCGCGAAAGCTCCGCCTTTTCGTCCGTGGAAACCGTCGTCAGCACCCGTGCCCCGAGCCGCCTGGCAATCTGCGTCAGCAGCAGCCCCACGCCCCCGGCACCCGCGTGCACCAGGACCGTATCCCCCGGAGTGATCTCATAGGTGCTGAACGCCAGATAGTGCGCCGTAAGCCCTTGCAGCAGCACGGCAGCCGCCTGCTCAAAGCTGAGGTGCTCCGGCAGCGGCAGAAGGTCGCGCGCCGGTGCCAGGGCGAACTCGGCGTATGTACCGCGCGTGCCGTTCCAGGCCACGCGGTCCCCTACGGCAAACCCTTGCACGTCCGCGCCGAGCGCTTCCACGGTTCCGGCCGCTTCCTGCCCGGGAACGAACGGCAGTTGCGCCGGATATCGACCCTCGCGCAGGTAGGTGTCGATGAAGTTGACTCCCGCCACGGCTACCCGCACCAGAACCTGCCCCGGCCCCGGCCCCGGGACGGGTAACTCGGCCATCTGCAGAACCTCGGGACCGCCGTTTTGCTCTATCTGGATTGCGCGCATGATGCTGCCTCCGTGCAGGTTTCCCAGCCAATCTGACTCAGCGGATCAGATGCTCTTCCGAGGGCCTCATGCGCACAACGCGCTGCACCGCATACGGCGTGCGCTGGCCCTGCGCAAAAAAATGCCGCACCTGCAACTCACCCAGCAGCCCAATGCCAATCATCTGAATGCCGGCCAGCAGCAGTACCGCCGCAATCACAAACCACGGTCCGTGCTCGCCGCCCACCGCTTGGTGCGAGAACAGCTTGTATACCAGCAGCCAGGCGGCGATCCCCCCGCCGGAAAGCAGCGCCAGGGATCCCACGCCGCCGAACAGGTGCAGTGGCCGCGTCATGTAGCGCAGCAGAAAGCGAATGGTCAGCAGGTCGAAGGTCACCCGGAACGTTCGTCCAAGCCCGTAGTGGCTCGTCCCGGACTCGCGCGCAGGATTTGAGATCGGCACCTCGCAGATCGTCGCGCCATACCAACTCGCCATCGCCGGAATAAACCGGTGCATGTCCGCATACAGCGGAATATTCTGGATCACCTCGCGGCGATACGCCTTGAACGTCGTGCCGAAGTCGTGAATGTCCACGCCCGAGGCCCGGCGCAGCAGCCAATTCGCCATGCGCGACGGCGTCTGTCGGAGCACCACGCTATCGGCCCGCCGCGCTCGCCACCCGCTGACCACGTCGTAGCCTTCTTCCAGCTTTTCCATGAACAGAGGAATCTCGGACGGATCATGCTGCAGGTCACCGTCCATGGCCAGGATGAATTCGCCCGTTGCATGGTCAAAGCCGGCGGCCAGTGCCGAGGTCTGCCCAAAGTTGCGCCGCAGTTTGATCAGCAGCACCCGCGAATCCACCGCCGCAATCTCCTCCAGCAGACGGTAGGTGCGGTCCCGCGAGCCGTCGTCCACGAAGACGAGCTCAAAGCTCTCCTCCACCGTTTCCATCACGTCCTTGACGCGGTCATACAGGCGCGTGACGCTCTGCTCTTCATTGTGAAACGGAATGACGATCGAATACTTCGGCACGCAGGTAGTCTATAACCTCAACTGGTGTGAGATCTGATTTCGGAAAACGGATCCAGCCATAACCAGCCAGATGAAAACGTGTGGTGGCCCGGGCAGGAGTCCAACCTGCGACCTTCGCCTTAGGAGTGCGCCGCTCTATGCATCTGAGCTACCGGGCCATAGGTGAGATCGCACCAACCAGCGCGTCCCACGACTTCGAGTGCGGGGCAGCCTTCGCTGACCCCTGAAATCTGGCCCAGTGTAGCACTTGCGTCGCATGCGCTCGGGGTGCGGCTCCGCGATGCAGCTGGCCTGCGGGAAGCGGCTCACCGGATCCGCCTGCGGTCCACTTGCTCACACGGCGTCGTATTTCGACAAGCTTCCACCTTCCCGCTTACTGCGACCCTGCATCCTCTTCGGCGACGGCATAGTAGCCCTTCCGCGCCTGAACCTGGTTGCCCTTGCCGCAGGTCATCTCGACCTTGCGATAGGTGCCGTCTTCCTTCTTGTTTGTGGAGGTATAGCTGAGCAGATATTGCGTGCGCAGCTCGTCCTGGATCTGGTCGAAGGCGTCCTCCAGACGGCGTCCGTTGTTGCCCACATCGATCACCCGTCCGCCGGTCTGCTCGGCGAGCTGCCGCATCTGGCTGTCGCCGGTATACATGATGCCGGCCCCACCATAGAAGCCTCGATCCGCGATCATGATGACGTAAACGATCGTATTGGCCTTCTGCGCGGCCTCGGCGGCTGTCTTCAGGGTCTCCTGCGAACCCTGATCGCCCCCATCGGTCAGCATCACGATCACCTTGCGCCCCGTCTGGGATTGCAGCTTGTCATGCGCGGCCAGGTACACGGCGTCATAAAGCAGCGTGCCACGCGGGTTCGAGGTTGGAAATGGACCCCCGCCGATGCCCGGAACGCCGCCCGAAGAGCTCGCCGAATTAATAGAGGCCTTATTGATCGCCCGCTTCAGCTCTCCGGGCGAGTTAGTGTAGTCGGCCAAG
>CAXTZL010000153.1:0-7637 GCA_964248555.1 uncultured Bryocella sp.
AACAACGCCCTCTGGATGCAGCCGGCGACGCACCGCATCGGCCTCCATCCCTACACCGATGAGATCGTCAGAGTGAAAACAGTCGAGGGCCTGTTCGCGAGTAATCCCCATGCGTATAGTCTACGCCTCGTTGTGGCGTCTGATGGCAACAGCCATATCACCGGCAAGCGGCATCAACGTAAAGACACCACCTGTTTTCCCGTCCTGTACATCCACGGTACGGGCACCACGCAGACAGCCTGCAACGGTGTCCCAGGTAGAAACGTCGTACCGGCCTGAAATGAGTTCGGGTATCTCCATAAGGAGAATCAATGGCTCGGCATTCGCGTTGATCTGCCCATTTCTGAGCAACGTGTCTCGACGCAGCAGATATACGATGGCCTGATCACGCGTGCTGCATCCAAACCGAGCCACCTGCTTGAGTGGGACCTCTCCTCCACGCCCATGCGACAGGCCAATGTCTTCGCTTACATTGCGCCGGTTGAAGCGCCCCCATTCTATGAGTGGCAGAAAGCCCGCCAGCCCGCGTTGCGCGACATGCATGCCGGCGGTAAGACTATGAACCTTGCGATTGGGCCAGCGCATCCCGCCACCCGTGCCGCCAGAGGCCAGGTGCGCCCATTGCATGTGCCGGAAATATTCATCATCGAAAGCTTCGGGCAAGGTACGGTGCTGGTCTTTGAAAGTATGAATCGGCCCATGCTCCGAATCGAAGAAGGGTCGTGCGTCACGAATCTCGGCAAGCGATTCCTTCACGATTCGACCCATACCGACCGCCGCATCGACCGTGTTCTTCGGGTGATCTATCGTACCCTCTTCGTAGATGTGAATCGTGGCAAAGTCGAGCGACTGATGACGATAGATCGCGGCTTCCATCTGCATCTGCTTGCGCCAGCGAAGTTCCGGACCGAACAACGAAACGGTCTGTGGATGCGCACGCCCGAAGTTGCGCTCTTCTACCCCGCGCAGATGTACGCTCAGGTCCTCAATAAATTCAACAAAAGGTTCGGCGCTCATCTCTGCCTGGGCAGGATGAATTTCATTCCATAGATCCCACGCAAAAAGCGCTCCCGATCCACCCCAACGCTCCGCCGCGAAGGTAAGCCGGGCCTTGATGGCCTCACGTGTCTCGCGGCACAACAGGGTGCGCGATGGATGGTGCAGTGGACCACCCATCTTCACGCTGTAAGGGTGATGTTTGAATTTGAGCCACATCCAGAACGTATCAAAAGGGGTGAGCAGGATGCGGATGCCGTGCTTTTCACAAAGGGCAAAAAGGTCATCCCAGAACTGCACAACGCGGCGCGACCATTTGCCGGGTGCGGTCTCGAAGTAACGGTGCCGTACCTGCGCGTACTCCAGCATCAGGCGCATGACAGTAACCCCATGCGCGGCCAGCGTAGCAAGATACGCCTCTACCAACGCCACGTTCTTGCGTCCAAAAAGCGGGTTCAGTTCCCGCCAGCTAATTGCGTCGTTCTGGCCGATTGGATGCCAGGGATGCCCGTTGTCGGTCTGAAAGTAAGGTGCGCCCGGGCTCCGTTCGATCCAGCGGAGCGCGGTTTCGGGTGATGAAATATGCAGAGGGGGGCGGGGTGGCATGGCGAACTGGCTCACCTGCTATTTTCAGCTACTTCGCGCGCCGCTGCACGCGCGTCCCGGATGAGGTCAGGCACACCGACCCCGCGGTACCCGTTGCCGAGCAGGTAAAGCTGCCCGAGTTGTTGTACACGTTCTGTCAGCTCCGCTATGCGCCCGAGATGACCGACCTCATACTGAGGAAGGCTTCGGGGCCAACGGACAATTGTGGTCATTGCGTGTTCGGGCTGCGGCAAACCCGGGAACACTGTACCGAGTTCACGCCAAGCCTCGGCGGCTATGAACCTGTCTGTCTGGCTTTGTAGACCCTCTGCCCTATGACCGCCAAAAAAAGCTCTGACGATTCGCGCTCCAGGAGGCGCCCGATTGGGGAATTTCTGCACTGTAAAGGTGGCCGCCAGCAGTTTCGGACAAACCTCTTTCCCCGAACGCTGGGGCACAAGAAATCCGAAGCCTGGCGGCAAGGTGAAGGTTGCGGCCGCAGCTGCCTGCCAGCAGAAAGTCGTGAGCACCGCCGAGCTGGCGGTCGTGGGCACCAGCGCAGCGGCCATGGCATCCACTGAACCCAGCAGGCGGCGCGTGGCATCTGCGGGAACAGCAAAGACAAGGTGATCGAACGGGACCATGCCGAGAGCACAGGCATGGTAGTCGGCAGCCTCGAAGCCAAGCAGCCAGCCACCGCGCGGCGAACGCGTGACAACTCTCACCGCGGTGCGCAGATGCAGCCGCTCCGCCGGCAGCGCCTCGATAAGGGTTTCCACCAACGATCCCATTCCACGCCGCAGTGTACTGAAGGTTGGTTGCGGTGTCCTGTCCCCTCGTTGAACGCGTTGCTGCTGCAAGGCGAGTACGAGCGAACCGAAGCTCGCCTCCATGCTGGTGAAGGCGGGCATCACGGCTCGTACGCTCAGTTTCGTGACGTCGCCACCGAAAACGCCGGAAAGCAGAGGGGCGCCAATCTTATCCAGAACCTCGGCGCCAAAGTGGCGAAGGACAAAGCTTGCAACGGATTCGTCCTGTTGCGGGGCAGTGGCTTTCAGCTCTGCCGCACGCTGCAGTTCAAGGGCATAGGCGCCTTTGGCAGCAGCTGAAAAGAGAGGTGAGGCGTCCAGCGTCGCCAAGTCTTCTGGGACCATGAGGCGCATGCGGTCAGGCATGGCGACAAGCTGGCCGTCGATCCATATATAGGTCTTCTTCGTTTCATCCTTCGACGCAATGATCTGGTCTCCGAGGCCCAGTTCCTCAGCCAGCTCGCGGGCCCAGGGCTTTTCGGTGACCCAAGAATCGGGTCCATCCTCGCAAATAAATTCACCTTGCGCAGTCCGGTGACGAGTGGTCCTGACGGTGCCGCCGAACTGCTCGGACGCCTCGTAAAGATGCCAATCGAGCGGCTGTCCCGCCTTGCGCTGCGCTTCCAGTTCATACGCCGCCGTCAGTCCGCTCAAACCACCGCCAAGTATTGCGATCCGCTTGTTCGCCATCAGTCCAGAGTCGGCTTCCCGGTCTGTTCCCGGACAGGCACGGTAACGGCGGAAGGCTCCGGAAGGGGCCGGGTCTGCACCTCCGCAGGTGTGGCCCACGGCGTTGCTGCCGCTGGCTGCATCTCGTCGCTGCCCGTCCGTGTGGCCAGCACATGCTCAATGGCGCGGATGAGCGTGGGCGAGCTATTGAGGCTTTCGGCGCGGGTGACCTCGACGCCGATCTCGCGGCCGAAGTCGCGGAAGTTGATGTCAATGTCGTAGAGGATCTCGACATGATCGCAAAGGAAGCCGACTGGCTGCATAACCACGGCCTTGTGGCCGGCTTTGGCGAGGGCTTTCAGGGTGTCTTCCACCGACGGGCCCAGCCAGGGGGCGCCCGCGATTCCTTGGCTCTGGAAGGCGAAGTACCAATCGGCCTCGGAGAGGCCGATTGGAGCGAGGCGGCCGGCAATGGCGGCCGCGGTGCCCTTGCACTCGATGGGGTAAGGATCGCCCTTGGCGGCGATGCCGTAATTTTGGATGCCTTCGGCGGGGGGTGGGGCCCCGGGTTTGGCGGCGGCGCCTCGGGCGGCTTCCTCCGGGGTGGCCGGGCGGATGGTGCGGCAGGGGACGGAGTGGGCGGTGAACAGGATGGGGACGCGGACCACCTTCCCAGCTGCGGCGCTTGCGCGGGCGCAGGCTTCGGCCCAGGCGGGCCACATGCGCTCGGCAAAGGCCAGCGGCAGCAGGGGCTCGTCGGCCCAGCCGGCGATGAATCGGTAGGTGAAGGGCTGCTCGCCTCCTGCGGTGTAGGTTTCGGCGAGGGCGGCATCGAGGGCGCGGCGGTACAGGCCGGTGGAGGTGCGGCTGTTCTGGGGGGCGAGGCAGAGGACGGTGGCATCCGTGATGCCGTCGGCCTTCATCTGGCGGATGACGTCTGCGATGTAGGGGTGCCAGTTGCGCATGCCCACGTAAACCGGTTGGCCGAGTGCCTCGGCGAGCATGCGGCCCTGCATGAGTGTCCAGCGGGTGAGCGGTGGGCCTTCGGGCAGGGGCTCTTCTTCCAGGCCGATCTCGGCATAGCGGTGCTGCAGCTCCTCGACGACATGCTGCGGCATGGGACGGCCGTTGGTGACCTTGACAAGATATTCGGCCATCTCGGAGAGACGGTCTGGGGTGCCGTGCGCCAGGAGGAGGATTGCGCTCCGCGTCTGCTGTTCGCCTGCCATGCCTCTATCGTATGCCGCCTGTAGTGTCCCCCCCGTACTTTTTCTGCAAAGTCTTGCTGCGATGGAAGTTAGGTCTGGACTTTGTGCTGCACCTGCCCCTTGAAGCGAAAAGCCCGGCGAGAGCCGGGCTTTTCTGATGTCCTTTACGGTAGCAGGTGTGGCTTGGGTGATGTGCAAGGATGTGGAGCTCCGCCGCGGCAACAGCAAACACAGACTCCCTTCGGGAATGACAGCCAAAAGGCAAAAGCACAGCAAACACAGGTTCCCTGCGGGAAGAACAAGCCAAAGCGAGTAAGAGCCACGGCGAGGGCAGATCGCCTTCGGGATGACGAGCGAACGGCGTCGTTCAGGGTATGGGTTCGGCTACCACCTCGATATCGATGTGGCGGGTGCTTCCTACGATGTCGATGGAGCCCACCGTTTGCGGCTTGCCAATGGTGACGACTGAGGTGCCCTGAAGCAGGGTTTGACGGATGATCGGGTCCTGCGGGACGGAGCCACTCTGGGGTGGGGCGGCGCTGGACTGCTCCACCTTGGAACGAAGGCGCAGGCCGCCAGCAAAACGATCCAGGGTGGCGTCAATGTTGATGCCTACGTCGATATAGGTGAACTGCGTTTGCTGGGTGGCGCTGTCCTGATTGTAGTTTCCCGTGAGGACCGGAATTTTGTCGCCCTGTTTCAACAGTGCTTGCTGACCCGTGACTACGACCAGCCCGAAGTGCTGCACGCCGATGCGCTTGCCGTTGTCAGACTCCGTGAGCGTGTAGGTAAGGCGGTAGATGGGCTTCGGTTTGTCCAGTTCGCTAATCAACCGGCCGATTTCGGCCATTTGATCGGGCGGCGCCGACACGACGACATCATTGGTGGTGGTCAGAAGGTACATTTTGTCCGATGGGGCGACCATATTCCGCAGGGCGATCAGGATCTCGCTTGCGTCATTGGTTTGAGCGACGTTGGTGAGGTGAAAGACCTGGATGGGGTTCTGGTCAGGCAGCCTGGTGGCCTGGGCACGGAGACAGGGCGGTGTCATGAGCAGGGCGAAGACGGTGGCGGCGGGTACCGCCGATTGCAGAGGACGAGAAAGGGAGCGGCGAAGGAGTTCGGTCACTGGAGTTTTCCTTGGGATGGGGAGAGGGATGGGGCTGAAGGCGGGGTCGAAGATGGATCTTCGGGCTGTGGGACCGGCGGTGGATCGAAGAATCTTTTGAAAGCCGCCTTTTCACCGCCCGGGAAGATTGGGGCAGGCTCGGGGGCGAGCTGGGCTAGTTGCTGTCCGTTGTCTTTGCGCAGCATGCGCGTCAGCAGCCTTTCCTGGGCGGTGAGCGGCATGGGTGGGGCGGGCTGGCTGGGAGCGTGGAGGTCGTCGAGTGCCTGCGCTTCCTCAGGACCTGCCGGTAGCCCTTCTTCCCTCCTGACGGGATTCCGAGCGGATTTGGGCTGTGCGGCCGCCGAGGACGCCGGGATGCGTGTGATCTGCACCGGCGCTGCGCGTGCAGGGATGGGGGGAGCCGCCTGGGTCATGAGGACGAGGCCGGGGCGGCCTGCTGGTGCGTGAGATTTGGTGTGAGTGGGTGGGAGGCCAAGGATGGCGAGGGCCAGTACGAACGCGCAGACAAGTCCCAGTGCCCAGACAGCTTTGGAGGACACGCCAGCGAAAGACACGAGGTACGCGAGTCGGCTCGGTCGTGCCTGCGCGGCGGCGTGGATTTGCAGACATTTCAACAGGCGTCCATTGAGGCCGGCCGGAGGCTGTGCGCTGTCCAGATGCGCGAGGACCTGGTTTAGCCGGGCGTCGGCGGCTGCGTTTTGAAGGGGATCGGACGGGTTCATCGGCTGACTCCTTTTTGCGGGGATTGCCCGAGGCGTTCGCGCAGGCGGGTGCGGGCGCGGTGTAGCAGCGCGCGGACGGCGGATTCAGATTTGTTCATGATTTGGGCGATTTCGGTGGTTTCGAGCTCCTGGAGGGCGCTGAGCAGCAGGACCTGGCGCTCGGGGGCGGGCAGGCGGTCGAGGGCTGCCAGGGTCTGGTGCATCTGCTGGGCTTCGCCGAGGGTTTGATCGGCGGGGGTGGATTGGCTGATGAGGGCTGCGAGGAAGGTCTCGTCGGCCTGGTCGGGGCGGATGCGACGGCGGCGGTCGAGGGCAAGATTCCAGGCGATGCGAATGAGCCAGGGGCGGAGATCGCGGATGGCGGGGAGTTTGGTTTGGTTTTGGAGGACGCGGAGGAAGGTGTCCTGGACGACGTCTTCGGCTTCGGTGCGGTCCCGAAGGAGGCTGTTGGCTACGCGGAACAGGGTGGCGCTGTGGAGATGGACGAGCGTGGGGAGATCGAGTGGGATCGTTGCCGGCTCACCTGCTTCTTTCCTGCCGATCTGTGGCCACGCCCAACTCAATTCCCGGATCACGATGCCCTTCTACCAGGACTGACGGCCGGCAGGCAGGAGCGCTCGACTTTATTTTTAGGACAAGCAGGGCGGCGGCGGTTTCGCGGAAGCACCCTCTTTGGAAGCACTCACGGTGGATACAGCATCCAAAAGCGGTGGTAGCAGGAACCGGGCCAATCTACAAATTTCGCGAGGGTTGTTCTGACCCGTTGCGGTGGAGATTCGATGGATGCAAGAAAGCGCCGTCTGCTGTACGGCCTGTACCTTCTGGCGACCGTTCAGCTGACCTGGTGTTATCTCTGGTTGACCCGGCCGTATGTGAATACACGATTGTATGAACGGGGGCTGGAGCGCATGCCCTTTCAGGGCCGCGTGTTGATGATGCTGCCGATGCGGCTGGCCGACGGCAATGCTGCCCTGCGTGCGGTGGACCGACTGATTGCGCTGTCGCCCTTCTGGTTTCCGCGTACCGGACACCCGGAGGTGCTGGTGCAGGCCGCCATCGACGTGGTGTGCGTGACGGCTACAGGCGTATTGACGACACAGCTGTACCGGGCAAGTTCACGACGCCACCTGTTGACGTACTTTATTTATCCGCTGGTGCTGATGGTGTGGGCGACGACGTATGTTCTGCACACGGTACAGAACTTCCGGTTTCTCTATGACCTGCCGAGCCTGGCGTTCTTTACCGGAGCGCTTTACCTGATCTATACCCGGCGTCATCCCCTGTGGTTTGCGGCGCTGTTTCTGGTGGCGACCACGAACCGCGAGACCACGCTGCTGCTGCTGCCGTTGTATGCGATCGATCGCAGTGTGTTGGGCGGACGGCTGCGGTGGAAGAGACTGTTTGCGGGGCGCACGATGCTCGTGGTGTTGCCGCTGCTGGCTGCCTGGATTGGGTGGGAGATCGTTGTGCGGCACCACTTTGCGGGAAACCGCTCAGAGTTTTACCCGCGGCTGAACTG
>CAXTZL010000154.1:0-7602 GCA_964248555.1 uncultured Bryocella sp.
GAAGAGGTGAAAGGGACGAATGGTGTCGATGGAAGCGAGGCTGTGGGCATGGAAAGAGCAGATCCTCCTTGCGGCAACGTCGAATCAGTTCCGGAACGAAGTCGGGGAGGCTGAAGATCTCAAACTGCCGCCCGGTGGACTTGGTGATGAGGTCCGTGATGTCGAGCATATTTGCGTAGTCATCCCGCACCACGTGAAAGGTCTGGTTTACCGTTCCTTCGCTCGTCGAGATTGCGACGATGTTGTTGGCCACAATGTCCGCAGGCACGAAACTGACCTGGTTTAAGGCATCCACGCCGATGCCGTGGTTCACCATGAAAGCGACGAGCCGAACGGCGATATCAAAGTTGTTGCCGCCACCAAGAACAGAAGGGCTCACGAGCGCGGGCCGGAAGATGCGAACCGGAAGGCCTTTTTCGCGCGCATCGGCCACTACCTGCTCGGCTACCCACTTGGTCTGGCTGTAGCCGAAATCGAGCAGCTCCATGTCCTGATTCTGATCCGTCTCCCAGAGAACACTCTTGACCGCCCAGCCGAACACGAAGGTGGTGGAAACGTAGTTAAACTCCTTGGGCCGGCCCTCAAAGGCGAGTCGCAGGACCTCATTGGTCCCCAGCACATTCGCATCGCGCATGCGGTCGTAGTTAAACAGGTAGTTGACCGTAGCTCCGTTGTGAAAGACGGTGTCCACTTCGTTTGCGAAGAAGTCCCAGGCCGCTTGCGTGAGGCCCAGGCTCGGCTGCGCCAAGTCGCCACAGACAGGGAAAATACGCGCTTCAAACATCGCCATCAGAGACGGCGTGCAGTGTCCCATGGACTCCATGGCGGCCTTGAGGCGCAGTTTCCCCTGCTCTTCATCCGAGGACCGGACGAGTACATAGATCCTTGCTGTTGTCTGTTCCAGCAGGCTTTTCATCAGAAAGGGTCCGATAAAGCCGGTTCCCCCCGTAAGAAGCACCTGCTCCAGGACTGGGGTCGAGGGCAAGGGCGCCGGCACAGCAGGCTCAAAGGTGAGGCTTCGATCCTTGCTCATCATCAGCTTCTCTTCAGCCCGTTGCTCTTCACGGAATGTTGCCAGAGAGTGGCGCAGTTGTTCCAGGGCTTCTTCGGGAGCACTCTCCAGGTGTTCGGCGAGCTGAAACAACTCGGCTACGCTGACACGCTGGATGACGCCGATATCGACCTGCCTGGCAAGCAGTTCCGCACCCTTGTTCTTGAGCAGCTCCCTGATCTCGTGCATGAAGACGACGAGGTCCAGGGAGTCCAGTCCGGCTTCAATCACGTTGTAGGACTCTTTGCCGGTGAGATTGTACCTGGCCTTGAGAACGTCAAAGGATGACTGGTTTTCCGAGATCGTAGGCACTCCCGCATCCTTCTCCCGGGAGAATTCGGAAAGCACGGAGAACTGCCCGGCCAGCCACATCTGCTTGGTCTTGTGGCGCATGATCTTGCCCGAACTGGTCCTCGGGATGGCCCGTGGTGCGATGAAGGAAATCAGGGCTACTTCCACGTTGAGGTAGTTGCGAATGGCCGTGGCAAGCTGACGCGCGTCCGGGAGTACGGACGGATTTTTCACCTCAGCCACAATGGCCAGCGCGGGTTCGCTGTCTTCATGGATCTGAAATGCAGCGACACAGTGAGCGCGAATGAGAGTGGACGTTCGCTCCACAATGGCTTCGATGTCCTGCGGGTAATAGTTCTGCCCACGGAGGATGATCATGTCCTTGATGCGGCCGCACACAAAGAGTTCGCCCTCGTGCAGGAAGCCCATATCCCCGGTGCGGAGAAACCCGCTGTCATAGGGGGTGTCATCCACCAGGCGAGCACGAAACTGCTTCAAAGTCAGCTCTGCGTTGTTCCAGTAACCCAGACACTTCCCGGCACCGGCTATCCAAATCTCCCCCACGCTGCCGAGCGAGAGAGCAAGGTGGCGTTCGGGATCGACGATTCGCACATCGAGACCGGCAAGCGGCACGCCACAGCTAACGACCTGCGCGGAGGCACCAATTTCGGAAACCTCGGTCGTCATGCGGGCCTTGCCCAGCGTGAGAGCGTGCTTGTTCACCGAAACGATCTTTCGCCCGCCCATGGAGACCGCAAGGGTATTTTCCGCCAACCCATAGGCGGCATAGAAGCTTTCCGACTTGAGTCCGTAGGGCTGAAATGCTTCGAGAAAGCGCGTATAGGTTTCCGCCTTGACGGGTTCAGCGGCGACCATCAGCACCCGCAGTGAACTTAGATCGCAGGTCTCGAGACTTTCCTTCGGGATCCTTCCAGCGCGCAGGCAATATTCGTAGGCGAAGTTGGGAGCTGCCGTGGCTGTGGCGTGGTACTTGGAGATGGTCTCAAACCACACCACGGGACGCTGGATGAAGTCTGTCGGCGCAAACCCGTAGGTTGTTCCGCCCCGCAGTGCCGGATACAGATAGCAACCAATCAGCCCCATATCGTGGTATTGCGGAAGCCAGGAGACCACGACCGGTTCGGGATGATCGATCACCAGGGGGCAGGTAAGCAGGATGTTCTCATGCGTAACCATGACGCCCTTCGGTTCGGTGGTTGAACCGGAGGTGTACTGGAGAAACAAAATTTCCGAGTCGGGCACCACGGGAAGCTCCGAAGTCATACCCCCGAACTCACCTGCATCCACAAAGTCTTCCGTGACAATCCAAGGCAGGCTGGAGATATAGTCCACGTCGACACCGGAGGCCGCAACGCCACTGCGGGCCAGGTTCGTTTTCAGCGAAGCGTGGTAACTCCTGTTGGTAAGAACGCCCGCCGCCTGGCAATCCCTTGCGATGTGAACGATTTTATACAGAGCGCTTTGGAAGCCGCGGGAACTCGGAGGGTAGACGGGTACGGGGATGAGTCCGGCGCGCACGCAGCCAAAGAAAGCGCAAATCATCTCCAGACCGGGCGGGTACGCAAGCAGGAGCCGGTCCCCTGGAAGGAAATGATTTTCCTTCAAGAGCGAAAGAGCGATGGCTTTCGTTCGCCTGATGAAGGTCGCGTACGTGTAGCTTTCGAGTAAGTCGCCATTCAGGTCTAGGTAGGAATACAGCAGCTTCCCCGGCTGCTCGTTTCCGAACCTGTCTAATGTATGCAGGATCGACGTCATAGGTATCAGCGGTACCTTCCAAGTTTGCTTACCAACTTTAGAAACTTCTGGAACGCTGGAATGTCCTGCTATTTAAGCTTGGACCAGCTTTGAATGATTGCGCCTGCAGAGCAACGCAGAGTTGCAGATGACTCGGAAAGTGACCGGTGACTCGCGCCTTGAACTATTCGCGGGGGCGACTTTAAGTGCACGGTGAAATTTAGTGGCGGGGTGGGGAGCGCTCAGCGGGCGCTACGACGAAAGCGTACTCGGCATAGGAAGTCAATCGTATGATGGTAGCAGAGGGTTTGTTCATGAAATGTGCGATCTTCTTCCCGGGGGCACAGTTGCGATTGCCACGGTGCTAATGTTCCTTGCTCTTGTGAGTGCTACACGCTACCATCGGCTCTACGGATGGCGTAGGGCTGATTCGCGGCAACGGTCAAGGCCGTTCAAAAACACCAAGTGGCCCGGGCCGGTTGATATGATGCGGAGGTGCCGGTGATGTCCGAAAGTGGAATCGTGAGTGGGACTGGACTGGGTGTCACTATTCTGCTCCCATCCGAACCTTTGTCGCATCAGGACACCAGCCAGACAGCCGGTGCTGCCCCGTTTCCTAAGGTTCTGCGGCGCCGGTTGGACCAGTTTTTTGTGGACGGCGGGATTTCTCCCAAAGCCGACCGCACGATGTGGCTTAAAATCGCCGCCGGTCTTACGGTACTCCTGGGCAGCTGGGTAGCGATCTACCTTTTTAGGCCGGATTCGTGGAGGTTCGTGGGTTTTTACCTGCTCGGGGGTCTTGCTCAGGCATTCCTTCTGCTGAATATTGCGCACGACAGCAATCACAACGCCATCTCCTCCTCGTCCTCGGTCAATAAAAGCCTGAACTATGTCTTCGATCTCTGCGGAATCAGCTCGTATATGTGGCGGATTCTGCATCATCGGGGACACCACTCGTGTGTGAACGTTCACGGCGAGGACGATGCCCTGTCGGGACGAGGTCTTCTCCGGTTCACACCGCATGAACCACGGCGACCGATGCAGCGCTTCCAGCACATCTACGCCTTGTTCCTGTATGCCATGTTCTCTTTGGACTATGTCTTCGTGAGGGATTTCGAGTGCTTCTTCTCGCCGAAGCACGAGTACCTGAAAAGCACCAAACACCCAGGGCGGGAGTTCGCGATTCTTTTCGCCGGCAAGCTCTTTTATTTCACCTATATGCTCGTTCTCCCCGTGCTGCTGCTGGGCGAATCCGTGCTCTTGGTAGCTGCCTCGTTTCTTTTGGTTCATCTGGTCGTCGGTCTGACGGTGGCGCTGGTGTTTCAGACCACTCACACCGTGGAGAGCACGCACTTCCCGGAAAGCCGCAATGAATTCGATAACAGCGTGTATCACATCTTTGCGACCACCGCCGACTACGCGACGGCGAACCCTCTGGTCGGTTGGCTGACCGGGGGGTTGAATCATCACGTTGTTCACCACCTGTGTCCGTTCGTCTGTCACACGCATTATGGCCCGCTTACCCGTATCGTGAAGCAAACCGCTGAAGAGTTTGGCATTCCGTACCGGCAGAATGTGACGATGACTCGAGCGATCTGGCAACACCTCATTCTCCTCAAGCAACTTGGGACAGCGGATTGAGCTGGCAGGATCTTGCCTCCGCTCCTGCTCCCTCAACGTGCACCGATAAAGTGCAAGCAACAGTCCAGATTCCGAATGGCGATCTGGCCTGCGAGGTGTGAACGTTGACCGCGCCGATTCCCACTGTTTCCCGCTTGCGTTCCTTCGCGGACTCGCGCGCCATGGTTGCCAACCCCGTCGAGATGCTATCCGCTTACACCAAGGAGTACGGTTCCACGTTTCAGTTCTACCTGGGTGGCCTGAAAGAGGCGATGGTCACGACGGATCCCGCCGTGATGCAACACGTTCTCAAGACAAACGCGGAAAACTACCAGAAATCAGACATCCAGGTGAAAAGGATGGGGCACTTTCTGGGCAAAGGCCTGCTCACCACGCATGGAGATGCATGGCGCACCCAACGCCGTCTCATCCAGAAGGGTTTTGACCGTAAGCAGCTCGATGCCCTGTCCTCGATCATGCAGGACTCCCTCGACGAATCTCTGCAGGTGTTCGACAAGCAGGTTCGCGGCGGCCCAGTCGATATCTATCCACACCTCATGAAGATGACCTTCGCGATGGTGGCGCGCTCTTTGTTCGGTGCCCGCCTGAAAGAAGAAGACATCGACCTTGTCAGTCACACAATTTGCACGGTCCAGGAATTTATTGTGCGGCAAACACTTCAGCCGTATCTGAATCCCTGGTTTACGGCCTCGGGCCAACTACGCCGGCACGAAGAAATGCGGCTTCGTGCCGATGGTGTTCTTCTTGAGTACATCACCACGCGCCGCAACCAGCCGCCCGGCCATGATCTCCTTCAGGCGCTAATGGACGCTCGCTACAGCGACGGCGAGGGCATGAGCGACGCGTTGGTCCTGAGCGAAAGCATGCAGTTGCTGGTTGCCGGCCATGAGACTTCGTCCAATGCCCTTTCCTGGCTTCTGTATGTCCTGAGCTCCCGTCCGGATTGCCTCGAGAGGGTGCGGGAGGAGTTTCATTCCGTGTTGGGCGATGCTCCCCTGGGCCACGGCGACGTGATGAAATTTCCGTTTGCCACGCAGGTGATCCAGGAAGCTCTGCGCCTGTATCCGCCGTTCTGGATGGTTGATCGCATGGCTGTCGCGGACGACGCCGTAGGAGACGTTGTCATCCCCAAGGGCTCGACGGTGATTGTCTTCGTGTACGGCGCCCACCATGCTCCCCGTTACTGGGAGAGTCCAGAACGTTTCGATCCGACACGCTTCCTTAAAGAGAACGAAAAACAGCGTGTTCCCTTCACGTATCTCCCTTTCGGGGGCGGCCCCCGGACCTGCATCGGGAACAACTATGCGATGCTGCAAATTCTGATGATCCTGGGCGCCCTGGTCAGAAGGTACGATCTGGAATTGACACCAGGGCAGACGATCGAAGCCCACCCGATGGTCATCCTTCGGCCCAGACACGGGATCCAGATGAAGTTCACCGAGAGAGAACCCTCTGTCGCACGAAGCTCACCGCTGGCGACCCCGGGAGTTCACAGCGGCGGCTGAACTTTGACCCAAGCTACAACCCACCCCGCACTCTGAAACCCGAAAGGATCCGGACAACCGCGACCATGATAGCGGCTGTCGGGCAGGCAGATCGTTTGCATGACGAGATAACCCTGCAAGTCCCGGCATTTACAAGGCGACGCCAGCTCGCCAAGCTGCCGTTGCCTATCGCCCCGTACTCATCGAATACGGGGCGGCAGGGCTTCCGTTCGCCCAAGTCGCTGCTGGCCGAGGGCTCATGGTGAAACGCAATTCACCCCCGGCCATCAATTCCTCATGGGTGACAAACGTCCGACTCAGTGGCTTGCCGTTCAACGCCACCGCTCGCACAAACCCATTTTCCGGGCTCAGGCCATCGGCCGTGATGCGCATTGCCTTTCCGTTGCCCAGATGCAGGATGATTTCGTGCGCAAATGGCCTCCCGATAACGTACTCATTCGACCCTGGTGCGACCGGGTAGAAACCCATTGCCGTAAACAGAAGCCACGCCGACATTTGCCCCAGGTCGTCATTACCCACCAGGCCGTCCGGCGCCGGCCTGTACTGCGACGCGACAATTTGCGCCAGCCGCGCCTCGGTTCGCCAGGGTTCCCCCGCATAGTCATACAGATAAGCCAAGTGGTGGCTCGGCTCGTTGCCGTGGATGTACTGCCCAATCATGCCGCTGATATCTTCAACATCCGCGTACTGCTTCGGATCCACCTTCGCGTCGAACATGGCATCCAGCTTGGCCACCAGCTTTTCCCGTCCGCCCAGCAGGCCGATTAACCCGGCTACGTCCTGCGGCTGATACCAGCTGTACTGCCAGCTGTTGCCCTCCGTAAAGCCGCTGTCTGCACCCGCCCGCGCCGGGTCAAATGGTTGACGATATTCTCCATTCGCGAGCCGGGGCTCCACGAACCCATCCTTCACGTTGAAGGTATTGCGCCAGTTCTCCGCACGTTTCGCAAACGTCGCCGCTGCCTCCGCGCGCCCCATCTTCGACGCCATCCTTGCGATAGTCCAGTCGTCGAAGGCGTATTCCACTGTCTTCGACGCCGCTTCCCCATCACCCTTGCCGTTTCCGTCGCCATCCACTGGAACGTAACCCAGTTTCATGTACTGGTCCAGATTGCCGTAGGGTCCATAGGTTGCACTCGCCACCATGGCCTGCAGTGCCTCGTTCGGATCGAAGCCACCGATGCCCTTCAGGTAAGCATCCGCGATCTCCGGCACCGCGTGGTACCCAATCATGCACCACGTCTCCAAGCCCTGCTCCTGCCAGATGGGTAGAAGACCAAACGGACTCTCTTGCCACGACGCCAGCATGGAATTCACAACGTCCGCAGTACGAGAAGCCGGCTCGATCAGCGTCATCAA
>CAXTZL010000155.1:0-7532 GCA_964248555.1 uncultured Bryocella sp.
TGCCGAACAGGTCCTTCACCAGCTTCTGAATCGCCGGCATACGGGTCTGTCCACCAACCAGAACGACCTCATCAATCTTGGAAGCGTCAATACCCGCATCCTTCAAAGCCTGCTTGCACGGTCCCACGGACTTCTGCAGCAGATCATCAACCAGTGACTCCAGCTTTGCGCGCGAAAGTGTGCGCACCAGGTGCTTCGGTCCGGAAGCGTCCGCCGTGATAAACGGCAGATTGATCTCCGTCTCCTGCGCCGTAGAAAGCTCGATCTTGGCGCGCTCGGCGGCATCCTTCAACCGCTGCAAGGCCATCTCGTTGCCCTTCGAGGTCAGATCAAGACCCGACTCGTCCTTGAACTCCTTGATCAGCCATTCCACGATGCGCTGATCCAGGTTATCGCCGCCCAGGTGCGTGTCGCCATTGGTCGACTTCACCTCGATCACGCCGTCGCCAACCTCCAGAATGGACACATCGAACGTACCGCCACCAAAGTCATACACCGCGATGGTCTCGTCCTTACCCTTGTCCAGGCCGTAGGCCAAAGCGGCTGCCGTCGGCTCATTCACAATGCGCTTCACGTCCAAACCGGCAATCTTGCCCGCGTCCTTGGTCGCCTGCCGCTGCGCGTCGTTGAAGTAGGCCGGAACCGTGATCACAGCCTCGGTCACGCTGGTGCCAAGGTAGTCTTCCGCCGCCTTCTTCAGCTTCTGCAGAATCATCGCCGAAACCTCCGGCGCCGTGTATTCCTTACCCTGCGCCATAACGCCAACGTTGTCGCCCTTGGCCACAACCTTGTACGGCACCATCTTCATCTCATCGTTCACTTCATTCTGCCGGCGGCCCATGAAGCGCTTGATCGAGTAAATCGTGTTCTCGGGGTTGGTGATGGCCTGCCGCTTGGCTACCTGACCCACCAGCCGCTCGCCGCTCTTGGTGAAGGCCACAATCGACGGAGTCGTACGTCCCCCCTCCTCGTTCGCGATCACCTTGGGCTCGCCACCCTCCATCACGGCCACACAACTGTTGGTCGTGCCCAGATCAATTCCAATAATCTTCGCCATTTTCTCCAGCTCCCTCTCGTTGCTTTTAGCAGTTCGTCACTGCCCAACTCTTCCGACTCACCCAATCTCGCATGTGAGTGACTTACTGTCAATCAATATGATGCAGGGAATCGCTTCAGGATGCGTGGGCAAACCAGAATCTACCCCATTCGAGGCAGTGACCCACACCCTCCCGCTTGGTGATAATCTCCCCAGTTTCATCCCGTCCGCTACCCGGTTCCCGCTGTGTAACGGTCCTACGACCCCGGCCCCTGGAGTTCCTATGTCGCCTCTCGCCCCCAAGCGTCTCCGCTCGACCTCACTTCGCCCTTCGCTCTACCTATCCCTGCTTAGCCTCCCACTGCTGACCGGCTGTGCCGTAAACGGCACCACTGCCGCAAGCTCGCCTGCCCCGGCTCTCGCCAAGGGAAACTGGCAGTTTTCCTCCGCAGATGTCTCCGCGGCTCACCTGCCTTCCCTTTCCGGCGAACTGTCCGGCACCTCCGCTTCGATCTCCGGCCTCCTGCATGCGCAGTCTGTCGCTGCCTGTGTGGCCCCAACGGCAACCCTCGAGGTTTCCGGCTCGGTGGACGCCAGCGGAGCGGTGAAACTGACCGGCCCTCTCGCGAACGGCACCCTCATCATCGCCGGCACACTCGCCAGCGACGGCAAGTCGATCTCGGACGCTACCTACACCGTCAAAGGTGGCACCTGCGCCTTTGTCAAACCAGCCATTGCTACGGCCCAGGCCTACACACCCATCAATGGCACCTACACCGGCACTTTCTCCGACACCGATGGTCCGGTTATCACCCTTAGTGCCCAGCTCCAGCAGTCCGACCTGTCCAATACCAGCGGCAACTTCACACTGAACGGCTCTGGCACCTTTGGCCAGAACCCCTGCTTCACCAGCCCTGTGACCGTCTCGAACACGCAGGTTACCGGCGGCAGCTTCACCATGACCTATGCCGACGCCACCACGGGTAACCAGGTCACGGCCTCCGGCACCTTCTCCCCGGATGCCACCAGCCTCACCGTCACCTCGTGGCAACTGACCGGCTCCTGCGGTCCAGACACGGGCGTCCCCAATACCCTCACCAAGCAGTAACGCAATGCACCAGATCACTGCTGTGGTCGGGATGTCTCCGGAAAACCCCGACTGCAGCCGGCTCTGATTTCGCCTGGAGAGCAATTTTGCTCCGCCGCGCCGGAGAACACTCCCGCATCCTTGGAACCTGCATATCAGCCGCGTCACGAGTACGATTCACCTCGCCGCTGGCCCTCACGTCTCTGCTTCGCCTACGTTTTAATGTACATACGGTGTACTTGCCGGCAAAACAGCGAGATCCTCTCTAAGCGCTCTGAGCGGCCGCCTCAAGTCGCAGCTTCTTCACAATCTCATCCACAACCTCGGGTGGTGAACAGGCGTTCACCACCCGTACCGCGTCGGTCGGCGGCTCCAGCGTGGCCAACTGGCTGTCTAGCAGGTTCGCATTCATGTATTCGTGATGGCGTGCTGCCAGGCGTTCGGCGATCAGTTCCTTGGGACCGTCCAGCCACACAAAAGCCAGTGCTTTGTCGTCAATGCCCGCTTCCAGCGTCGTCCGATACTGCGCCTTCAGCGCTGAGCAAGCCAGCACGGCATGCTGGTCCGTGCTCACCCATTGGCGTAGCAGGCCGTTCAGTGTCTGCAGCCAGGGCATCCGGTCCGCATCATCCAGGGCATGGCCGGCCGCCATCTTGGCCTTGTTCGCCGGGGAGTGGTAGTCATCCGCGTCCGCAAAAGTGGCGCCCAGCTTCTTGGCCAACACCTCCCCAATGGTGGTCTTGCCCGATCCACTCACACCCATAAGCACAATCGCTCGAATACTTTTGACGTCAGCCACTTAACCGTCCTTCATAGGCCCAAAGCCCAAGCCCAGGGTTCGACACGAAGAAGATTTCCTCGCCGTCCACCATGTTCCAGCCGTCCTTCAGCACCGCCGGATCATACTTCGCCATGTACTTGTTCAAATCGCCATACTTGTAGTGCACGCCTTCGATCTCGTCCCTCGTCAGGTGTCCGGGGCAGTAGCGAATCGTGAACCGCCCCTCGCTTGAACCGTGGATCAGGTGCGCCGCCGCGCTCAGGTTAGCCGCCAGATCCGGGTCGCTCGCGGCAGCTTCCAACGCCTTCGGCGTCCCACAGTACCCAAACCGCCGAATGAGCGTATCGATTGCCTTGTCTTCCCCGAATTCGTGCACCCCCGGCGCCAGCACGATCAACTCCGCGCCATCAGCCAGCGCCATGCGCGTCCGGTACACACTCTTATTGCCCAGCCACGTCGACCGGAACTCATGGGGGTCCAGGAACACAACGGCTTTCTTGATCTCACGGTCCAAAATCTGAAAATTGCACTGCAGGCTGAGCGCTGCGGCCTGCTCGAAAGCCTGGTCATCGTCGCTGACATACAGCCCGCGGACCACCAGTTCGCCGGCCGCATTCTTCGCCACCACCGTCTGCACATACACGATCGGCAGATCCTGCGCGAAGTGGTCGCTGGCATAGCGCAGCACCCGCCGTACCGGCGTATCTACGCGTCCCATCATGCGCTCCATGCCGTAGACCGCTCCCAGGAAGTGGGAGCGGTGAATGCCCATCACACCCCCGGTGCCGACAAAGATGTTCTTCGCTCCATTGGCCATGCCCACGACCTCGTGCGGGACCACCTGCCCGATGCTTAGGATCAGGTCGAAGCCTCCGCCCGTCTCCCGGTCGGCGACAAGCAGCTTATTCACCTGCGCCGGCCAAGAGTAGCTCAACTTGCCCTCGGACACCTCTTCCATAAACGAGCCGGGTACCTCACCCAGCGTCAGAATGTCGTCGCGCCAGTTGTGCACCCGGAAAAGTTCCCGCGGCGTCCGTCCGAACATGGTCGAAATCTCGGCATCGGTCATGGGCTTATGCGTTCCCAATGCCGGCAGCACATCCGTCAGCGCCTCGCCATAGAAGTCATAGGCCAGCTCCGTAAGCTGCCCCGCCCGGGAATGAAACCGCGTGAAGTCCGGGGGCACCGCCAGCACCTTACGGCGCGGACCCAACGCCCGCAGGGCTTCGAACAAGTGCGATTGAAGCTGGTCGGAAGACAGCTCAGTGCTAGGGGATCCAATGGCGAGGAAGAGACTCATGGCGACGATACCAGCATACCCGCTTCCTCTTCCCCCGCGCTTCCCCGTTCGGTTGAGCTTCCCACGGCAAAGCTGTTCTACTAAAAGCCATCCCGTGCATCCCTTGCGCGCATTCGTTTCCTGGAGCTCCGCTTTGCCCGACACACCCGCCGCCAGCCCCCCGATGACCGACAACGTGGCCAGGCCAGACGTGCTTTCCACCGCTGACTTCCATGCCGCCGTTCGTACCCTGGCGCCGAAAATTGCTGTCTTCGACTGCGACGGCACCCTCTGGTCCGGCGACGCCGGCTCGTCCTTCATGTGGTGGACGATGGATAACGGCATTCTCAGCAAGGAGAAATCGGCCTGGCTCCGGAGCCGCTACGACGGCTACAACCGCGGCGAAATCAATGAACTCCAGATCTGCGGCGACATGGTCACCTGCTACGCCGGCCTCACCGTCGCCACCATGCGCGAGGCCGCCGCCACCTTCTTTCGCGAGCGCATCGAGCCCCACATCTTCCCCGAACTCCATGAACTCGTCGCCGCCGTGCAAGCCGCCGGCACCGAGGTCTGGGCCGTCAGTTCTACCAACGACTGGGTCATCGAAGAAGGTGTCCGACGCTTCAATATCCCACCCGGGCGCGTTCTGTCCGCACGCGTGGCGACCGAAAACGGCATCGTCACCGGCCAGCTCATCGGCGTTCCGACCGACGAAGGCAAGGTCACCGCCCTGCACCGCGCCGGAATCACGGCCCCCGACGCCGTCTTCGGCAACTCCATCCACGACGCCGCCATGCTGGCCATTGCCCGCCGCGCCTTTCCTGTAAATCCCTCCCCGGCCCTGCTGACCCGCTCCGCCGCCGAAGGCTGGCCCGTTTACTGGCCCGCCTCCGTAGCGGCATCCGGGTAAACGCCACGTAAGTCGCAAGCCGTCATACACTGGGCAGGACGGTGAAGCAGCCTATACGCAAACTGAACGACCCATCACACGCGGCCAGCGCCAAACCGCTGCGTCACGTCGTGGCGGCGCTCATTCTGCGCGGCGAAGCAGACGCCCGCGAGGTCCTCGTCTGCCAGCGCCGCCCCGATCAGCCCATGGCCAGCAAATGGGAGTTCCCCGGCGGCAAGGTCGAGCAGGGGGAAACCGCCGAGGTCGCCCTCGCCCGCGAACTCAACGAAGAACTGGGCATTTACGCCACCATCGGTCGCCGCCTCGCCATCGTGCGCCACAGCTATCGCAACGGCTCCACCATAGAGATCCAGTTCTTTGTCGTCGACAGCTTTAGCGGTGATCTTGAAAACCGAATCTTCCTCGATATGCGCTGGTCTCCGCTTGCCAGGCTGCCCGACTTCGACTTCCTCGCGGCGGACCTCACCCTGATCCGCGACCTCGCCGACGGCAAACTGCTCTAGACAGCCGGAGCCGGCTCCGGCGCGGCCCCACCTTAGCTCCAGACCTCAGCTCCCGACCTCAGTTCCCGAAGACCTGCCCCACCAGCAGCACCACCGTCAGCACGATCGTCAGCCCGGTCAGCGACCAGGCCACGGCGTTGTACGTCCGCCCGTTCACCAGCGAGCCCATCAGGCTCTTGCGGTTCACCAGAATCAGCATAAACACCAACACAAAGGGCAACAGCAAGCCATTCAGCACCTGCGACAGCACCGCGATGCGCACCAACGGTACCCGGGGCATCAGGATCACCGCCGCGCCAATCACGATGAGCCCCGTATAGAGCCAATAGAACGTGGGCGCCTCGCGAAACTTCTTCGTCAGTCCTGACTCAAACCCCAGCGCCTCGCACACCGTATAGGCCGTTGAAAGCGGCAGGATCGAAGCCGCAAACAACGAGGCGTTCAGCAATCCGAACGCAAACAGCAGGTAGGCGTAATCGCCGCCCAGCGGCCGCAGCGAGGCCGCCGCATCCGCCGCGTCGCCGATGTTATGGTGCCCGCTGGCAAACAGTGTGGCCGCGCAGGCAATCACTATAAAGGCCGCCACCACCACGGAGAACAGCGAACCCACAATCGCATCCGCCTGCGCAAACTTCAACTCACCCTTGCCCGTGCCCTTGTCCACTACCGAGGCCTGCAAGTAAAACTGCTGCCACGGCGCTACCGTCGCGCCGATCATGCCCACGGAGAGAAACAGGTAGCTCGAGTGACGCAGATCCGTCACATGCGGCAAACGCAGCGTCGCTCGTACGGCAGAGGTCCAGTTCGGGTGCGCCAGGGCCGCCGTAACGATGTACGCCACATACAAAAAGGACAGGACAACAAAAATCTTCTCCAGCTTTTTGTAATCGCCAAACACCACCAGGGCCCATACCAGCGCCGCCGCCACCGGCACCGTGATGAACTTGCTCACGCCAAATAGCTGCGTACTACTGGCCACGCCGGCGAACTCTGCCGTCACGTCGCACAGGTTGCAAATCACCAGTCCGAACATCAGCAGAGCCGTCGTCCGCAACCCGAACTCTTCCCGAATGAGCTCACTCAGGCCTTTGCCCGTGGTCACGCCCATGCGCGCAGAAATTTCCTGCGCAAACGTCAGCATAATGGCCATCGGAATCATGGTCCACAGCAGGCCATAGCCAAACTGCGCGCCCGCGGTGGCATAGGTATAAATACCGCCCGCATCGTTATCGACGTTGGCAGTGATGAAGCCGGGCCCCAGCACGGCAAAAATCAAAACGATGCTGTTGCGCCAACGCCTCCACTGCATTTACATCCCCACGAGCGCCCACAGAATTTCCACGGAACTCCCGAAACCGTGGCCCCGCCTTTTCACCGGCCGTGAGCGCAAATCTCATCTCGCGCCGCGCACCGACGCTGGAAGTTCCCTGCTTTCTTCCTAGACTAACCCGCCCGGTCGTCGCTACTTTTTCAATGCTGTGAAATAGCAGGTCCAGCATGCACCGCTACCCATCCGAACCGCTTCGGTGAAAAGCAGCCGGGAGTGCGTTCAGAATGCACTCCACCTGCGCATCATTGCTGTAACCGTCGCGCGCCGCCCGCGCCCGCCCGGCAGCAGCAATACGCGTCCGCGCTTCCTCATCCGGCAGATATTTCTGAATCTTTGCCGCACACTCCTCTACGTCGGCAAAGAAGACCGCCTCCTCGTCCTCCACAAAGCGCGCCATGTGCCCCGGGGATCGCTCGGCTAACAAAAATCCTCCACATCCGGCAATCTCAAAACTCTTGTGTGCAAACTCGTCCTGATTCGAATGTGTCAGAAAGCTCAAATTAATCTTTGATCGCCAGATTGCCTCCCGGTACGCCGCCCGGTACAACTCGGCTCCCGTAAACATCGCCCGCGCGGCCTCGGGCGCAAGCGCCTTCTCCCAAA
>CAXTZL010000156.1:0-7513 GCA_964248555.1 uncultured Bryocella sp.
AGCGGGGTGCGGTCCTTGACCTCATAGTTGGCAAGGTCTTTGGCAGTGATCAGGCCGCCGTTTTGAGCTTCGAAGCTGGCGATCTGCTGCGCCATGACGCCGTGGTAGAAGTCGTCCGGGTTTTCGGCGATGTGTTCGAGGGTGCGGGCGAGTTCGGGCTGCTTGAGGCGGTCACCGGTGGCGTAAAACTCGCCGTTGCGCTGAAAGATGCGGAAGGAGGCGGGTGCCGTTTTGAGGCGGTCGGAGCGGAGCACCATCGCCTCTTCGGGGGAGAGCACGAAACCTTCAGAGGCGAGGCGGATGGCCGGCTGCATGACGCGGGCGAGCGGCAGTTTGCCGAAATGCTGTGAGGCGTAGACCAGGCCGCCGACGGTGCCCGGGACGCCGGAGGCGTGGGCTCCGACGGTGCTGAGCCTCGGGATGACATTGCCGCTGGCGTCGAGGTACATATTCGCCGTAGCGGCGGCGGGGGCTTTTTCGCGGAAGTCGAGGAAGTGCGGGTGACCGCCAGCGAGCTTTGCGGAACCTGGGCGGAGCAGCATGAAGCCACCGCCCCCGATGTTGCCAGCCGCTGGGAAGGTGACGGCGAGGGCGAAACCGACGGCGACGGCTGCGTCTACGGCGTTGCCCCCATCGTGCAGGATTTGAAGGCCGGCGTCGGTGGCGTCGTGCTGATAGGTGGTAACCATCTCGTGCCGTGCTTCAACGGGAGCGATGAGGGCCAGTGGAGTGTTGGGGTCTGGGGCGGGAGAAGGGGTGTAGGCCGTCTGTGCGAGGGCGGAAGAGGCCAGAAGGGCGGCGCTGACGAGGAGAAGCAAAGACGGGGACGCACGGCGCATGCTTACTGACTCCAGAAAAGGGACTATTAAGCCTCATCATAGAAGTTCGGCCGTCGCCCGCTTACGCCTGGTCTGTTTCGGCTGCCTCCGAGAGCTTCAAACTACCCCCGAAGTGGCAAGAACAACAGATTAAATGCCAAGGAAGGCATGGTAGCGCGTCTGAATAAGGCCCAGGTTGCGGGCCAGTCCGACTTTGGCGGTGTTGTAGCGATAGAGCGCGGAGACGAGCTGCGATTGTGCGCTCGTGACGTCGGCGAGGGCGTCGACCACCTCCAGGTTGTCGGCTACGCCTGCGGTGAAGCGGTCGCGGGCGTCCGAGAGCTCCTGCTCGGCCAGGGTGACGTTGCTTTGCGAGACCTTGACGAGCTGATTTGCGGAGTTGATGTCGAGCACCGCCGTGCGAATGCTGGCGTCGATGGTGGCGCGAAGGTTGCTTTCCTGTTCGTGCAACGTTTGAATCTGTGCGGAGGCGCTCTGTTCTTCCCCGCGTTGGGCAGCCTCGCGGAAGATGGGAAAGCGCAGGGAGCCTTCGGCCGTGAAGACGCCGTGAAAGAGTCCGGTGTCCTGGCCGAGGATGCCGTAGAAGCCATTGATGCCGAGGGTGGGCAGGCGCTGGTACCGAATGGCGCGAAGCTCGTGGCCGGCGACCTCGATCGAGGAATCCAAGGAGAGCAGATCGCTGCGGTGCGCGTACGCGGTGTCGCGCGCCTGTTCGAGAGTGAGATCGGCGATTTCGGAGTAGGGGGTGGGGTCGGTGAGGTCCAGCGACTGGCCGGCGGGAATGCCCATGATGCGGTTGAGCTGGATGCCGTCCTTGTCCAGTTGCGCGTCGGCGGAGACGTGCTGCTGCTGACGCTGCTGGTAGGCGACCTGGGCGCGAAGAGTATCCAGCCGGATGCCGACCCCGGCCTGCTCACGGGCGGCAGCCTGATCGAAGAGCAGGCGCGCGGCACTTTCCTGGGCGATCGTATTCTGCAGGCTGGCCTGATCGGCGAGAATTTGCAGGTAAGCCATGGTGACGGCCTGGACGACCTGGTCGTTGTCGTCCTGAATGGTCTGGGCGATCGAGCGTTCTTCGGGCTTGATGGCACGGTAGAGCTCGAAATCGGGCATATTGAACAGCACCTGGTCGAGCGAGATCTGCACGGAGGTGGTGTTTACCTTGACGATGGAAGGAAACGAACTGGGGGAGAGGCCATATTGTGCGAGCAACCCGCCCAGCGACGACGGTTTGAAGCCCAGGGCGACAAGATCAATTTCCTGCGCACTGGAGGCGGCCTTGAAGTTCAGGTTGGGGATGATCGCGTTGGTGACCTGCCCCGTGTAGCCGCGCACGAGCTCTTGATTTGACTTCTGGTACTTGAGCCGGATATTGCGCTCGAGGCCAAGTGAGATGGCGTCGTCGAGCGAAAGCGCGAGCGGGCCGGCGGTGGGCTGTTCCACGGCATAACCGCCGGGGCCGGCAACGGTAGAGGCCGGCACGTAGCGGGCAGAAGAGGTGGTGAGATGGACCAGGCCTGTCGCCTGGGTGCCGGTTCCGGTGCCGAGGAGTGCGCTGGGGTCCTGCGGAAGGGGGTTGGGGGCCGGCTGCTGCGGCAACGTCACGGAAGAGTTTGCCGGCATTGCAGGTTGGAGGGCCGGGGTTTCCCGCCGGACGATGGGAGCACTTGCGGCCATGGGACCAGCCGTGTTTGCCGGAGTAGGTGGAGCCGTTTGGGCTTCGAGAGACCACGGTGTCAACATGGCGCTTGCGGCGGCCGCCAGGAGTTTGGAGCGAATCTGCACGTTTCTTAGAGTGCCATGGCCGAAGGACGGATGCGAAACAATCGATGCTTCGTGATGACCTCCGAGGCGCCCTTCGCACCCGAAGGTTGTAGGTTGTTTGGCGATGCAGATCGCCAGGCCCTCGAGGAACTCTGTTTCCATGGGTGCCCAGGACGAGCGTGAGACTAGCGGAGGATTTGCTCTTCGGCTACCTGCAGGTTTGGAGCTGTCGACGGTTTGAAATCGTCCTTGACCTCGTCTTCCTGCTGGCCGATGCTCTTGAAAAACAGCGCCTTACCGCCGATGTGGACGTGGGTGGCAGTGATCTCCCAGCGGCCCGGGATGATCTCGCGGCGTTCGACGTCGAAGGTGCCGCCTTCGTCGATCTTGCCGAGCAGGCCGAAGCCGATGCGGACGTCCGCAGTCAGGGTGCCACGGAGGGATCGAATACGGTCACCATCGTGTGCCACCACGATTTCACCAGCCATGGTGCCCATGACGCGCGACTGCATGTCGGGTGGATGAAAGGCCGGATTCGGTTTGTACTTGAGCACTGTTTCCGCGGCGTTGCTGCCGCCGACCGTCCAGATAAAGGCTTCAGGCAACATGCTGAGCAGTTCGCGTGCCTGGGCGCCGTCGTGGGCGCCGTCGGCCTTTTGCTTGGCCTGTTCGTCGGGGCTGTTGACGAAGTCGTGGATTCGCTGCACTTCGGCCTGTTCGGCTTGCCCGGCCAGCGGGCGGCCGTTCAGTTCCAGCAGGCGTTTCAGGTCGCCCCTGGGCGTTTCAATGACGTGGGAGACCGCGTCTTTGCCGGGCTGCACGTCGTGATCGCGGTAGTCCCAGGCGCTGTGGTCGAGCTCGGCGGCTTTGAGCTCGGAGCTGACAGCTGCGCGTACAGCAGCCTCGGCTGCGGGCTCGGAAGCCTGTGCGGCAGCCGGCCGTGCCCCGGTCGCGGGGAGCAGAACGAAGAGCACGACAAGAGCGGGATGGGGGGCGGGGTAGGAGTTTGTGCGCTTCATCGGATCAAGATCCTCGGAACGACTCGGAGTGATGGCGGTTCGGGCTCTGCCTGGACCCCTTGCCTGCAACCGTCGTGTTGGGCGTGGTAATTTGGCAACCTATTCGGCAAGGATTTTTACGAAAGTGCCCTCCTGCAGTTTGACGCCGTTGAGGGGATGAATCACGCCATCACGCACAAAACCGCGCATCGTTCCCTCTCCACGCGCTGGGGCTTGCGCAGACTGGGTCGAGCTGGTGCTCGCTTCGGCAGCCCCCTTGAGCTGCGGGCCGCCGAAGCTGGCCGGGGCGGGCGGAGCCGCGTCTCGGGTGGGATTGGGGATGGCCCGCGGGGGCGCTGTTGCTGGCGCGGAGGAGGATTTGCCCATCCCGCGATCCATGGCCTCGTTGGCGAGCCGATCGGCGTCCTTGTTTTTGTGACGGAGCGCGTGCAGGATCTGAAAGCCTTCGAGCTTGGCGATGCGGCGGCGGGCTTCCTCGTGCAGGGGCTTGAGGTCGGGGGAGTTGACGCGGTATTTGCCCTGGATCTGCTTGACCATAAGCTCGGAGTCGGCGACCACGCGCAGTTTGGGGATGTTGTTGTCGAGCGCGTACTGCAACGAGGCGAGCAGGCCGGCGTATTCGGCGTAATTATTGGTGCGAAGCCCAAGGAACTCGCTCAACTCCGCGATCTCTTCTCCTTCTGCATCGGAGAGGGCTACGCCGAATCCGGCAGGACCGGGATTGCCGCGGGAACCGCCGTCACAGTGGGCGAGCACCCAGCCGGGCTCGAGAGGCGGCAGATCGGTGTCGGCGGCCTTGGGACGCGGTTTGGAGGCGAACTTGCGGAAAGCTGGCCGGGTGGAAGTGGTGCGCGTGGGGCGATCTTCGGGGAACAGGGAAGCCATCGTTGCCCAGTCTATGCCGATTCGGGCGGCTTGAAAGTGCCCCGAAGGGGGATTGAACCCCGGCACACACGGCCGCCGTGTGTCAAAACAGAGCGGCCCGGCGCAAGAATTCTCCGGACCACTCTGTTTTGGGGCGACTAGCGTGCGGCGGCGACCACCCGCGGCGGGCGGACGATGAAGGGCAGGATCGCAGAGCACAGGACAACGACGGCAAGGATGTGAAGGCCGCTGGCGTAGTGGCCGGTGGCTTGGCGAGTGTGTGCGATCAGTGAAGGGCCGAAGGCGCTGGCAAAGCCCCATGCGGTAAGCATGAGGCCATAGATGGAGCCGACGTTGGCGCTGCCGAAATAGTCGGCCGCGAAGGCGGGCATGGTCCCGAAGCCGCCGCCATAGCAGAGCAGGATGATGAAAGCCACCACGGTGAGGGAAGCCTGGGTGTTGATGCCCGGCAGCAGCCAAAACAGTACGGCCTGCAGGAGAAACATGATGAGGAAAACGAAGCGGCGCGGCATGAAATCCGAGACCCAGGCCCAGAAAACGCGGCCAAAGGCATTGCCAAAGGCGACATAGCCGACCATGAGCGCGGCAACGCCGGCGGTTACGCCTGCGAGTTCCTGGAACATGGGCGATTCCTGCGAAATGATTGAAATGCCTGCCGAGGTGTTGAGAAACAGGAGCAGCCATAAAACCCACCACTGCCAGCTACTGAGGGCCTCGCCGAGGGTGAAATCGCGGGCGGATTCGGTCTTCTTGAGGGCTTCGGACGGAGTCCAGCCCTCGGGAACGAAGTCTGCCGGCGGGTTCACCATGAAGTAGCCGCAAATCACGCAGACGACGAGAAAGCCGAGGCCGAGATAGAGGAACGTAGTGAGGACACCGACGGTGCGGATGAGATTGGTCGCCAGTTTGGCCGTGACCAGGGCACCCGCACCGAAGCCGCCTACGGCCACGCCGGTCATAAGGCCGCGGCGATCCGGGAACCATTTCACGAGGACGGAGATGGGAACGATGTAGCCAAATCCCAGCCCAGTGCCGCCGATTACGCCGTAGGTGAGATAGAGCCACCACAGACCGTGGTTGGAAAGGCTGGCCAGGGCCACGCCGCCGCCGTAGAGCAGCCCGCCGGTCATGGCGACCACCCGCGGTCCGCTGCGCCGGCTCCAGAGGCCGCCGAAAAAGGCGGCGAAGCCGACGACAAAGATGGCGATGGTGAAAGTAAGTGTGATCTGCTCGATGGTCCAGCCGAAGCGGGCCTGCAGCGGTTTACGGAAAACGCTCCAGGCGTAAACAGCCCCCAGCGCGATCTGCATGATGACGGCTGCGAGGGCAATTCCCCAACGCTTGCTCATGTAAGTCTTTCCTTTCGGCCAAGCTCCGGGAAATCATGATCTCTCAGGCGGCGCGCCCTGTCAGATGCTGTTCAACGAAATTTGTCGAGAGCAGAAACCGATTCTGAGACCGGCAGAGCAAGTTCTACCATATTCGGCGGACGCCGAAGGTATCCAGTTGCGCGTCTGAACTGATGAGCGGCATATCTTCCGCAAGGGCCAGAGCCGCGATCATGCGGTCGAATGGATCCCTGTGATCGCCTGTAATACGGCCCGCCCGCAGGGCAACTTCGATTTTTATCGCCACCAGCTTGTATCCCGCGTCTGTGACAAATCCCACGAAGTTTTGCTCGAACTCCGCCGCCCAGGGCAGCTTGCCAAGCCTCACCTTGGTCGCGATCTCCCAACCGCTGGCAGCCGATACCAACACCTCTGTCTCCGGGTGCGCAATAAGGGCTGTTGCCGCTGCGGTGAGCCGGCGTGGATCCAACACGGCCCATAGGAGAGCATTTGGCTACCGGGTCAGGCTATCTTAGCAACTTTCGGGCCATCGTTACGCGCCGGGGAAAACGAAAGCGGGACGTGCACTCGCTTACCTTCCCGGGACAGCTTTCGTCTACCGGGAAAGCAGCACGTTGACTCCGGAGTCAGCCATCGGCATGAGTACTTCTTCCGCAATTGTTTTTCCCGGCGACCCGCTTCGCCGGCGTCCCAGTCCTTTCGCCCTCGGTTTGCAGGAGACACTGCGCGAGGCGGCCTCCCCCGGACTGACGGAGGAAGCCGTAGCGATAGAATCAACGGCAGCCGCCATGCCGCAACCGGATTGCAGACTGGGGAGAGATTCCGGGCCGAAGCCGATCGCCGAGCCGGGCCAGGCGCGGCCGGCTGTGTCAGGCCGGGCCAAGTTGACACCGCAGGAATTGGAAGCCCGGGCGCAGCAGCGGGCGGAAGATGATGAACTGATTCGGGCCGCACAGAAGGGCGACCGGTCGGCTTTTGATTCGCTGGTGCGCCGCTATGACCGCAGTGTCCTGCGCCTGGCGCTGCACATGCTGAGCAACGAGGAAGATGCGCAGGATGTGCATCAGGAGGCCTTTATCAAGGCCTACCGGCACCTGTCGAATTTTCGGTTTGAGTGCTCGTTTTATACGTGGCTCTACCGCATCGTGACCAACCTGTGCCTGGACCAGCTGCGCCGCCGCAAGAGCCGCCGCGAGGACCCGGCCACGGTGACCGACGCCGCGGGCGAAGAGATGGACCTGATGGCCAACGTGCAGGACGAGCGCTCCGGCGCCGACCCCGGCCGGGAGCTCGAACGCAAAACGCAGCACGCGGCCATTCAGGGGGCACTGGCGGAACTGACACCGCGCGAACGCATGGTGTTCGAGCTGAAGCACTATCAGGGATTGAAGCTGCGGACGATCGGCGAAATGCTTTCGACGACGGAAGAAACGGCCAAAAACACGCTTTTCCGGGCGACGCGCAAGTTGCGCGCAAGGTTGGCCGAAGTTCGCTAGAAGCAGTGAAGCAGGAAGCAGGGATGTACAGCACTACAAAGCGGACGAGCACGTACAAGTTCCGCGAAGGCAGCACCTTTTGGAGAGAGGCAGGAGAGGGTACGCAACATGCGATGTGAAGAGGCGCAACAAAGCATTGTTCTGGCGCAGTATGGAGAGCT
>CAXTZL010000157.1:0-7453 GCA_964248555.1 uncultured Bryocella sp.
CAAAATGGGCGACGATCAAGCATAAGAAAGGCGCGCTGGATGCAAAGCGCGGCAAGATTTTTACCCGTCTGATCAAGGAGATCATGGTGGCAGCCAAGGGCGGCGGCGGCGACCCGGATGGGAATCCCCGTCTGCGGACGGCGGTGCTGGCGGCCAAGGCTGAGAACATGCCCCAGGACAACATTAAACGGGCGATCCAGCGCGGTACGGGTGAGATCGAAGGCGCCAGCTACGAGGAGGTCGTATACGAGGGCTATGGTCCCGGCGGCGTGGCGGTCATTGTGGACGTGCTTACGGATAACCGCAACCGGGCCGTGAGTGAAATCCGGCATGCTTTTTCGAAAAATGGCGGAAATCTGGGTGAATCCGGTTCGGTCGGGTACATGTTCACAAAAAAAGGCCTCCTTATTGTCGCCAAGGAGGCGGCAAGCGAGGATAAGCTGACGGAAGTCGTTCTCGACGCCGGTGCCGAGGATTTGGGCGAAGACGGTGATTACTGGGAGATCACGACGGCTCCCGAGGATCATGCCGCCGTGGCCGAAGCCCTCAAGAAGGCCGGGATCAAGCCGGAAAATTCCGAAATCACCATGTTGCCGACGATTTATCAGAAGCTTGAGGGTACGCAGGCCAGTGCCATGATGCGTCTGCTGGAAACACTGGAAGACCTGGACGATGCGCAGAACGTCTATTCCAACTTCGATATGAATGAGGCGATGGCTTCCGCCTAGCTAAAGCAGCATATGGCAGAATAGAAGGCCGCCAGTTCCGCTGGCGGCCTTCGGCTGTGAGGAAGATTTGAGATTTCGCAGGTTTGGTTCAACCGCTCTGCTGGCCGCCGTTTCATTCTGCACCTGGAAAGGGCAGGCGCAGGGTCAGCAGAAAGCAAGACTGGCCGGGGTAGTGACCGATGCGACCGGTGCCGCGATTCCGGAAGCCGATGTGACGGTGTTCTCCGGGACCGCCGTCATCGCCCATGTGCGGTCCGACCGCCGGGGTCGGTTCACGTTTTCCGGTCTATCGCAGGACTATGCGGTGGATGTTTCGGCGCCGACTTTTAAGCCGCTCCACGAAGCGGTCATTCCGTTTACCTACGGCAGCCTAAGCCACTTTACCCTGCAGAACTCCCAGGCCGGCCAGAGGATCCTTACACCCGGGCCTCAACCCACCGTGCAGGCAGGGCAGAGTGGGTTGGCCGAATCTCCGGTGCATGAGGTAGCCCATCGCACACCACTTGAATACGGTGTGCTCTTTCAGGGCGGGGTCGGCCTCACCGAGAATAGAAACAGCTTCCGGTTTCTCCTGGCGGGTGCGCACCTGGGCAAGGTGTTGACTCCAGAGCTTGGGACTGGCCTGTTTCGCGGCAACTTCGAGTATGCGGGAGAGTTTTTTCCCTACTGGCAGTCGTTTACGCCGCAATTTCCACGCATCAGGTGCGCCGCCACAACCACCCTCCCTGTAAATCCGAACACCTGCAGCGCCCCCTATACGGTTGGTGGAACCTATACAGGCCTCTCGGTTACGCCGATCATCCTGCGCTGGAATTTCACCCATGGCCGGCGCTGGATGCCATGGGCGCAGGCGGCAGGGGGGCTGCTCTGGACAAACCACAAGTATCCCGGCTATGGCGATATCAACCCGCAGGACGTGAATGAGACCGGACCCAGCGCCGATACCAGCGTCTGGAACTTTACGCCACAGGGCGGGGTCGGCATGCATGTCTTTGTAAAGCCGCGGCGGTCTGTAGACTTCAGCGCGAACGCCGTTCACATCTCCAGCGCAAGCCTGGGGGACCGCAACCCCGGTGTGAACGCCAGTGTGCAGTTTTCGTTGGGTTACAGCTGGTGGAAATAGGGCTTGGTTGAGGAGCGCACGGCTCGAACCGGGCAAGGAACAGGGAAGCACCCTTATGTTTGAACCACATGCCATTGTCGAGTGTGTACCGAACTTTTCCGAGGGCATGGATGCTGAGAAAGTAAAGGCAATCGTACGTGCAATGGAAGTGCCGGGTGTGTCCTTGCTGGACTGGTCGGCAGACCGGGACCATAATCGCAGCGTTGTGACGGTGGCGGGTGCGCCGGAGGCAGTGGTCGAGGCGGCCGTGCGGGCGGCCGGCAAGGCGGCAACCCTGATCGACCTGACGCAGCAGCGCGGGGAGCATCCGCGTATCGGCGCGGCGGATGTGATCCCTTTTGTCCCGGTTCGAGATATTTCGCTGGTGCAATGCGCTGTTTTGGCACGGCAAGCGGGTAGGAGCATTGCGCAGCGGTTCGGTATTCCGGTGTATTTGTACGAAGCCGCGGCTTCCCGGCCGGACCGGGTAAATCTGGAAGATGTGCGACGGGGGCAGTTCGAAGGTCTATTGAAAGATTCGGTGCGCGATGCGGCGCGGCGCCCCGATATCGGAGGGCCGGAGTTGCATCCGAGGGCTGGAGCAAGCGCCGTGGGTGCTCGGCGCTTCCTGATTGCCTACAACGTCTATCTTGCGGAACGGGACGGCAAACAGGACATCAGCCTGGCACGGGGTATTGCCCGCGAGGTGAGAGCCTCCAACGGCGGACTTTCCGGCATTAAAGCCATGGGTGTGCTTGCTAACGGAAGAGCGCAGGTGAGCATGAACATTACGGACTACGAGCGAACCTCGGTGGCGAAGGCCTGCACGGCGGTGCGTGAAATTGCCCGTCAGCATGGCGCGGAGATGGCGGAGGGTGAATTGATCGGGCTTATTCCTGAAAAGGCTTATGAGCCGAACGCGGAGTGGACACGTCAAACTGTTGGGTTCGATCCGGAGCTGAAGATTTTGGAAAGGCGCCTTCATCGGCCCCTTCTCTGGCCGTAACTCCCCGGAATTGGTGATTGCCACCCGCCGGAGACCGAACGAAAATTGCTTTGCCCTTGGAGGGTAAGGCCTTTGGGAGCAGTGACGATGGGCAGAAGCTGGAAACATGGTTTGGCAGGCGCGGGTGTCGCGGCGCTGATGGGTTGGGGTTCGGTGGCGCAGGCTGCCCAATTGAGTGGAGATGCGCGTTCTTCCATCCCGCGTGATGTGCAGCAGATTATCGTGGTGGATTACCGCGCCATGCAGAACTCACCGGCTGCCATGCAGATGAAGGACCGGGTGCTGCCGCCTGAGTTGAAGCGGCTGGAGACAGCGCTGAAAACATCTGGATTAAAGGTCGACCAGGATGCGGATACGCTGGCATTTGCCGCTTTTCATGTAGGCGAGGGCGGATCACGCATTATCGGTATCGCACAGGGCCAGTTCCAAACCCAGTCCATTATGGCGTACTTTGCCAAGAACAAAGTCAAGCCCGTCAGCCTGCGCAACAACAGCATTTATCCCATGGGCGCTTCCGGGATGAGCGTGGCTTTCCTAAACCAGACCACAATGGTTTTCGGTGATCAGGCTGCTGTGAAGGCGGCTCTGGATGCTCGCGATGGTCTTGTGGGCAATTTCCTGCAGAACAGCGAGATGATGGGGGAGATGGGTGCCGTCGACACGAGGCCGGTCTGGAGTCTTCTCGACCAGAAGGGCACCCAGACCATGATGCGCAGCGTTTTGGGTGAAGCCGCGCAGCTGGCCGACTACGATACGGTAAAAAACCGGATGAAGTCGGCTCGCTACACCATGGACTTCGCCAACGGGGTGCGGTTTGACATGGCGGTGGTGATGTCTGATTCAGTGACTGCGGCTACGGCTGCAACGCTGATGAAGGGTGTCATGATCCTGAGGAAAACGGGCGGATCGCCGATTGAGAGAACCGCTCTGGATGACACGACCATCGACTCCGGCGCGGGAACCTTGACGGTCGACTACAACTCCTCGGATGGACAATTTGCGAGCCTGCTGAGCTCTCCGTTGTTTCAGCAGGTGGTCAAATAAGCCTGATAGTGACAGTAGGAATTCCGTAGAAGCTCTGCGAGCTTCTACGGAATTTGTGATTTATCGCCGATAACTCCTGGAATCAGACTTGGGCTTTCGAGAGCGCAGGATCTGAAATGGAGGCTGACGGAACCGCGTAGCAGCGTTTCATGACTGCGGCCCGCAGCCTTTCGGCGAGCTCATCTGGAAAATCGTAAGTTTCATGGTGCCGATAGATGGAAATGGTCTGCTGCGTCGTGCTCACCACGACTTCGCAATGATGACAGCTACCGATGTGCTCTTTGACTTCCGCCAGAAGTGCAGGGTCAATGTTCCCGTCAAAGTAGTCGGTGAGTTTTGCAAGAAACTCCGTGCAGTTCACTGCGAACCCTCTTTCTTCTGCCGGAAGTAACGGCTGAGTCGCTCCCGCAGTTGCAAGCGGGCACGCAAAAGCCTGGACTTTACGGCGGGGATACTTAAGTGCAGAGCCTCTGCCGTCTCCTCGGTTGACAGGTTTTCGATGTCGCGGAGGGTAAAAACGGTGCGAAAACCTGGGGGCAAACCCGCAATGGTTTTACGAAGGATGTCGCCCAGTTCGGATTGCGAAAAAATCTGTTCCGGATTGGGACGCCATTCGGCGAAATCGCGAGGGATCGCACCCTCCTCGGTTTCGACATCCTGGTCCATGGAGACCGTTCTGGACGTTTTTCGCCGGCGAAGACGCATCAGGCTCTCGTTCACGGCGATGCGCACGAGCCAAGTGGAAAACTTCGAGTTGCCCTGAAACTGCTCGAGCTTTTGAAACGCTTTAAAGAAGACATCCTGGGTGATGTCCTCGGCGTCTTCCCGATTCTGCGTAATATGCAGGGCTGTGCGGTAGATCTGCCGGTCATACTGGCGAACGAGCACCTCGAACGCGGCTGTGTCGCCGGCTTTGGCCCGCTCCACGAGAGCGATATCAGGATGGGGCTCTACGACGGGAGTTACAACGACTCCAGCCTGCTGCTCAGGTTCAGCGATAGTGGTGGTTTGTGCCGCCATGGTCTCTCTAAGTGTACTGCGAGCCGAGCCGGGTCGTTGTGTCCCAACCTGGAACAGATCGACAGACCTTGTCGCCCTTCCGTATCTGGTCTGGTTCTTTGCCGTCACGCAAGGTCAATACAAAACCGGCGGTTGCAAGTAGATTGGTAGGAGGGAGCACCACGATGAAGAGCCGGTACGCCCTTGCTCTGCTACTTACCGCAGGATTTGCCATGAAGGCAGTGCCGGCGCAGTCGAGAAAGCACATTGCCGTCCATAGCAAAGGAGCAGCTAGCCTGCACCATGTGGCCGCCGGCAGCCTCGGAGCTCACGCGAGTTCGCACGGGCGGGCTTCGGAGGCACGACACAAGGCGGTCCGGCATGAGGTCGGTGAGAGGCATTCCTCCTTACGCCGGGTCACGTTGCGAGGCGTACCCACGGGGCGGCCCATCGTGGAGCATGCCACGGCGGAGAGCCGGCGGCTCAGCAGTGCCTTTATCGCCTCCGCCACGCTGCGTTCCATGGCACAGCAGCTGATCGCGACGCGAAGTGCAGCGGCGTACAACGGGGTGAATACCTATGCGGCGGCACACCCGGGGGAGGCAGCTGCCGCGGCCGATCTCTCGATTGGGCACGCCTACGCACTTGATCACCGTTACAGTGATGCGGAGGGCGCTTTTCACACGGCGGCTGGGGCCGGCGACGCTCTGGCGGACTATGCGGACTACCTCGGAGCCCAGGCGGCCATTTCGGCTGGGCGGCCAGCGGACGCCGTCGCCTTGATGGACCATTTTGCGGATCGCCATCCGGACAGCCTTTTTGTGCCGGAAGTGCCGGTGGTGCTTGCCAATGCGTATATCGCCTCGGGCAATTCAGCCGCTGCCCTGCACGTGCTGCAGTTGCTGGCCGGGACGCCCGCCGGCAGTCACCTGGATGTCCGCGCGGCGCTCGCCAGGGCGTATCAAGCCAGCGGCAATACGAACGCTGCGGGTGCGTTGTATCGTGCAATTTATCTTGGGGAGCCTTTCAGCAGTGAGGCTGCCTACGCCAAGGTGCAGCTTGCCACAATGAACACACCGCTGACCGCGGCGGAACGCAAGCAGCACGCGGACGCCATGTTCAATGCCAAGCAGTACAACGAAGCGGCAAGCGAATACCGTGCCCTTGAGAAATCAGATAGTACCCTCAGCCAGGCTGACCATGACGCGCTCGAAATCTACGCAGCGGTGTGCGATCTGCGGCTGAAACGCATCTCGCGGGGGGATATTGCCCATCTGCCGGTCACAAATGACGACACGGCTGCCTTGAAGATGTATTTGCAAGCGGAGTTTGCGCGGAACGAGGGAGAAACCTTCGAGCACGACACCCTGGTCGCGCAGATCGAGCAGCAGTATCCGAACAGCCGATGGCTGGAAGAGGCGCTCTACTCTTCCGGGAACATGTACCTGATCAAGCGCGATCCTACCCACGCTATCGCGAGTTACATGGATCTGGTGACTCGGTTTCCGCACAGTACATATGCACCCAGTGCACACTGGCGCTCCGCATGGTTGAACTATCGGCTGCGGCATAACGCGGATGCGGCGCGGATGTTCGACGAGCAGATTTCGCTGTATCCGGGTGGGCAGGAAATTCCGGGGGCGCTCTATTGGCGCGGCAGGCTTTACGAGGATGTTGAGGGAAATTTTGGGCAGGCTCTGAATTATTACCATGCCCTGAACACCGGTTATGTGAACAGCTATTATGCGATGCTCGGGCGGCAGCGTCTTGCCGTGATCGGAAATCGTGAGGCTGCCGCTCCGGCGGCGGTGCTGGCTTCCGTGCGCGTTGTTGAAGACCCGCACCTGACGGCCGCGCTGCCCGAAGACGATCCGCACCTGATCAAGGCACGGCTTCTAGCCAATGCCGCACTGAATGAGTACATCCGGCCGGAGATCCAGTTGAGTTCAACATCAGGCCAGTGGGGTGCGCTTGCGGAGGCGCAGATTTACCAGAGTTTTGGTGAGAATGCCCGCGCTCTGCAGGCGATGAAGCGGAGCAAGGTGCCCTTTACCTCGCTTCCCGTTGCCGAGGTGCCCACCGTGTACTGGCAGCTGGTTTTTCCAAGGCCGTACTGGCAGGAGCTCGCTGCTGACGCGCAGAGTCAGGGGGTTGATCCCTATCTCGTCACCTCCCTGATCCGGCAGGAGTCAGAGTTTAATCCGGGCGTCGTGAGCCACGCCAATGCCTATGGCTTGATGCAACTGCTACCTTCCACAGGAAAGATGTTGGCAAAGAGGGAAGGCGAGCGGCATTTCAGCACAAATGAGCTCTTCGATCCGGCGGAAAATCTCCGGCTGGGAACAACCTACCTGCGCGAGAACATTGACCGCTATGGCGGCCAGGTTGAGTACGCTCTGGCGGCCTATAACGCCGGCGATGCGCCTGTACGGCAGTGGATTGCCAGCGGAGACTACAAGGATATTCCGGAGTGGGTGGAGTCAATTCCGTACAGCGAAACCCGGGATTATGTTCAGAGCATTCTGCGTAATCGAGAGGTATACCGCGCCGTATACGGTGGCCACGAAAGCACGC
>CAXTZL010000158.1:0-7424 GCA_964248555.1 uncultured Bryocella sp.
GCCAAAACACACTCGGCAGCCGGCCATCACTACCCCCGCCGCCCTCACATTCTCTTCATCGCACTACTCCCCCCCCGATCTACACCAGCAAAACGCGGTAGGTAAGCCAATGCGGAATACCAGGAATCGCCCGAAGCCGTAGGCGGGGAGAGGCATTTAAAGTTAAAACTTGGACTGAACATTTAGGATCTGTTCACATGCTATGAACCCAAAACTTTCCATCGTAAAAGGCACGAATGACAAACCCGCCTCTAGCGCAGAGTTGTCTGAAATTTTCGCGAGCACCAACGATCTCACCGGGCAAGTGTTGCTTGGTTATCCACTTCTGGCTTCGCCGGATGGCAGACAAGCAATTGATGCATTATGGGTATCCCCCCAAAAAGGCATTTTAATTTTCGATCTAGTTGAGGGACAGGACGTCGGTTAGTATGCCGCTAGACAAGATCACCTTGCGAATAAGTTGGAAGCGCGATTAAAGACCCATCGAGACCTCACCGAACGCCGACGCTTAAATATTGAGCTTCGCACCATCACCTTCGCTCCTGGAATTACAGATGCGAGCCGCTGGGCAGTAGATGGGTATGGCTTAGCTTGGGATCGAGCTTCACTGCTCGCTTGCATACACCAACAGAACTGGGATAGTCCGAGTGATCTTGTCTATGATGTTGCGCTTTCCGCAATTCAGAGCATCTCAACCATTCGAAGCAGCAAGACAAAGAGACTGACCACCCGCGAAGGTTCGAAAGGTGCAAAGCTCAAACGACTAGAGGATTCGATAGCTACTCTAGATAACCGACAGAGCAAAGCTGTTCTCGAGACAGTTGATGGGGTTCAGCGGATCCGAGGCCTTGCCGGCTCAGGGAAGACCATTGTTTTAGCTCTCAAGGCCGCATATCTGCATGCACAACATCCAGAGTGGAAGATTGCGGTCACGTTTAACACTCGATCGCTTAAAGCGCAATTTAAGAGGCTTATAAACAACTTTTCCCTGGAGCAAGCTGGAGAGGAACCTGATTGGGATCAGTTGAAGATCTTGAATGCTTGGGGCGCACCTGGAGGGGGCGAACGCGGGGGAATCTACTTCGACTTCTGCAAATTCCACGAAATCGAGTACTTCGATTTTGGTACCGCAAAGATGAGATTCGGCCTTGAAAAAGGCTTTCGGAGTGTCTGCGAGAAGGCCCTAGCCGAGGTGCATGAGGCCAAGCCGCTCTATGACGCAATCTTGGTAGATGAGGCACAAGACTTTCCTCCAGCGTTTCTGCGTTTGTGTTTTGAAATGCTTTCGGATAAGAAGCGTCTCGTATATGCCTATGATGAACTGCAAAACCTCTCCAGTGAGTCGATGCCACCGCCTGAGGAGATTTTTGGGAAGAACCAAGACGGCAGCCCGAAAGTGAGCTTCGCGTCCAACTCATTTGGAACGGGTAACCAAGACATAATATTAAGTAAGTGCTACCGAAACTCCAGACCAGTTCTAGTGACAGCTCATGCGCTAGGTTTCGGTATTTATCGCGAGCCGCCGAAGAAGGGTAGTTTAGGTTTGGTTCAGATGTTTGATCAACCCCGACTTTGGGAGGAGATTGGCTATCGACTTAAATCCGGCGAGCTCCATGAAGGCCATAAAGTAGACCTTTACAGGCCGGAGGAAGTCAGTCCCCTATTCCTTGAAAACCATTCAGTCATCAGTGACTTGATACAGTTTATTCGTTTCGATAACGAAGCTGGCCAAGCAGAATGGGTCGCTGAGGCTATAAGGAAGAACCTCGAAGAGGATGAGCTGAGATATAATGACATTGTAGTCGTAAACCCAGATCCGCTCACAACCAAAACAACCGTAGGCCCTATTCGGGCGGCGCTATACGGACATGAAATTCCGTCACACACTGCCGGGGTCGACACCGAAGCAGATGTGTTTTTCTCGAACAGTTCAGATTCCATTACATTTACCGGCATCCATCGAGCAAAAGGAAACGAAGCGGCGATGGTTTATGTGATAAACGCACAAGACTGTAATACATCATCTTGGAATCTTGCCACGATCCGCAACCGTTTATTCACCGCTATAACACGCAGTAAGGGATGGGTGCGCGTTCTAGGAGTGGGTGATGGCATGCAAGCACTTATGGATGAGTTCGAGCGTGTAAAGACCAGACATTTTGAACTATGCTTTACATACCCTACCGCGAAAGAGCGAGATCAACTTAAGATCGTTCACCGCGATGTTACTTCGAGTGAAAGCAAGAAGCTCAGGCAACGAGAGCAGGGCTTAATAGACTGGCTTGGTGAAATTCAATCGGGGAGGTTACATTTAGAAGACCTGCAAGATGATGTCAAGAATCGTTTGATTCAAACGTTAACGGGAAAAAAGTCTTAAATGGCAAGCCCGGTACAGACCATCAATCAAATTAACAGCACTATTAGCGAGCTGATTAGAATCGGCCTGTCGTCTGATCAGAATTTCCCCACCCTGACCGAAGTCGAGCGTGGCGTTTCAAGAATCGCTTTCAAAGGTTCCGAAACACTTACGCTCGCGCTCAAAGGCTCTAACTACGCAGAACTTTACCGAAGTTTCAGGTCGGAGAGAGCTTTCAGTGTTCTCTTACCGGACGGTGCCATGCTTCAGTTAACCTATGAATACCGCAGGCAGGTTTTGGAACGGAGCCGCCTCGCCTTTCTGCCTTCGCCCGACCTAACGAGCTTCGAGTCTGATCCGGAGGTATACTTACAGGACTCCTTGTATGCGGATGTATTGAACCCAGGTGTTGTTCCGTTCCCGTTCCGGTTCGACTACGATGCTCGTCAAGGAGTTTTCAAAGAGAAAACCCACCCTAAGTCACACCTTACTTTAGGTCAAATACGAAGGTTGCAGAATACCAGTTAGCGCCCCGCTTACGCCAATTCACTTTTTTGATTTTGTATTAAGAAATCTCTATAACACCACTTTTCTTGACCGTGCTTTAGCCCTGCCCCGCATGAAGGAGTCTTTCCAAGACTGTATGTTCGAAAGTGAGCAATCACTTATGCACATGCGTATCCCGGCAGCAATTGGATAATGAAGGTGTCACGCATTCACTGTTGCGCCGGGTGCCCTATCCTCCCCGGCAGCTTCATCATCGGTTAAGGTGGGTTCCGCTCTGCCGAAGGCCGAAGCGGAGCGCAGCGGAGCGACTGACCTGTCTGCCTCGGGCGCGGCAACCCCGTTCACGGGCAAAGCCATCCTACACATCATTTCTCCCCAGTCGCTAAACTGGAAAACAGCAGACACAGGAAAGGCCCGGCTCACGCCGGGCCTTTCCTTTTCCCCGACAATCCAAACGGAAACCGGGGAGCCGGGTGCCCCATCCTCACCGACAGCTTCATCGTCGGTTAGGGTGGGTTCCGCTCTGCCGAAAGCCGCGAGTGGAGCGCAGCGGAATGGCTGACCTGTCTTCCTCAGACGCGGCGCGAACGTCCACGGGCAAACGCACCCTTCTCGAACCAGGGAAACAGCAGCCCCGATATCCCAAAAACCAACCCAAGGAGCCCACACATGACCCACGAGGTCAAAATCCAGCACCCAACCGTGCAAACCCGTCTACCCGAACACGAAAAGGCCGCCCGGGAGCACCGCGCCGCCGTGGTGGGCCTTCCCCGCCCGCAGCAGCCACCCAAACCACCCAGGCGCGCCGCCGGAGCCCGCAAGACCTGGCATGTCGAATGGCTCGGACGCAGGCGCTAAGTACTGACCCCGGACCACGGACCACGGACCACGGACCACGTACCACGTACCACGTACCACGTACCACGTAGAAAGGAACTCATGCCCGAAACCGCCATCGACTTCGCGATCCGCCGCTTCCAGTGCCGCCATGTCTTCATCGACGGCCACCGCTGCGGCTCCCCCTGCCTTCGCGGCGAGGACTTCTGCTACTACCACCACGGCACGCGCCGTCCCAGGCGCGCAACCCCCGCCAGCCCCACCGGCCTGCTCCACGACCCCTACAACGAGCCGCCCAACCAGACCACCCTGACCCTTCCCATCCCGGAAGATCACTCTTCTGTGCAGTTAGCCATCGGGACAATCATGCAGGGCCTCGCCACCAATGCGCTCGACCCGCGCCGCGCCGGTCTCCTGCTCTACGCCCTGCAGATCGCCAGTGGCAACCTCGCCGGCGCGCCCCATCACGCCGCCGACCAGATCGTCGAAGACATCACCCTCGACCCTGCCGGCAGCCCGCTGGCCCCCGCCTCTGAACTCCCCGAAGACATCCTGCAGCGCGAGGCCCTCCAAAATCTCCAAAATCTGGAAGACCTCGACGAAGAAGACTGGGAAGACGAAGACGACGACGAAGACGAGAAGATTGACGAGGACGAAGATTAGGCAGGGGGAGGTACACCGTACCTAACCCTCCTGAATCTAAGACTTTAGAAAAGTGTACCCCCGGGAAGGGGGCGACCACTGCGGGGCTACAGCTTCTCTACCAAAACCCGCCAAACGCTTCCATCTACGGTGATCTGGTGCTCGTAACGACTCTCATTCGTGCTGTTCAGGTCCTCAGCCAGCGTCCGCGCCGCTGCCAGCCGACTCTCAACCGAGCCGACTTGTGCCGAATCGTCGAACTCCACCGATCCCTCGTTCTGTCCCTGCATCCGCTCGCTGCCGTAACCACCAATCTCATTAGCCATGCTCCACTAGGATGCAGTCAACAGCCGACCCACAACACCCTGGAGGCAAGGAAATGCCCACGCCATGAGGGTGACGTGGGCATTCTTCGGCGACCGGTCACCGAAGCCTGTTGGCAGTCCGACTACATCTCGGCCCACTGCCGCAATAGGTTGTGATACACCCCCGTGAGCTGCACCGCACTGGCCTTCACCTCCGCCCCCTGCGCCGCCTCGCTCCCCGCCAGCCGCTGGATCGACTGATCCAACTCAAACAAAAGCGTGCGGTGCGCGTCCTGGCGAATCGTGCTTTGCAGCCAGAAGAAGGAGCTGATGCGATTGCCGCGTGTAACCGGCTCCACGCGATGGAGGCTGGTTGCCGGATACAGCACCATATCTCCGGCCGCAAGCTTCACCCGCTTTTCCCCATAACTGTCTTCCACGACCAGTTCCCCGCCGTCGTATTCCTCCGGCGGCGTCAGGAACAGCGTGGCACTCAGATCCGTACGAATGCGCTGGCCGGTGGAGCTGAGCTGGCGTATCGCCGTGTCCACATGCGTACCGAACGTCTGTCCCCCGGCATAGCTGTTAAACATAGGTGGAAACACCCGCAACGGCAGCGCTGCCGACATAAAGCGTGGCGATCGCGCGAGCCCGGTGAGGATGATCTCGCCGAGTTCCCTGGCCACCGGCGAGTTTTCCGGAATCTGGGCATTGCGCTTGACCTCCTGCGCTTGATAGCCGGCCGTTACACGACCGTCCGCCCATTCCGCGCTGGCAAGTTTTGCGCGCGCGGCGGTCACCTGATCCGGGTTTAGTATTTTTTCAATCGTGATCAACATCGTTCTGCTTTGTCCTTACCGGAACCGGAAGTTGGCCCCAAAGAGCGCCGAGAGTCCCGGGGCCGGAATCAGATGACTTGGGTGCGGCTGGTCGATATAGAAGTTGTTGGTGAGGTTGTAAACATTGGCCTGCAGGTCGACATGCTCGTTCAGCGGACGGCGCAGCATTGCGTTGAAGACCCAATAGCCCGGGACCTGCTTTAACGCCACGGACTGCACCTGGTAACAAGTGGTTGCGGTTGTGCTGCAAGGAGCCTGGCCGGCAGCGAAGACTGTTGCTGGGCCATAACTTGTGGGGACGTACGGCACCGTGGAACTTGCCGTGCGTGCATCGACAAAGTTGCCGCCGAAGCCGCCGCTGAAGTCGAGACCGATCTTGCGTGTGATGAAGAAGTTGAAGGTGTTTGCCGGGACGTTCGCCAACGGAAAACCGACGGACGTGGGGAAGTATTTCGAGTTGATGACCCTGCTGTCGAGGTAGGCATAGCCGACGATCAGGTCCATGCCATGCGGGAGCTCACCCACCGCACTCATCTGTACACCCTCCACGAGTTGATTGCCTGAGGCAACGATGTTGTTGGAGTTGGTTGGATCGGTTTCGCGCGCGTTGTCTTTTTCTGTTCGGAAGACGGCACCTTCCACGCGCAGGCGTTCGTGTAGAAAATTCCATTTTGCGCCTGCCTCGTAGCTTTCATTTTCTTCGGGTGCGGCGTTTGCATTGGCCAAGCCGATGCTCAGGCTGAGCGATTCAGCGGCTGGATTGAAGCTGGTGCCGTAGTCGAAGTACACGCTGCCATGGTGGCTCGGCTTGTACACGAGGGCCGCGCGATAGGTTGGTTGTTCATCGACGCGGAAGGTTGGCGGCACCGCGGCGATGACTGTTCCTCCGGCCGGGGGTGGGGTGGGTTGATAGAGGTTGTACTTGGTTGCGAAGCGGTCATAGCGTACGCCGCCGCTCAGCTCAAAGAGGTGACCGAGCTTGAGCGTATCGAGTACATAGGCGCCCACGCTGCGCGAGGTGGTGTGCGCGATGGAAGTAATATACCCAGTTCCGGCAAATGACTGTGCAACGTTGGGATTCAAGAATGTGGTCGAAGGCACGGTGTTGACACCGCCGATGCTGTAGCTGGTACGGATGGGATCCGATACCTCGCGGCCGCCTTCGATGCCGGTTACGAGATCGTTGCGCACGCCCGCCAAGGTGAAGTGGGCGGTCAGCTCCGTGTTGTCCCACAGGTCGCCTTCCACGCTCTTGATCTGCAGTTGATTGCGATTTACGAGAGCCGTGGCGGGGTTGAAGTTCGCGGTGAGGAAAGGACATGCTTTGCCCGTTACCGAGGATGTCGGCAGCGCGCTTACCCAGCGGCCCGCGGGTACGCTCAAACTGGCGTTGGAACAGATTTGTGGCTCGGTGATCTGCGCGTTACGAGGGTAGTTTGCGAAGCGCCCGATCGTATGCAGATCCACGTTGTTGCGAAACGTGTGGTTTGCTCGCAGGGTGACTACATTGTCATTGGTGCGCAGGAAGTTCGTGTCGGGAAAACCGTAATACGCGTGCCGGTCGACCCCGGGAGCGAGCCCGTTGAAGAACCACGGCAGTCCGTAATCGGGCGTGTCATTTTCTGCGAAATGGAAGTAGCTCAGAATGACTCGTGTCGGCTTGTGGATGCCAAAACTTAGAGATGGTGCCACACCGAAGCGACGGTTGGCGGCGTACGGGCGACCGGCAACGCCACCATCGGTTCCCATCACATTCATTCGAAACGCAGCGTCGCCGGGGAAGCTGGTTAAAGGCTCGTTGATGTCCGCGGTGATGCGCCGCGTGAGATCTGTGCCGACGATGCCGTTGATGTTGAGGAAGGGTTCAGCCGCGGGCACTTTGCTTTCCTGATTGATGATGCCGCCCGTGGAACCGCGACCGAACTCCACACCCGCGGG
>CAXTZL010000159.1:0-7414 GCA_964248555.1 uncultured Bryocella sp.
TATCGCGCTCATGCCGAGGGCCGAAGCATGCATGCACGCCTGAGAAACCAAAGCCGCCGGTACACCTCCAACATCGAGGCCGGCTCCGCAAACCTGTACTCCCCGGCTTTCAGTGTCCCGCCCTCCAACTCCCGCAGCCCCGCAAACACCCACCGGCTCCGCACCGCGCCTCCACGCTCCAGCAGCGAAGCTATGCCAAACGACGAAGTCCGCGCCGGAATATCAACAAACGTCTCCCCACTCGGCCCAAACGGCGCAAGGACCACATACCCCAAACCCACCACCGCAACCAGAACCACAAACAGCAGCAGCTTAAAAACCCGCACGCACCACCTCACCCCAAGTCTATCGACCTCTCATAGCTCACCCCCTCATAGCTCATAGCTGACAGCTGAACAAAACCCAACCGCCTACACTATGCCCATGCCCCTCGGCCGCATCATGGCTCTCGACGTAGGCGACCGCCGCATCGGCCTCGCCATCACCGACGGCCTCGGTCTCACGGCCCAGCCCCTCTTCACCCTGCACCGCACCAAACTGAACGCCGACCTCAAATCCATCGGCCGCTTCATCCGCAAACATGAGGTCGGCACCCTTGTCGTAGGTCTTCCCCTGCACGCCGACGGTTCCCGGAGCCCGCAGGCCGCCAAGACCGAAGCCTTCGCCGCCGAACTCTTCGCCCAGCACCCCACCCTCGCCCACCACCTGCTCGACGAGCGCCTCACCACCCGCGAGGCCCACGAACTCCTCGACCATGGTCGCCAAAAGCGCCAAACCGCCGCCAACCGCCTCGACCGCAAAGACCTCATCGACCAGGTAGCCGCCACCCTGCTTCTCGAAGCCTTCCTCACCCGAGAAAACGGCCCCACCCTCCTTCCCGACCCAGACGGGGACTCAGAACTCTGAGCCTCCACTTGGTTGTCATTCCCGCAGGGAATCTGCGTTTTGCCTTTGCCCTTGCTCTTCTCTTTAGTCCTTCCCGAACCGGGGTCCCCGGCGAGTTGAATCGCTGGGGTGGGAAGGGCATCTGCTTTCTCCAGCGATGGCCCCAAACGCCCGCCGCCACCCACTCGGCACCCATCCCACCGTATAATCGACTTTTACCCTCGGCCGGCAACCAGCCGCACCGGAAGCGAACCCACGCCATGCAGGACATCAAAAAAGCGCTCGACGAACAGATCCGCGCCCTCGAGCACGAGCTCACCACAGAACTCCCCGCGGAGATCAAAAAAGCCGTAGCGCTCGGTGACCTCTCCGAAAACGCCGAATACCACATGGCCAAGCAGCGCCAGGAGTTCGTCAACGCCCGCCTCGGCCAGCTCAAAAAGCGCATGGGCGAGCTCTCCATGGTCAACCTCGAAAACATCCCTCGCAACAAGGTTGGCTTCGGCTCCACGGTAGAGGTCCACGACGAGTCCAAAGGTGAAAACATCACCTACAAGCTCGTCACCAGCGAAGAATCCGACGTCGCCAAGGGCCTCATCTCCACCACGTCGCCCATCGGCCGCTGCCTCATCGGCAAGGAAGTCGGCGACATCGCCACCGTGGTCACCCCCAACGGCAAGCGCGAACTCGAAGTACTCAAGCTCACAACCATCCACGACAGCGCCGATCCGCCGGTTCTCTAGATCCGCCAGTTCTCTAATGGCGAGGCCATTCAAAGCCGCAGCGTGCTCCAGGTCGAATCCGGCACGGTGCCTGCTCCATCCGCGTGCCCGGCAACCGGGAACCCTCCATATCTCCGCCGTCGAACGCACACGCTCAATGGAAGTCATGCGACTGCATCGGCGCCGCCGTAATCTCCAGCTCCCGAATCCGCTCCGCCCGCAGGTGCACCACCTTGTCAATGTTCTGCAACACCCCATCGATCAGTAAGAACTTTGCATAGGTCACCAGCGACCGGTTCGCCTCATACAGCTCCGGATGCACAATCGCATTCGCGATGCCCGTCTCATCCTCCAGCGATAAAAAAATAAACCCGTGCGCCGTTCCCGGTCGCTGCCGCGCAATCACACAGCCGGCAATGCGCGTCTTCACCCCATGCCGCAGCAGCTTCAAATCGCCCGCCCGTAACACGCCCATGCGCTCCACCTCCGCCCGGCAATGCCGCATGGGATGGTGCCCCACCGTCACACCCATACCCGCGTAGTCGGCCACCATGCGCTCTTCTGGATTCATCATCGCCAACGGCGAGTCCTGCTCTTCCGCTTCGAAATTCCTATCCAATGCCTGCAATAACGGTCCCGCAGGCCGCACCGCACGCTCCACCTGCCACAACGCATCGCGCCGGTGCACGCCCGCTCCCAGCGAGTTCAGCGCGCCCGTCTCCGCCAGCACCGTCATCTCCGCCTGCGACAGGGAAGGCACCCGCCGCGCCAGCTCCTCAATGCTCCCAAACGGCCGCAACACCCGCACCCGCTCAATCTCCGCCGCAACATTGGCCCGCATTCCACGCAGGTAGCGCAGTCCCAGCCGCAGCGCAAACTTCCGCGAAGCCCCACGCTCCCCTTCGTCTAAAGGCTCCAGCGTGCAGCGCCAGTTCGATCGCGAAATATCCACCGGCTTCACCCGCAACCCATGCCGTTGCGCATCTTTCACCAGCACCGCGGCCGAGTAAAACCCCATCGGCTGGTTATTCAAAATCGCCGCCGTAAACACCGCCAGGTAGTGGTACTTCAACCACGCCGAGGCATACGCAATCAGCGCAAAGCTCGCCGCATGGCTCTCCGGAAACCCGTAAAGCGCAAACGAGCTGATCGCCAGTACGATCTCCTCCTGCGCCTTGGCATCCACCTTGTTGGCATCCATGCCGGCGCGCAGTTTCTCTTCCAGAACCTTCATCTTGGCCGCGGATCTTCGGCTTCCCAGCGCCCGCCGCAACTCCTCCGCTTCGCTGCCGGAAAAGTTCGCAATCACCATCGCAATCCGCAGCAGCTGCTCCTGAAATAAAGGCACACCCAAGGTTCTGAACAACACGTCTTCCAGCAGAGGATGCGGGTACGTCACCTTCTGCCGCCCCTGCCGCCGTTCCATGTAGGGGTTCATCATCTGCCCCACAATCGGCCCCGGCCGGATGATTGCAACCTGCACCACAATGTCGTAAAACCTGTCCGGCTTGTTACGCGGCAAAGACGCCATCTGCGCCCTTGATTCCACCTGAAAGAGCCCGATGGTATCGGCCTTCTGCAAGGTCTCGTACACGTCCGGATCATCCTGCGGCAGCTGCGCCAGATCCAGCGTTTCGCCGTGGTAATGCGCAATCAAATCGCGACAATCCTTCATCACGGCCATCATGCCCAGGCCCAGCAGATCCACCTTGATCAGGCCCATGTCGGCGCAGTCTTCTTTGTCCCACTGCACCACGTTGCGCCCCGGCATGCTCGCCGGCTCAATGGGAACAACGGACGCCAGCTGATCCTGCGCAATGATCATCCCGCCCGAGTGCTGCCCCAGGTGCCGCGGCAGATCCAGCATCCGGATGGAAAGCTCCAGGTACTTCGCAATGCGCGGATGCTTCAAATCGAACCCCGCCTGGCGAAACTGGTTTTCCATGGAATCCGTAGGCCCCTTCCACTCCCATGCACTCACCAGCCGCGTCAATCGCGTTTGCATATCCGCATCAAAGCCCAGCGCCTTGCCCACCTCGCGCGCCGCCGACTTACCGCGATACGTGATCACGTTTGCGCACATCGCCGCGCCTAGCTTGCCATAACGTTCGTAGACATACTGGATCGCCCGCTCGCGATCCTCACCCGAAGGCAGATCCAGATCGATGTCAGGCCACTCTCCGCGCGCGTCCGACAAGAAGCGTTCAAACAGCAGATTCATCCCTACGGCATCGACAGCTGTAATGCCCAGCGCATAGCAAACCGCCGAGTTCGCCGCCGATCCTCGACCCTGCACTAGGATGCCGTTTTGCTCACAAAAACGAACGATGTCCCAGACGATCAGGAAGTAACCCGAAAGGTTGAGCCGCGTAATCAGCTCCAACTCTTTCTCCACCTGCGCATCCGCCTTTTCACGCAGCTCTGCACTTTTCTTGCAGCCATACCGCCGCTCCACGCCTTCGATCGTGCGCTTGCGCAAGAAGCTGTCCATGTCGTCGCCTTCGGGCACGGGGTAGCGTGGAAACTCATAACCCATATCCTGCTTCATCACGAACCCAAGCCGGTCGCTCAGCATTCCCGTGTTGCCGATCGCCTCCGGCACATCACGAAACAGCGCCGCCATCTCCGCTGCTGTTCGCAGATGTCGCAGGTTGTTCCTCTGCAGCAGCAGACCGGCCTCATCAAGCGAACACCCATGCCGGATGCTGGTGAACACATCCAGAATCTCGCGCTCGAAGTCCGTGGCCATGTTCACGCCGTTGGTCGCCAGCAGCGGCAAACTGAACTCTCGCGCCAACGCCACCACGGCCTGATTCCGTGCCTCCCCTTCGCGACAACCGTGCCGCTGCAGCTCGGCGAACACGTTTCCTTCGCCGAAACTCCCCACCAGCTTGCCCAGTACGCGACGGCCTTCACTCATCCCGCCGCGCTCCAGCGCCGCCGCCAGCGGCCCCTCATCGCCGCCCGTCAGGCATACCAGGCCTTCGGCGTGTTCCTGCACCGCTCGCAGCGTCGCCACGCCGTCGCCTTTGCTCTGCTGCGCCAATTTATAGCTCGAAATCAGCAACGAAAGATTCCGGTAGCCACGTTGCGACTCGCACAATAGCGAAAGCCGCACCGGCCGCGTGGGGACTGCATGCGGCTGCCACGCCGGCGGCCGCATCTGCTCCCCGAACGCATCCACCGAAACCTCCGCCCCGATATGTGAGCGCAGCCCGACCTTCTGCGCCGTCATATACAGCCGCGGCGAGCCGTATAGCCCATCACGATCCAAAATCGCCAGCCCCGGCAATCCGAGGTTGGCCGCCTGCTCCGTCATCGCCTCCGGCATCGAAGCGCCTTCCAGAAACGAAAACGCCGACCGCGCATGCAGCTCCACATAGCGTTCAGCCACCGGCTTCTCCTCCGACCGGGATCGCCGCGCCCCGCCTAGTCATACACCCCCACTACGAACCACGCGCCCGAGCCATGCTCCTGCCGCAGGTGCAGCGCCATGCGTGGCTCATCGACCGTGATATCCCAAGCCGCGTGATCCCAACTTTCGCCATTCCACCAGCATCCACTCGAGTGCCACGGGCCTGTCGCCGAGACCAACGGCATCCGGCTCCCCTGCCAATACAGGGTCTCCGGTCGGTCCTCCCGCACGGTCACCCGCACCGGTTGCGGCGGCCGCAGCATCCGGATCGCCAGCCGGTCCGGCAATTGCATACCCTCCCCCACGGAGGCCCGGATGGATACCGTAGCGCCGGCAGCGCCCGGTCCCTCCGCAGTTGAACTTTCTCCCACCACCGGTTCAAACGGTCCCACTGTAAAGGCATCCTCTCCATGCGTGTCGCGAAGCACAGGCGAACCCACACGGTCCTCCCCGGCGATCGATCGCAGCCGTGCCAGCAGCAGATCCAGCCGGTCCGGCTCCGGATCCGTCTGAAACAAACCGCGCTGGGCCACCGGCGGTTCGGCCGGTTCGGCCTGCAGTCGCACCCCCACGATCCCCCCGCGCGGCGGTCGCGCCTGCAGCTCCAGGTTCAGCAGCTTCAGCAACAAATCACGGCTGCTCGTCGGCACCGCCGGACGCACCTCCAGCACGTGCGCCTGCGCAATGCCCTCCAGCTGCAGGGTCAGCCGTACCCTTCGCAGCGCATACGCCCGCTCCATTGCCCGGCAGAGCAGGGCTTCCAGCATCGGCGACAACACAAACAACAGCGAATCCAGCAACACCAGCGACGAATCAAGTGCTAGGCTCTCCCGCAGCGTGAACGCCGGCTCCTCTGGCACAAGCAGGTGCTCGGCCTCACCGCGCGCCAGCAGCTGCAATCGGCGCCCACCCTGCCCCAACCGGCTGATCAGCGCCGTCTCCGGCAACCGTGCCAGCTCGCCAAAGGTGCGGATGCCCCAGCGCGCCAGCAGCTGCCGCAACCGCGGTTCGCAAGGCAGCAAACTCACCGGCAAAGGCGCCAGCCTTTCTGCCAACTCCCCTGTCGCGACACACACCGTGTGCCGGCCGGCACGGGCGAGCACCGAAGCCGCCGCCGCGTTGGGCGCCGTGGCCACCCGGGCGGCGACAAAGCCCGCACCGGCAAGCTCCGCATGCAACCGCTCGGCATACGCCTCGGCTGAACCAAATAACTGATACATTCCGGAGCGATCCAGCAGCAGCAAAGCCCCACGCACCTCCGCCGCCGCGGCATAGCCGTTCGCCGGCGATCCTACCGCCTCCACCCGCGGAGAAAACCGTTCCGCCACCCTGCACAGCTCCCGAAACACCCGCTCCTCCTCCCCCACGTCGCGCGTTCGCAGCAACTCCGGGCTGGCAGCCTCCGCCTGCACCCGGCTCATGCCGTGTTCCACCCCTTTGGCCCGCGCCGCCGCGCTCAGCGAAAACACCCGCTCCCCCGGGGCAACCCCTTCCAGCAGCACAAGCGATGCGCCGCGCAATGCCGGAGCACGCTGCCTCCAGGCCTGCACCGGAAACTCGGGTAAAAACACCGCTGCAAAGCTCATCCCGCCCGGCTTCAGCTCAGCCTGCCCCTGGTCGTCCCGCCCTTTGCCACTCATCAGCCCGCCATCCATCTCCGGCTTTTGCCAGCCGTTATCGCCCTGCCGCCCGCATCCACGTGGGTGCCGCCTGCCAGCCTGCTACCCGGCCCGGCGACTTCTTGCCCCACACCGCTCCCGTTCGCTGCCGTGCCACCTCTGCCTGAAATCGCATTCCGGCCAGCACACCCCCTTGCGTCCTCGCGCTCTCTTCGCCGCCGCATTGCAACACACACGCCGCGCTTGATCGCGCACAGGGCTCCTGCGTCAACAGCACCAGTAGCGCCTCACTGTCCTGCACGGCCCGGCGATACCTCCACCACGTCGCTGAAGGAACCCGGAGTACCTCCTCCGCCCGCAGCGACGCCAAATCCAACACCACCACACGAAACCCGCCCGCCTGCAAAACCTGATCTGTCGCCCGCAGCGCCGCATCCAGCCGTCCCCAAGGCCGCTTTCCGCGCTCCCCCACACCCTCAACGGCACGCACACCCGGTGCTCGTCGAGCGGAGGGCCAGGCCATCACCGTGCTGCCGAGGTCCGCGCCGTAACGCTCTGCGCCTTTGGGCCCATCACTGCCGGCCCTCTCTCCCAGCAATCCCGCCCGCGCCGCCACCGCCGCACGCTGATTGGCCTGCCGCAGGGGATCCGCCTCATCCGGTTTGCGGGAGTTAAACCGCTCCCACGCCAACTGCTCCTCCGAAGCCGCACCCAGCCCGATCGGCTGGTTCGGATACCCCGGCGTGCCCTCCATCTTGCGCTGCCGCCGTTCC
>CAXTZL010000160.1:0-7317 GCA_964248555.1 uncultured Bryocella sp.
GTCTTTGTCTTCAGGAGCCTCGCCCTGCGGGTTATAGCCAATCTTGCCGACAAGGGTTCCGCTGGCGCCTTCGTGCGTGTAATCGGGATCCGCCATGGCCTCTTCATAGGTCGCATAGCGAATGATGGAGCGCTCCATGGCCTCATGACCCTGCAGCGAATAAGTGCCCTCGTTGTCGAACTTCTTGCGCTCGAGATCGTGCTGCGCGTAGTGACCGCGGTGTTCAATGTTGTGTGCCTTGGTCACACAGAGGTCATACATCTGCTTGGTCCCGGTGAGCTGCAGACCACCGGCCGCGTAGGGCTGTTCCACCGTACGCAGATGGTAGGCATTGACACCGACACCTGCGGCGACGCGACCTGCCTCGGCACGCCGGCCGGAACCGATGTGCAGCGTCACCGAGCCATCCGCATGGCCCGGCACCATGAGCAGAGGAGCCATCAGCTTCTGGCCGTTTACCTCAAGTTCAACGGCTTCATTTTCTTCAACGCCCAGAGCTTCCATGGTGGCAAGGCTGACCAGGGCGGCGTTGTCCCAGGAAAGATTGGTGACCTGCTTGGGTAGCTCCTGCAACCAGCCATTGTTGCCGTAGCGGCCGTCATAAAGCGATGGGTCGGCGAGGAAGCGTATTTCGAGACCTTTGCCCGTGGGCGCAAGCGCTACGGACGGCATGGCTTTGGGCGTTCCCACCCCGGCAGCGGGCTGGAAGGCAGTGCCGTCCACCCAACCGTCGTGCAGCGCTTTGCGCCAACCTGTCGGAAAATCACCGGGAATGTAGGTTTTCGCCGTGGCCGTGACGACGTCATAGGCGCTCTGCGAAGGATCGATCAGCGTCGCGAGCACATCATGCGGCGTGACACCACCGTAGAGCGGGGCAATCATTGGCTGCACGATGGAGATCGTGCCATCGGAGGTGCGGACGTCCGTCCAGCTTTCGAGATAGTGCGCCTTGGGGATGTGCCAGGTGGAGTAGAAGCCGGTTTCATCCACATGCGATCCGAGATGCACAGTGTTGGGCACCATGTTGAAGGCCGCAGGAAAGCCGAGGTCGGCGGGTGCGTTGTAAAGCGGGTTGGTGCCAAGGAACACCAGCCACTGTACCTTTCCGGCGTGCATGTCCATGACCATGGCCTTCAGGTCAGCGCCCCCTTCGCTGGGAATGGACTGCACCGGCGTGGTATACATAACCGTTTTGCCTACGGCACCGAGTTGCGCGTTCAGTTGCATGGCCGCGGCCTGGCAGGCGGGTGTGCTCTGTGGGCCGGCGATAACGGCGCAGCGGCCGTTGGCCTTCTTCAGATCCGTCATGAGAGCGTTTGCAAATTTGGCCACATCCGGCTTGCCACTGAGCGCACCGGAGTTCCCAGCCGCCAGGGCCATGGCAAATGCATCGAGCTCACTCGGTGCGAGAGCGATGCGGTGCTCGGCCTTGAAGCCAGTCACCGAGGACATCGTCTCTACCGAGTACATCCGGTTCATCGGTTTGCCGCGCTCAAAGCGATGACGCTCGGCATAGGCAGCCGACATCGGGAGGAAGCCGGGGAAGTGAATGCCTCCAAGGAAGTCGGCATCGAGGGTCAGGATGACATCGGCATTCTCGAGGCGATACTGCGTGTCGTAGAAGTCACCGAACGCGGCCTTTGCGAGCGTGCGATGCGCATCGCCACCGGCCGGCTCGTACTGCACCAGTTTGGCTTGCGGGAACTTTGCCTGCAACTGCTTCCACTGTGCAGCAAGGGTTGGGGAGGTGCTCACTTCGCTCAGGAAGTAGAGGCCCTGCCCGCCGGGCAGTTGCGCAACCCCCTTTTGAAACTGCTCCTGAAAGCGCGGCCACTCATCGCTCTCGCCGCGGAAGCGCACGTGCTGCGAGCGGTCCGGGTCGTATAAGTCCAGCAGGGATGCCTGCGTGAACGCGTCGGCCTTACCCCCGGTGAGCGGATGCTCCGGGTTGCCCTCGATCTTGGTTGGGCGGAAGGCGTCGGACTTGATCAGAACGGGGATGGCGCCGGTGGGGAACGGGTGTGCCGTGGCAAAGAAGGTAGGCGTGCCGAGAATGATGTCTTCAGGCTGCTTGATGTAGGGGTAAATCGGCTCATCGGGCTGCTTGGTGCAGCCTGACAGGCCGGCGAGTGCGAAGCTGGCGCCCATCACCTTCATAAAGCCACGACGAGAGACCGCGTTGGCCCATTCGCCGGCACCTGCCTGACGCGGAAACTCCTCCTGCATCAACTCCTGGAATTCCGGCGTGTCAGCCAACTCGTCGAGGTTTCTCCAGAAGCGCTTCCCCGTGCGGCCATCCAGCCGGGCGCGTACCTCCGCCAGCGTCATCTTGTTCGACGGCGTGATGCGCGTGACAAGCTCGGGCTGCTTGGCTGCAGTCAGCACGCCAGGCGCCTGGTTTATCGCGTTTTCCTCAGACCTGTCTTCGTTTCCCATTCCCTGCCTGGATTCCATGGTTTTCGCGGTGGTTATCGGTGGCATGTTTCGCAGCTTGTGATCTGGTGCGGCGACCGGATGTGGTAACGGTCTACGAGGAATTTGCCTAGAGCCTGCTGGCTGGTGAACTTTTCGTAGCTGGCCGGCATGCGGATGACAGGAACACTTGATTCCGTGTTGCCAGCCCCGTTTTCCGGCATTGGCTCCAGGTCATGCCGCGGACCCGACTGGGGTTGTGACATGCCGTCATGAATGCTGCCCTGTTCGGGGCTGCCATCATCCCCTTCACCCTTCTGCTCCTGCGATCCGTTCACACCGCCAAGGGTCCCACGGGGCACCGCGGGCACCTGCAACATCGCCAGCTCCGGATTGTGATTGTTGGGGTCTTTGGTGACACAGGAGACCTGATCTGCGGTCGGTCCCTGCGCGCTTACCTGCGTGCACCATACGGGATGCATGGCGGAAGCGCCGGCCCAGGCCATGTTGTAAATCTCGCTGGTTGGCCGGAGCGCGGGTACGGGGTTGCGATGGCAGTTCAAGCACCACTCCATCTGCAGGCTGTTCTCCATGTACATCAAGGGCATCTCGTCCACGCGGCCATGGCAGCTGGAACAGCCGAGCCCCTTGTTCACATGCACGGAGTGATTGAAATACACGTAGTCAGGCAGATCATGGACGCGAATCCAGGGAATCGATTTGCCGCTCGCCCAGCTTTCGCGCACGGGCTCCAGCAGCTGGGCGTTGGTCCAGATCTGGGAATGGCAGTTGATGCAGGTCTTGGTCGGCGGAATGCCTGCATAGAAACTCTTTTCAACGGAGGTGTGGCAGTACTGGCACTGCAGGCCGAGTCCTTCCACGTGGTGCTTGTGACTAAACGGGACCGGTTGATCCGGCCGCTGGCCCTGCCGGGTTACCCACGGCGAGCGCTGCAGCTCGTTCAAGGTCACGCCCACGATGATCACGATCAAGCCCGTCAACACAAGGCTTGCGCGAATCAGCGCGTTAGAACTACGGTCAAATACCTGCGCCATGAGTACTCTCTGCCACCAATGCCCGCTTTGTACACGGTCTGTGGTGCGTTAGTCCAGCGTCGTTGCCAAACAGGAGATCGTAAGTCTGCAGACAGGTGCTTTGTCCGCTTCGTATGGAGTGTGACTGGCAGTGTAGAAGCCAGGGTGGTCGCGCTGATGCAACCCATCGGACCACGGAAGGGGTACTTTGCGCAAGCCCTTCCGCGCCGGCAAACGATTATCGGGAGACCACCGCACCTCGCAGTTCACTTCGCAAACAAAGCCGGGCCTCTTCTGTAACCTGGCTTTAAGCCCCCACAATACGGAGCGGATGTCCCCGCATTGCTTTTTCCTCGCCTCGCGCGTTCTGCCTGGAACGCCAGAAAGAGGGCCGGGCAGCTTCGCCGGACAGGGGGTAGCATGCAGCCATGGCATCCCCCGGAAGTCGTAGCCGCAAACTGCCCTACAGTGCCAAGGAGGCCGTCGCCGCGCTGGCGGCGGCGGACCCCAAGCTGGGCAGGCTCATGGAAAAGGCGGGGCCCCTCACGCTGAAGTTGCCGGCGCAGCAGTCTCCATTTGAAGCACTGCTCCGCTCCATCCTGTACCAGCAGCTTCATGGCAAGGCGGCGGCTGCGATCCACAACAGGCTGCTGACCAGCTTTGAGCCGGTCCTGCTGTCGGAAGGCATGGCATCCGGCGATCACCCCACCGCGCAGCAGGTGCTCGACTGCCCTAACGAGCAGCTACGGGGTGCCGGGCTGTCCCACAACAAGGCCCTGGCGATTCGGGATCTCGCCGCGAGGACCGTGGACGGCACCGTGCCTTCGCTCACCCGCATTCGCCGCATGAGCGACGAAGCCATTATCGAGCACCTGACGCAGGTGCGCGGCGTGGGCCGGTGGACGGTGGAAATGTTTCTCATGTTCCGCCTGGGCCGGCCGGATGTGCTGCCGGTCGGCGACTATGGCGTGCGCAAAGGCTTTGCGCTTACATTTCAAGGATTGAAACCGGACGCAAAAGTGACCCCGGACCTGCTGCCTGCACCCGCGGTGATGGAAAGGCGCGCGAAACGCTGGGCGCCGTGGCGCTCGGTCGCCAGCTGGTACCTGTGGCGGGCCTGCGATCTTACCGCCGGCAAGCCGGTACAGCCGGAGTGAGGGCCGTGCAGACTCGTTTGCACCCGGCGAAAGCTCCGCAAGCCAGCCGGCGCCGGCTGGCTTGCCTGGGCCTGCTGGCCGCGACCCTTCCCACGGGCTTGGCCTGGCGGTTTGCGCCTTTGCACCTGCCGCCGTTTGCCTACAAGTACGGCGGGTCAGCGCTTTGGGCCAGCGCGGTTTACTGGCTGGTGGCCAGCTGCCGGCCGCTCTGGCGTTCGGCGGCCGTGGCCCGCACGGCGGCCACGTTTTCCATTGCCGTGGAATGCTTCAAGCTGGTGCGCGCACCGGCACTGGACCACTTTCGCGCGACGCTGGCTGGTAAAGTCCTCCTCGGACGCTACTTCACCTTCGGTGCGGCGGCGGCGTACCTGCTCGCGATTGGCAGCGTTTTCTGGCTGGACCAGCGCTTCAGGCCGGTTGGAGCTTAAAAAGTGGATCGTTTCAGGTCACTTTGACCCTTCGTGGTAGCCCGGCCCTGTCCGCATCTCGGTACCATAGGAGCATGTCGTCTCTGCCGCAGGCTGCTCCCCTCGACGTCACCGGCCCGTCCGTGCCCGCTTCCCCCAAGCGCTTTGTGTGTGTTCACGGCCATTTTTACCAGCCGCCGCGCGAGAATCCCTGGCTTGAGACGGTAGAGATGCAGGAGTCCGCCGCCCCCTTCCATGACTGGAACGAGCGCATTACGGCCGAGTGCTACGCCCCCAACGGGGCCTCGCGGATCACGAACAAGGAGGGGCAGATCACGCGCATTTTGAACAACTATGCGCGTATGAGCTACAACTTCGGTCCCACGCTGCTGAGCTGGCTGGAAACCTTTGCACCCCGCGCCTACCGGACCATTCTGGAAGCCGATCGCGAAAGTCAACGGCGCTACAGCGGCCACGGCTCTGCGCTAGCCCAGGTCTACAACCACATCATCATGCCGCTGGCTTCCGAGCGCGACGCCCGCACCCAGATTGGCTGGGGTATTGCCGATTTTGAGAGCCGATTCGGCCGCAAACCCGAGGGCATGTGGCTTGCCGAAACCGCGGTCTCCCGCGCTGTGCTCGATCTGATGGCGCAGGAGGGTATTCGCTTCACGGTGCTCGCGCCGCATCAGTGCGCCCGGGTGCGCCGCCTCCCTGAAACGGCCGCCGCACGTCCCGCAACAGCCTCCGCGCCCACTGCGGGGAACAGCACGCTGCCAAGCGCGCTCGAGCCCCTGACGCTTGGCGCACGGCCGATTGGCTCGACAGCTGAACCCGACACCCCGCCCACTGAACCCTGGACAGAGACCGCCAACGCCACGGTGGATCCGACCCGACCCTACCGGGTGCAGCTGGACAAAGGCCGCTCCATCGCCGTGTTCTTCTACGATGGACCTTCGTCCCGCGCCATCGCCTTTGAGGGTTTGCTGAATTCCGGGGAAGAGTTCGGCAAACGCATTCTCGGCAGCCTGCGCACGCAGGGCGATGGCGAGCCGCAGCTTGCCCATGTAGCCACCGACGGTGAAAGCTATGGCCACCACCATCGGCATGGCGAAATGGCCCTCAGCTACGCCATGCACTGGATCGAAAATCAGGGCCTCGCGCAGCCCACAAACTACGGGGAGTTTCTGGAGACGTTTCCGCCGCGCTGGGAGGCCGAGGTGGTCGATAACTCCTCCTGGAGCTGTGCGCATGGCGTCGAGCGTTGGCGTGCCGACTGCGGCTGCAACGGCGGAAAGCCCGGCTGGAATCAGGCCTGGCGCGGTCCCCTGCGTAGAGCGCTTGATCTGCTGCGCGACCGGTCCGCGCCCCTGGCCGAAAAAGCCGCCAAGCCGCTGCTGAAGGACCTCTGGGCCGCTCGCGACGCTTATATCCAGGTGGTTCTGGACCGCCGGCCCGCCTGTATCGAACGCTTTCTGGTCGCTCACAGCACCCATCCGCTCACGCCGGCTGAACGTGTGACCGTCCTCGAGCTTCTCGAGATGGAACGCCACACGCAGCTCATGTACACGAGCTGCGGCTGGTTTTTCGACGAAATTTCCGGTATCGAGACCGTGCAGATCATTGCCTATGCCGGACGCGTGCTGCAGCTTGCGGCCAAGCTGTTCGGCGAAGAAGGCAGGGAGCTCGAGACCGCGTTTCTCGATGTGCTCAGCAGGGCAAAAAGCAATGTGCCGGAGCACGGTGATGGTGCCGCGGTGTATCGCAAGTGGGTAAAGAATGCGCGGCTGGACCTGGAACATGTGGGGGCGCACTATGCGATCTCCTCCATGTTCCGGTCCTACCCCGAAGTGGGTCAGATTTTCTGCTTCGATGTCCATCGCCACAGCTACGACGTGCTGACCTCGGGAAGTGGCCGCGTCGCGCTTGGGCGCGCCCGGTTGAAGTCCCGCATTACGGAGGAGACCGAGGAAATCTGCTTTGCCGTGCTGCATCTGGGCGACCAGAACCTTTCGGCTGCCGTGCGCCGTTTCGCACCGGGGGAGCTGCCCGCCTGGGAGCAGTTCAGCGAGGACGCCCGCGTCGCCATCCGGCGTGCCAACCTGCCGCAGCTGATCCGCCTGATCGACGGCTTTTTCGGCTCCACGGTCTACTCGCTTACCTCGCTGTTTTCCGATGAACAGCACAGCATCCTGAAGAGCATCCTGAACCAGACGCTCTCCGAAGTAGAAAGCTCCCTGATGCGTATTTACGAGGAGCATGCGACGCTGCTGCACTTCCTCGGTGAGTCCAACGTGCCCGCTCCGC
>CAXTZL010000161.1:0-7314 GCA_964248555.1 uncultured Bryocella sp.
GTCTTGCTGGTGATAACGGAAGTAACGTTGTGCTCAGTTAAGGCCGTGTTATGCTCCGCGCATGCGAAACGTACGGCGTGACCAGGGGATCCTCCCCGGACTGGCAAGCGCGTTCATGGTCACGGTGCTTTGCGGCTGTGGAGCGATCCCCTCCTCGTCTACCCCTGCGGTGCCCACGCCTGCGAATGCCAATCGCTTCTTGGCCGGTAACTGGCTTCTCGTGGGTTCGCTCCCAGTCTCCACTTCCACTTTTGGCGTCGTGACATCGACCGCCCTGGCTGTGACCTTCGACGTAACCGGGAACGCGGTGACCGCTGGCACGGACCTAGAAACAACCGGTATGTGCGGCTCATCGAGCGCGTCGTTCGGCAGCACGCCTACCGAAACGGGAACCGTTGCCTCTGACGGTACTTTCAGCTTGAGCACGCCAGGCAGCGCCACGATCGTGCCGTTCAGCAGTTTGACCTTGCAAGGTACTGTTCCGGCGAGCGCGGATGCGCCCTGGAAGGGAACCTACACGTACTCCACCATGAACCCTTCGATCAACAACAATCCGCCCTGCAACGTGAACCGGTCTGGAGCGTTTACGGCAACCCCCGTACAAGATGTCACTGGCACCTACTCGGGAAGTGGCAGCATCCCTGGTACAGCGGCAGGTTCTACGCCAGCGCCTGTTTCGGTGAGCTTGAGCCTTCAGCAGGGAGGCACGCTGTATGGTCCCCCACTTGTAGCCGCTGTTAGCAGCAGGCTGGCACTGAGCGGATCGATTCAGGTGCAAGGTTTGGGTTGTTTTACTTCAGGAACTACAAGCACCGTTGCTTCCAGTGAGGTGCGAGGCGGCAGCGTCGTTGCTATCTTCGTTGCCAATGACGGCACAACCGCGAGCCTTACAGGAAATATCCTCGACACGGGTTCGATGCGCCTGTCGATAAACTCGGTGGTGGTCAGGGGAGCTCAATGCAACGAGAATTATGAGTTCTTTCTTAACCCGCTAATCGTTCAGCGCTAAGCGCAACCGCGGCTTTCGGCGCAGAATATGGAAGATGGGTTCCTACGGAAACGAAGTAGACGTGCTGCTGGTGGGTGGCGGCATCATGAGTGCGACACTGGGAGTTTTGCTCAAGGAGCTGGCCCCCGAGCGCAGCGTCCTGATGGTGGAGGCGCTGGGTGAGTTGGCCGCGGAGAGTTCGCAGGCATGGAACAACGCCGGCACGGGTCATGCCGCCCTGTGTGAGTTGAATTACACGCCGCAGGCAGTGGATGGCAGCGTATCGATCGATAAGGCCGTTCAGATCAACGAACAGTTTCAGGCGTCACTGGGGTTCTGGAGCACGCTGGTGGAGCGCGGGCGGATCGATGGGGCTGGCGAATTCCTGAATGCCGTGCCGCACATGAGTTTTGTGCATGGAGCCAGGGACGTGGCATTTCTTCGGGCGCGCTTTGAGGCTTTGAGCGCACAGCCTCTGTTTGGGGGCATGGTCTATTCCGAGGACCGGGAGCAGATTCGCAGCTGGGCGCCGCTCATGATGGAAGGCCGCGGCAGCGAGCCGGTGGCGATGACGCGCGCGGAGTTTGGCACGGATGTGGATTTCGGTTCGCTGACGCACAAGCTGGTGGACTGCCTGAAGGCGCAGCAAGGCTTTCAGCTCCTTACCGGCTGCCGGGCGACGGGCATCCGGCGGGAACGGGATGGCTGCTGGAAGGTACAGCTTTCCGGGGCGGCGGGACGGCAGGAGGTGCGGGCGCGGTTCGTGTTTCTGGGCGCCGGCGGCGGGGCGTTGCCCTTGTTGCAGGCCTCGGGCGTGGCGGAAGGGAAGGGCTATGGGGGCTTTCCGGTCAGCGGACAGTGGCTGCGCTGCACCAATCGCGAGCTGATCGAAAAGCATAGCGCCAAGGTGTACGGCAAGGCCGCGGTCGGGGCACCGCCGATGTCGGTGCCGCATCTGGATACGCGTGTGATTGCGGGGCAGAGGGAGCTGTTGTTCGGTCCGTTTGCGGGATTTTCAACGAAATTCCTGAAGCAGGGATCGTTTCTGGATCTGCCTGGCTCGGTGAAGCCGAGTAATCTTTACCCGATGGTGCGGGCGGGGTTGGACAACGTGGGACTGACACGCTATCTGATTGGTCAAGTCACGCAATCCCCTTCGGCGAGGGTAGAGGCATTGCGCGAATTCGTTCCGGCAGCAAACGGCGCGGACTGGCAGCTTGAGATCGCCGGGCAGCGGGTGCAGATCATCAAACGCGACCCGAAACGCGGGGGCAAGCTGGAGTTTGGCACGGAGGTGATTCGCTCGGCTGACAATAGCCTGGCGGCGCTGCTAGGCGCTTCGCCGGGGGCTTCGGTTGCGGTAGCCGTGATGACCGGGTTGCTGGAAGCGAGCTTTGCCGCGGGGATTCCGGAGTTTGAAACGAAAATGCGGAAGTTGATTCCGACTTACCACATCCCGCTTGCAAGGGACGGAGCTGCCGTGGCCGCCGCTCGCGGGCGGGCCGCTGCAGTGCTCGGCATTGTGGCTTGAGCTCGCCTCCAACACAGCACATTGCAACGCGGTCAACCAAGCAGGACGCCAGACGTTTTCCATGGCAGATGATCGTTGCGCTTGGCCTTTTTGCTGCTTACGCGGCCATCGTGCTGGTGCATGCGCGGCCACCGTCTTTAACGGACCTGGGTGACTGGACCTATGAGGGTGTCCTATTTGGAGAGCATCTGCGCGGGGTTGCGGATCCCGCGCACCATCTCAAAGTTTATCCGGTACCCAACAGCACCATTACCGTGGCCATCGGTCTGTTGTCGTTTGCCGTGCCCTGGGTATGGGCTGCAAAGATCTGGTTGCTCGTGTATTTTGCCCTGGCGATCGTGACCGTAGCGAGCCTTCTGCGTGCGCGGGACGGAGGTGAATGGCTTTGGCTGATTGCGCCGCCAACACTCTTCCTGAGCGTGAACTTCTGGTATGGTTTCCTGAATTTTCAATGCGGTGTGTGTCTGGCCATCCTGTTGGCGGCTATGGTTCTTCGCGAAGAGCCGCGGGCGTGGAGGTTCGGAGCTGCCCTGCTGCTGGGGTTCTTTACGCACATGATCCCCTTCGCTTTTGCTGCTACGGTCCTCTTTTTCTATGCCCTGCGGAGCGGCCGCACACGCCTGCTTTGGCAGTTTGTCCCGGTGACACTGGCGACAGCGGTTTATTTCTACGGACGCTTTTTCCTGGACCGCGATATCGATGCAAGTGTCAGGATGGGCAGCCCGGTGCGAGACTTCCGTGGCGCCTTCTGGGCGTACAAGGTGAATTCGCTGCTGAAATCCGGAGGCCTCGTCAACCCTGGCAGTCCGCATGGTTCGACGGCGCTCGCCTTTTTCGGCAAGCCTGTCTTCTCGCTGCTCCTGCTTTCCGACGTCCTGCTGTGCGCCTGCATTGTGTGGATGATCTTTGCCCAGCTGCGGACCGGGCTTAGAGGGGGTGGCCCGGAGGCCGCTATCTGGGGGGCAGTCCTGCTTTTTGTGCCGGTGTACCTGGTATTGCCGGGAGAGGCGCTTGGAGTCTCCGACCCTGGTTCGCGTGTGTTGCAGACGATTCTCGCTGTGGCTCTCTTGCTGTGCAGCGGGCAACGGCGCATGCTGCGTTTCAGTGCGGTACCCGCGGTCATCCTGGGTGGGGCTGGTCTGGTTCTGTTTGCGACCGTCGGGTACCGGCCCTTTGCGGAGGCTTCCGGAACGCTTCCTCTCAAACTAGTGACGCTGGGTCATGTGCCTGATCACGACCAGGATGGGTACTACAAGGCTCTGAGCGCGGGTGAGATGGATTTCAGGGTCTTTCCGACGGGCATGTTCACGGATACGCCCTTGGTCCGGAATACGCTGCCTCGTTAGGGTGTTCTGCTTCAAAGACGACAAGGCCAGCCACGTTGCGGCTGGCCTTGTCGTGATCGCGCAAAAGTTAGCTCTTTTCGATTGTGACCGTCTCGAGTACGACATCCTTGCGGGGCTTGTCATTGGCCCCGGTAGGAAGATTGCTGATCTTTTCGACCACGTCATAGCCTTCGGTAATTTCACCGAAGATGGTGTGCTTGCCCGTGAGCCAGCTGGTGTCCGTCACGGTGACGAAGAACTGGGAGCCGTTGGTGTTGGGGCCGGCGTTGGCCATAGCCAATTTTCCAGGCTGCTTGAAGTGATGCGGGCTGCCCTTGGTTTCATCGGCAAATTTGTAGCCCGGGCCACCCATGCCAGTGCCTTCCGGATCGCCCGCCTGGATCATAAAGTTCGGAATGACGCGGTGGAAGATGGTGCCGTCATAGAGCTTGGGACCTTTTTTTGAGCGGGAGTTCCACTCCTTGGTGCCTTCGGCGAGTCCGATGAAATTGGCCACAGTTTCGGGTGCCTCGGTATCGAACAGCTTGGCCTTGAAGGTACCCTCTGAGGTCTTGAATGTGGCGGTCGTTGGCATGTGATCTCCTTGCTTTCGCGCTTGTGACTTGCTGCGGGGGACAGCCGCGAATACGTACGGCTGCCGAGTCTGTTTCTGTTCACCCCGCCTTTGGATGCAGATAGGACCGGGGCTGCTGTCCGCCCTGACCGAACAGCGGCGGTGACATCCCGGATTAGGTCCCCATCATTGTGGCGGGCGGGAGGTGGGAATGACGGGAGGGGAAGTGGTGGTTGGAGCCGCCCCGGCCGGTGCGACGGCCTGCGATGGGGCGGCCGGCGGCGCGGGAATCGGCTGCCCCACGGGAACGATGGTCACCTTATTCACGACGACCGGTGTGAGCGGTTTGTCCGAAGGATCCCGCTCCACGCGTGCGATGGAGCCGACCATGACCACGGTGTGCGGATCGCACTGGCCGAAGATGGTGTAGCTGCCGTTCAGCTGTGGGTAGGGAACCTCGGTGATGAAGAACTGCGAGCCGTTGGTGTTTGGGCCGGAGTTGGCCATGGCGAGCCGGCCGGGTACGTCGAAACGGAGAGCGGGAGAGATCTCGTCGGGCAGAAAGTAGCCTGCGTCGCCCGTGCCGGTGGCGAGGCGGTCACCTCCTTGAATCATGAAGCCCGGGATCACACGATGGAACTGTGTTCCATCGTAAAACGGCTTTCCCGTGACTTTGGCCTGCGTGACCGGATCAGTCCAGGTGCGCGTACCGGTAGCCAGGCCGATGAAGCTGGCAACGGTTTGCGGGGTTTCTTTCTCGTAAAGCTGGCAGGTCAGCCGGCCCATCGTGGTGTCAAACAGCACCGTGGGGCCGGTCGGTTCGACGGGAGGAGCGTCGTGTACCTGTGTGCTGGGTGCGTCCGGCAGCGCCGGCGGCGCGGCGGGTGCGGGGGCCGTGGGAGTGGTCTGGGCAAGACAGGTACCGGCAAAGGCAAGCAATGCGGGAGCCATGGCGAAGGGGAGACGGCCGAAGAACATCACCTTTCTAGGCTAGCGCTATCCCACCTTCAGGGTAAAGGTCGAGCCAGAACGTACGATCCCGCTCCGCATCCTGGCATCAAATCCCCGGTAGAAAGCTGTCCGGTCCTGGCCGGGTGGGGGGAGATGTTCGATGGCAAAGCAAGCGTTGTGGGTGATGTTGAAGGCAAAGCCGGGCAAGGAAGCGGAGATCGAGGCATTCCTGTCAGCGGGTGCGGAGATGGCCGCTGCGGAAGCCGGTACCGTGACCTGGTATGGCGTCAGGATGGGTCCCGGGGTGTATGGCGTGTTCGACACCTTCGACGACGAGGCTGGACGGGAGGCGCACAAGAGCGGAAAGATCGCCAAAACGCTGATGGAAAGGGCTCATGAGCTGTTTACGAACGAGCCGCACATCGAGCAGATGGAGATCCTGGCGGCAAAGTAGCGCAAAAGTCGCAGGCCGGACCCCACTTTTGGGGGTCCGGCCCGCGGCGGATTCCTCAGGTTCGGAACCTAAACTGGATGGGTGCTCTACTTCGGTCCATTCTTTGCTTTGATTTCGCATGTTGCCGCGCCATGGACTGGTTGGGTGAAGACGTCGGACGGGAGCGTGCTGCCGGCATGACGGGTAACCATACCCTGATGGCGCGGGTCGCTCTGGGTGGGGTTGCCGCCGCCAGCAGTGTTGCGCTCGTCGGGGGCAAACGCCTGTTCGAGATGGCACCGCAGCATTTCGATCGGCTGGTGAGCCTGGCTTTTCTGGTCAGTCGGCTGGCGGTCTACTTTGTAATTTTTCTCGGGCTGGGGATTGAACCGCGGGGGGACGTACCCGCTTTCTATTGGATCGAGGCCCACGAGGTTCTGGCCGGTAAGTTACCCTACGCGCAATTTGGCAGCAGCTATGCTCCGCTACACGGGTTTCTGGATGCCGGCGTGCTCCGTTTATGGAATTCACCCCTGGCTTTGATTCTTTTTGCGATTCTGGTGGAGGCGGCCGCTTACCCGCTGTTTCTGCGATTGGCGCGCTGCGGGTTCGGCGAGGGCCGGGTGCGTGTGGCGGCACTGCTTTACCTGGCGAGTCCCGTCAGTCTGCAGTTTGTGGCAATCGACGGGCAGGATAATGTGCTGATTGCCCTGATGCTGACGGCGGCCACCCTGTTCTTGTACCGGGATCGGATCCTGCTTTCGGGTGCTGTGCTGGCCCTTGCCATCGTAACCGTCAAATTTCTTCCCCTGCTGTTTGCTCCCCTGCTATTGCTGGCTTCGCCGCGTCGCGGGCGATGGTTGCTTGGCTTCGGGGGAGTGTTGGCGGTGGGGTACCTGCCTTTCGCCTTTTTGCACCTACCGCTGCTCTACCCTCTTCGAGCCGAAGCGCAGGCAAGGACGGCCAGCGATCTGCCCTACGTTGTCGAGGTCCTGTTCGGAAGCAGTTTGCCGGGCCGCTTCGAGGACGGACTCCTGGCCGTTGTGCTCCTTAGCATGGTTGCCGGTTTCGGCGTGGCGGTGCGCGGCGCAACGGCGGAGAAGCGACTGCGGCTGCTCGCCATTGGTTGTGCCACCATGACGCTGGCGCTGCTGCTGCTTTCGAAGAAATCCTGGCCACCCTATCTCATGCTCGTCTGGTTTCCGATCTGCCTGTTGTCGGTGCCGGAGCGTGGATTTCGCCTGCATCTGTTCGCCTTTACCGCTTTCAGCTGGGTGGCGATTCTGGCTCACAGCCTCTGGGCGACGGTTTTCCTGCAGGCTTTGGGGCCGGAGATGCATCGCGAGTTGACGGCGATGCGACCGGCTGCGTTGTTTTTTCTCATCATGCAGATTTTATTAGTGGGCGGCTATCTCGCCATCCTGGTGGCAGCGGTACGGCAGGCAGAGTTACTCCCGCCGTGGCGGCGGAGCAACCCGGTAGGTGCTCCGCTCGTCCCAACGTGTGCGAGGT
>CAXTZL010000162.1:0-7285 GCA_964248555.1 uncultured Bryocella sp.
GTGTCCTTTTCCGATTTGAGGTGGCCCCGCCTCTTTTGCGACCAGGCCAGATCAGACTGCATCAGATGCATGTAAGTTGATAGAGAGGCGCTCAACATGCCAAATGAATTCGTAAGTGTCATTCGCCCTTCGGAGGGCAAAGTTCTGACCGGTGAGAGCCGCGGTCACTCGTATCCCGTTCTGCCTGTGCGAGATACGGTACTTTTTCCGCACCAGGTCCTTCCTCTCACGGTAGGGCGCGAGAGCTCCATCCAGCTGATTCAGTCGCTTGGTGAGGACAAGACGATTCTGGTAGTGGCACAGAAGGACGCCCGGCAGGACACGCCGGAGAGCACCGACCTGCATGAGGTAGGGACGCGGGCGACAGTCCACAAAGTGGTCAAAATGCCCAACCAGAGTCTGTTTGTGTTCACGGAAGGAACGGAGCGTGTACGTCTTGGAGCGTTTACGCAGACACAGCCGTACCTGACGGCGGAGGCTGAGCCGCTGGCCGAGGTGGCCTCCGAGGTGTCGCCTGAACTGGAGGCGCTTCAGCGCAATGTGCTGGCCCAGTTCCAGGAGGTGGTGACCTCTTCCTCGACGTTGTCCGACGATCTGCAGACGATTGCAATCAATATCGACGAGCCATCTCGTTTGACCGACTTTATTGCTTCGAATCTGCCATTTCTGACCACGGATGAGAAGCAGGAGCTGTTGGAGACGACAGACCTTAAGGTGAGATTGGACAAGCTGAACGCGCAACTTGCCAAGGAACTTGAGGTGCAGCAGCTGCGCAACAAGATCCAGAGCGAAGTACAGGATTCCGTGCAGCATTCGCAGCGGGACTACTACCTGCGCGAGCAGATGAAGGCCATTCAGAAGGAACTAGGGGATCAGGACGATACCCAGAAGGACATCTCCGATCTGCGCGAGAAGATTGAAGCCGCCGGCATGCCGGAGGAGACAAAAAAGGATGCACTGAAGGAACTTGGAAGGCTTAGCCGGATGAACCCGGCCGCGGCAGACTACTCACTGACAAGGAACTATGTGGAGTGGCTGGCGGTGCTGCCCTGGGGCAAGAGTTCGTCTGAATCTGTGGATATCCGCAAGGCGAAAGAGGTGCTGGACGCCGATCACTATGGTTTGAAGAAGGTGAAGGACCGCATTCTGGACTACCTCAGCGTTCGCCGGTTGAAGCCGGACATGAAGGGGCCGATTCTCTGCTTTGTTGGACCTCCGGGCGTGGGAAAGACCTCGTTAGGCCGCTCGATCGCAAAGGCGCTCGGACGGAAGTTTTCTCGCATCTCTCTCGGTGGCATGCATGACGAGGCGGAAATTCGCGGTCATCGGCGCACCTACATCGGGGCGTTGCCGGGCCAGATTATCCAGCACCTGAAGCGGGTGGAGGTGAACGATCCGGTCTTTATGCTGGATGAGATTGACAAACTGGGACGTGACTTCCGTGGCGACCCCGCGTCTGCACTCCTGGAGACGCTCGATCCGGAGCAGAATAATACGTTCCGTGACAACTACCTGGACCAGCCCTTCGATCTGAGCAAGGTGCTTTTTATCTGCACCGCCAACCAGCTGGATACCATACCGGCGCCGCTGCTGGATCGGATGGAGATTATTGAATTGACGGGCTACACCGAGGAGGAAAAGGTGGCCATCGCGGAGCGTTACCTGATTCCACGTCAGGTGAAGGAGAACGGGCTGGAGCCGGAGGTACTTGGATTTCCTACCGAGTCTGTGAGCCTGATCGCACGGCACTACACGCGGGAAGCAGGGGTACGCAGGTTGGAGCAGTTGATCGGCACCGTGGCGCGCAAAACAGCGCGCCGGGTAGCCGAAGGCGATTTACACCCAGAGACCGGCGAGAAGTTGGAGGTTACGCCCGAGTTGGTTCGCGAGTTCCTGGGTGGAATTAAGGTCCGGGTCGATACGGAAATTGCGGAGCGCACAAAGCGTGCCGGAGTCGCTGTCGGGCTGGCGTGGACCCCGGTGGGTGGCGATGTGCTCTTCATCGAGGCGAATCGTATGAAAGGCAAGGGCGGCTTCTCGATGACCGGTCAAATCGGAGACGTCATGAAGGAGTCCATGCAAGCGGCACTCACCTGGGTGCGATCCAATGCGGTTGATCTCGGACTGGACGAGGACGTGCTGAAAGATATCGACCTGCACATCCACGTTCCGGCGGGCGCGATTCCCAAGGACGGGCCGAGCGCGGGTGTCACGATGGCGACCGCGATCGTCAGTCTACTTACCAATACTCCAGTGAGGCCGCTGTTGGCGATGACTGGTGAGATCACGTTGAGCGGCAATGTTTTGCCGGTCGGTGGGATCAAGGAAAAGTTCCTAGCGGCAAAACGGGCCGGGGTTCGCGATGTCATTCTTCCAGAGGATGTCCGGGCCAATGTGGAGGAGGACCTTTCGACCGAGCAGATCGAAGGCGTCACGATTCACTATGCTTCGCGTATCGAAGATGTTCTCGAGGTAGCGCTGCCGAAGACGCCTAGGGAAGCTGTGCATGACGAGGAAGTTCGCGAAGAGATGCTGGCCAATGTGGCGTAGTTCCTGCACCATTGGAGCCAGGGCGAAGCTGCCCTGGCTCCAATGGTTAACACTTACGTGAGTAGTGGTTGAAGAAAGGAGGAGACGGCAAGCAACATACGAGGCCACGCGGCAGGGCTGAACCAGTGCCCCTCGCCGGGAAGAAGCTCGGTATGGTGCGGAACTTTAAGAGTTGCGAGTCTGGATGCGAGGTCATGAGCGAAGTTGACTGGAACCACCGCATCCTCCGTCCCATGCAGGATCAGTGTTGGTGGAAAGCTGGCTGCGATCAGACTGTCGTACGGCGGGACGAGGCCGCCGGAGACCTCGATAATAGCCCGCGGGAGAGGCTGGTCTGTGGCTTCCGGAGAGGATGCCATTTGCGCGGTGAGCGCTATTGCCAGAAAGCCGCCCAGGGAAATTCCTGCAATGACGATCCGGCTCGGATCCACGCCGGGACGCGAGCCCACAAAGCGCAGCGAGTCCTGGATGGTTTCAAGCCACAGTGGGACATGAATCCCGTCGGTCATCGTGGCCTGGTCGGCTCGCTGTGTGCCTGTGCGTTCAAAGTAATGGGGTGCATAGAGGTGAACGCCGGCAGCTTGCAATACCGGACCGAGATGCGTGCTCCAGCGATCTGTGTTGCCGCCCGAACCGTGCAAGAGGACGATGGCGGGACGAGAGTTCGCTTTTTGGTCAGCACTCGGCCCAAGTTCGTGGGCCGAGATGCGGATGGCTCGGTCACCACTGAGGAATGTCAGAATGTTCAGCTCTCGATGCACCCCATTTAGATGCGAGCCGACAGGTACGGACGCGGAGCGCGGTGGGCTCTGTGTTTAAACTCCGTCCGCGATGTGGAGATAAGTTGTGAGCGAATCGATGGTTTTGATTCTGGACAGTTGCGCGGAGGTGGCCTCGGTTGCCCTGATTGACGGGGGCTGCGTTCTGCGGGAGCGCCGCTTGCCGCCGCGCTCTGCTTCCAGTGAGTTGCTCGGGACTGTACAAGAGATTCTGACCGAGGTGGGAGTGGAACTGCATTGGTTGGCGGGCGTTGGCGTGGTGCATGGGCCAGGATCGTTTACTGGCGTCCGTCTCGGCCTTGGGCTTGCCAAGGGACTTTGTGAAGCCACCGGCCTGCCACTTGCGGCGGTATCGCGCCTGGCGGTTCTGGCCGAGGCGGCTGGAGGGAGCGTGCTTGCTGCGACCCGCGCCGGACGAGATCAGGTCTATCTCAGGATAGCGGCAGCGAACGGGTTTTCCGAGCGGCTGGTGAGCGATCTGGAGTTGTTCGCGTTGCGGGCGGGAAGCAGTGTGGCCGTTGACTCCGTGGATCTGTTGCGGCGATTGGAGGCGGGCGGACCGACGCATCTGCTTGAGATCACGGCAGCCCACGCCATGAATCCCGTGCTGCGATGCCTGGCGCGAGGAGGCAGCGATGTGGAGCACATCGACGCGAATTATGTGCGGGAGGAGAGCACCATTTATCGACAAGCTGGTTATAGACAGGCGGGCGCCCTGTAGGGAAGGACACTTTGCCGTTGTGAACCTTGATATGAGAGTAGCGATTCGACGGGGCAGACCGGAAGATCTCACAGAGCTTTCGCGTCTGATCGGCTTGTGTCCGGATGCACCAGGCTGGGCGCCGGAGGTATGGCGGAGCTACTTACAGCGAGGGCAAGACCACCGAATGCTGCTGGTTGCCGCCGAGGAGAAGGATGGGCTTTGGGGTGTCCTTGTGGCGACCTGCCTTCATGGGCAGACGGAGCTGGAATCGCTTCTGGTTGCGCCCGCGCGGCGGCGCCTGGGAACTGGAACTGCCCTGCTTTGGAGCTGGCTGACCCTGGCTGCGGAGAGCGGGTTTGGCCGTGCGCTGCTTGAGGTACGGGAAGGTAATCGCGGGGCTGTAGCGCTTTATGAGAGGGCCGGCTTCGCTGTGCAGGGGCGTCGGCCAGCTTACTATCGTGAGCCGTCCGAAGACGCCCTTTTGATGGGGCGGGAGCCTGGTGGTGGAGCTGCGGTTGGACTACCGGAGGAAACGGGCGGGACGGTATAATCGGCAGCGATGGTTCGAGATGGAGTCCTCTACGGCGTAGCCCTGATTCTGGTTGCGGTGATCGTCTGGTACGGCACGCATTTTGTCGCCTTGACGGCACTGCCGTTGCTCATCGCGGCATTTATGGTGTGGTTTTTCCGGGATCCCTCGCGCAAGGCTCCGACCGGGGCGGGACTGATCGTTTCTCCCGCTGACGGCAAAGTGGAAGATGCGGAATGGATCGAGACAACCGCAGGGAGCCGGGTACGGATCAGCATCTTCCTGAGCGTTTTTGATGTGCATGTGAATCGCGTTCCGGTGAGCGGAACCGTGACCCTGGCGGAGTATCGCGAAGGGCAGTTTCTGAATGCGCTCAATGCCGAGTCCGCGGTGCACAATGAGCAGACGCTTGTGACCATCGACACGGGGGAGTACAGCGTCAGCTTCAAGCAGATTGCCGGCTTACTGGCGCGACGAATCCTTTGCAACGTGCGCGAGGGGGATCGCGTGGAGCGTGGGCAACGCATGGGCCTGATTAAATTCGGCTCGCGTGTGGACGTCCTGCTACCTGCAAATGTTGAGCTGCGGGTGCGTTCGGGCGATCGGGTGAAGGGCGGAAGCTCCGTCCTGGCGTCGTTCGTGTCGAACGGAGCGAGCCCGGCACACGCAGGCCCTGGTACCACCACAGGCGACACGCTCTGATGGAGGCCGTCGGTCCAGAGCGACAGCGTCCGGCAGCAAGTCGCGGCATGTATGTTCTTCCGTCACTTTTTACCTGCGGGAATATCGCAGCCGGTTATTACAGCTTTATCGAGAGTATTCGCGGTTCGTCCACTAATGACGCTGACTCGTTTGATCGGGCTGCTTTGGCGATTCTGTTTGCGATTGTGTTCGACGGCCTGGATGGGCGGATTGCGCGCATGACGAACACCTCCAGTGCCTTTGGAAAGGAACTGGATTCGTTAGCCGATGTGGTGACCTTTGGGGTGGCGCCCAGTTTGCTGGCCTATTTGTGGGGCGTGCGACACGTTCTGCCCTGGGCTTCGCCGCTGCTGACGGGCAGATTGCTGAATCTGGGTACTGTCATCTGTTTTCTTTTTCTGATTTGCGGGGCCTGTCGCCTGGCGCGCTTCAACATCAGCGTGAACCCGCAGCCAAGGAACCCGGGGCGTCCGGGGCGCAAATACTTTGTAGGGATGCCTATCCCGGCCGGGGCCGGGGTGGTGGCGGCGGTCGTTCATTTTGAAAATGGCTCGCCTATTCACAACGGCTGGTTGAGTCTGCTCTGGCTCGGGTTAATTGCCCTGGTCGGCTTTCTGATGGTGAGTAGCTGGCGGTTCTGGAGCGGCAAGGAGCTGGATTTCAACCAGCGGCGGCCGGGACGGTTGCTGGCGCTCATTGCGTTGTTTGCGTCCGTGCTGGTTTTTGAATCGGAGTGGGCGCTGATCGTGCTCGCCATGCTATACCTGCTGTCCGGGGTCTTCGCACGGCTGGCCTATTCCTGGCAGCGGCATGCTGCATCCGCGGCGTCGCGTTAGCATCAGAATTTTCAGGTGATTATGCCAACAAAGCAGATTCGCGCCGCTGTAGTCGGAGCCACTTCGGTCCTTGCCAAAGAGCTCTTGGAAGAGCTCAACAGTTCGCCCGCCGCGGTGTGGGATATTCGATTGCTTGACGTCGGGGAAGGCGAGGAAACTCAGCTCTCCGTAGCCGGAGACGAGCCGGTGGTGATTCAGCCCGTCAGTCCGGAGGCGTTGCAGGGCATGGATTTCGTGTTCTTTGCCGGAGATGCCGAGACTGCCCGCACCTTGGGCGGATCGGCGCGCGACGCAGGAGCAGCTGTTGTTGACCTGACGGGGGCACTCGGCAGTCAGCAGAACTTCCTGGTGCGCAGCCCTTGGCTGGCGGGGGGAACCAAACCCGATTTGACGACGGTCGGGGTTGCCGTGCCACACCCGGTTTCTCTCATGCTGGGGGTTCTGGCGCAGCAGTTGGAGCAGTCCTTTGGCCTCGCTTCCCTCGTGGCCACCGTGTTGGAACCGGCGTCGCAGGCAGGCCGTGAGGCTCTCGATGAACTGCACCAGCAGACTGTGAGCCTGCTTTCGTTTCAAAGCGTTCCGAAAGAAGTCTTTGATTCACAGGTGGCTTTCAATCTGCAGAGTACGCTGGGTGAGGCAGCCAGGGTAGATCTTCGCGGCACGGCCATGACCATACGGACGGAGATGACCTCCTTGCTTGGAGCCGTGGCTGGGCGGGTTCACTTTCAACTGATTCAGGCGCCCGTGTTTCACGGTTACACCAGCTCCGCTTTGGTCACCTTGACGAAGGGCGCGTCACTGGAGCAGCTACGGGAAGTGTTGTGCGGCGGGGTTATGCAGGCCGAAAAAGAAACCCTTCCGAGCAATACGGCGGTTGTTGAATCTGGAGACCTTATGATTGCGGTGACGCCGGAGCAAGCAGGTGGCGGTGAAACGGCGTATTGGCTATGGATGGCGGTGGATAACCTACGTTTTCACGCCCGCAGCGCCGTGGCGGCGGCGATGGAACTGGCCTCGCTGCGGCCCGTCTCGACCATGCAGTAAGTGGTCTCTTTAGTAGGCCGAGGTTGAGGCTTTACGGTACACTCGAAAAGGCGCCGGGATGGTGGAACTGGCAGACGCAGCGGACTCAAAATCCGCCGAGGGCAACCTCGTGGGGGTTCGACCCCCCCTCCCGGCACCAAAA
>CAXTZL010000163.1:0-7276 GCA_964248555.1 uncultured Bryocella sp.
CTTCCACGCTGAACAGGCCGCCATCCGTGGTGACCTCCAGCCGGTCTCCCACCTTTACCTCGCGCGCCGGCTTGGCCGGCTGGCCGTTGCTCTTTACGCGCCCCAGCTCGCAGGCCTTCACCGCAATCGCCCGCGTCTTGAAAAACCTGGCCGCCCACAGCCATTTGTCCATCCGAATACTCAACTCAACTCACCCCCGACCTTCCCGGCTGCTCCGGAAAGTTCTTTTCTCGGATGCTCTGCCCTATCTTGCTGAACCATGGTGGCCTTCAGGTGAGCCGCAACCAGCCGCACCGCCTCCTGCTGAATGCCCGGCTCATCCCCGAACCCTCTGAGCCAACACATCCCGGATTCCCGGCGAAACCATGTCAGCTGCCGCTTTGCGTAGTTCCGATGGCCCTGCTGGGCCTCGGCAATGGCGGCAGGCAACTCCTGCCGACCGTCCAGAACAGCGCAGGCTTGGGCATACCCTAGCGACCCCAGCGAGCGCACCGCCTCGCCGTAGCGTACCCGCACGCCAGCAGTCTCTTCCAGCAGCCCCTGCCCAAACATCGCCGCAGCCCGCTCGTTGATACGGCGATACAGCGCGGCTCGCGGCGGGTCCAGCCCAAGCTGCAGCACCTGAAATCCCTGTAGCGGCTCTCTTCCGGCCCCCCACTGCGCCGTCTGCGGACTGCGCGCCAGCATTGCAACCTCAAGGCTGCGAACAAGCTTGGGTATGTCATGTGGATGGATCAACCCGGCGGCCGTGGGATCCACGCACCGAAGCAGCCGATGCAACGCCCCCTGGCCCCGGCGCGCAGCCAAGCCTCGCAGACGTGCTCGAAGCTCCTCGTCCCGCGGCGGCGAGGGTGCCAGGCCCTGCAGCAACGCCCGCAAATAGAGCCCCGTTCCTCCGGCCACGATGGGCAGCTTGCCTCGGTCACGAATCGCGCCGAGCGCCGACCGCCCCAGGCGCAGGTAGTCCCCCGCCGTGGTCGTTTCGTCAGGATTCAGGGCATCGAGGCCATAATGCGGCACCCGGGCCCGCTCCGCTGCCGACGGCTTTGCCGATCCAATGTCCAACTCGCGGTAGATCGCTACCGAATCGCAGGACAGGATCTCCCCGCCGAACTGCTCAGCCAGGCAAAGCGCAAGCGCCGTCTTGCCACTAGCTGTCGGACCCGCCACAACGACCAGCGGGCATGTCGGATATTCCACGTAGTCGCCCTCAGTTCCCGGCCTGAGATGTCATCTCAGCTTGCCGTCCGGGCCTCACCACTGCCGCCACCAGCCGGCCGGGAATGCCCGCTCCCAGCCGCCAATCGCCATCCCTATCAGGGCTACAATCACCGCCAGCAGGATGAGCCCACGCAACATGCTGCGCCGCTCGGCCAACTCCCGCTCTTCCCGGTAGCGCTTCCGATCGTTAGTATCTCGCTCCGCTGAGCGGGAAAGCGACGGCGCCCTAGCCTTCCGCACCTGACGTGCCGTCTCCCGCTCGATGGTGAGCCCTTCAGCGCCCTGCGGATGACGCAACGGCATGCCTTACTCGGTCTTCTCATTCACAAGGTAGTGAATGCGCAACTCAAGATTCGGTCCATGAAACTGCGATGGTAGCGGCGGGAACTGGCCCACACCCGTGATCGAACCCCACGCAGCCCGGTTCAGGGCCGAATCGTGCGTGGACCCGTCCAGGTAAACACCGCCAATGCTCCCATCCGGGTTGATTTTGAAGCGAATCAATGTGGTTCCGGACTTACTCAGCGGCGGCCTCGCCTCCTCCGGAATGAGTGGAATCCACTGGTCGTAAATCTCGCGCAAGATGCGCTGCAGATAGGGGTTAAAGTTCACACCCTGCGTGTCGGAAAGAATCTCGGCGGGCCCCATTCCCACATCGCCGTTTCTGCTATTGCTGCGAATCCCACCGCCGCCATTGCCGCCCGGCCTGGCCGTCCGCACTGCATTCTCGATCATGTCGCTCGCCGAGGACCCACCCGTATTAAAGTTCGGCCGCGCCGAGGGCTGGGGTGTTGGAGCATCCGCCACGACCGGCGGCGTCGGCCGGCGCGGCACAGGTTGCGGTTCTGGTGCGGACGTCATTGGCAGGTTGGGCGGCGCGGTTGCCGGTGCAATCTTCAGCCCCGAAGGCGAAGGCGGCGTCGGTCGCGGCTCCGGCCTGGGCTCCTCCCGCGGCGCCGGTGCAGCAGGACGGGGCGACGCGATCTTGGGCTCTGTGGAACGCAGATGCTCCAGCGTATGCGAATCCGGCGCCGCATTCAGGTGCGGAACGCTAAGGGTTGGCGCGGTCAGGGTCGTCAGTTCACGCGCACGCAACACCTCGGACGGCAGCACCAGCCGCGGCGCGTGCCAGAGATACCTGGGACCGAAAAGCGCGATGAGCGCAATCGCCATCCAGACGAAAATCGAAATATAGACTGACTCGCGAAACCGGGAACGCGCCCGCTCATCCTCGATTGAATCCAGGAGGCGAATCAGTTCGTGTTCTTCCAACTCTCCGTGGCGCCCCGTGCGAATTCGCAGCGGCTGGGGTCGCTCGGTCTGCTCAAGCGGCATGTGGGGCACGAACGAGAGCGGCGCATCCGGATCCACCGGCTCGGCTGACCTCACCTCCGGTGCCTTTTTCGCAGAGGCACCGGGTCGTTCCGGTTCTGAAAACGGGTCAGGCGGGCGCAGCTCGGTTTCGTCGGTCGGGGTTGGGTGGGGAGCTGCCATAGATTTCGCTTACCGTCTGACGATCGAAAACCAGAGAAGGTTGCGGATCATTTGAGAACCGGCCTTCTGAGAACCGGCCTTCCTGCCGTACCATCCTCTCACCCTCCACCTCGGGGGTGCACTTCCAGACAGCGATTCCGCTCCGCTATGCTGGGCCCATGCCCCCCTCGCTCCACGGCCGCACTGCCATCGTGCTCACCGCCAGCGACCGCTGCTTTGCCGGCACACAGGTTGACCGTTCCGGCCCCGCGCTCGCGGCCCTTCTCAAAACCACCGGGGCAGAGCTGCTCGCCGCGCGCATCGTGCCCGATGACCTCCCCATTCTCATTGATAGCCTTCGCGAAGCCGCAAGCCAGGCGTCCCTGGTTCTGACGACCGGCGGCACCGGACTGGCTCCACGCGACAACACCCCCGAGGCCACGCTTGCGGTCTGCAAACGTCTTGTTCCAGGTCTCGCCGAGCTCATTCGCCAAGAGGGTGCCCGGCAAACCCCGTTCGCTGCCCTGGGCCGTGGCATTTGCGGCATCTCCGGCAATTGCCTCATCCTCAATCTGCCGGGTAGTCCTGCCGGAGCTGTGGGTTCACTCCAGGCCGTCCTGCACCTTCTCCCCCATGCCCTGGATCTGCTGGCTGGCCAGACAAATCACTGACACCGGATTCTCCGCAAAGCAGGCATTGCAACGAACCGGCTCGCACCCCTTACTTGCGCGGCATCAAGCCAGGAACGGTCCAACCACAAGCCTCCTGCCTGGCCGTCGTAAACTGACAGGCAGTGATCATCGGTCCCATCGTTCTTCTGCACAAGTTCTCGACGACGTTGCTGCGGTACATGAAGCCCCTCGGCGTCTGGGGTGTCGGCGGGCTTGCCCTGATCGATTCCGCCCTGATTCCGATTCCGGTTTCCATGGACGGCGTTGTGATCGGCTACGTGGCCACGAACCATGATCGTTTCCTGCTCTACTGCTTTGTGGCCGCTGCAGCCTCGGCCTTCGGTTCCCTCGTCCCTTTCTTCATCGGGCGCGCCGGCGGGGAGCTGTTTCTACTCAAACGCGTGAACCGGGAGCGCTACGAGCGCATACGCGACCGTTTCGAGCGGCAGGAATTTTTCGCCATCCTGATCCCGGCGATGCTGCCGCCGCCCACGCCCTTGAAGCTCTTTGAATTTGCTGCCGGCGTCTTCGAAATGAAAGCCGCGCCCTTCGTTCTGGCTATTTTCCTGGGCAAGCTGACGCAGTTTCTGGTCTGTTCCCTGCTTACGATCTGGTTCGGACCTACGCTGATTCACAGCCTGCAGAGAACCGTCCACCACCATCTCAGTGTGGCTATCGGTGTCGCGGTCTTTGCTCTCCTCGCCATCGTTTTCTATATCGTGCGCCGCGTCTTCGATCGTCGCCGGGGTGTCGTGCTGCCCATTGAAGAAACAAACGCCACAGAATAGTCGGGCACATCGTTAAATCAGCGGGCGGCTCCCGGAAAAGCGGCCGGAAGCCCATAGCGTGTCAGCATCAGTGAAGCGGCTCATTTCGCTCCATCTCCCGACGCCATGTTGCGACCATCTGCCTCGCCACGGCAGGCAAACCAAACAGCACGGCACAGGTAACCCCGGTCGAAACCAGGTCATTGGCATAGAACGGGACGGCCAGGCCGTAGCAGGCCAGCAGTCCGCCCGCGCTGTGCGGATAAAGGCCCCCACCCATCCAGACGACCAGATTACTCAGAAGAAAGAAGCTGGTCGCCGAGCAGAAAACAGCGGCAGCCACTCGCAGTGCCGTCGTGCGCCGCAGCATCGCGGTACCCAGGAGGCAGACTCCGGCATACCATGCCCAGGTCAACAGGTAAGCGTGCAGGTGAAACGGCAGACCGTACACATAGTGTGTCAGGTAGACATCCGTCAGGGCCATGACCCCGGCCCCCAAAGCCGCAAACCAGGGGGAGCGTCTCGCTCCGAAGAACAGCAGTCCCCCGCCGACAGCCGTGAAGTTCAGTCCAACTCCATGCAGTGCATGAGGCACCAGACGGGACAGGGCCGCCAGCAGAAGAACAACAAAAGGCATCATGATTCTCCTCGAGATCCAGCAGAACAAGTACTACAGGCCTATAGCCGGCCTAGCCTATCCTACCGTTTGAATCCCTCTCCATTGAAATGGAGAGCCTAACGCCCGAAACGACCGTCCACACCTTCCAGCACTACGCCGTTCGCAGGCCCGAGAACCACCTTGCCAGTCAGGGGCGGCAAGCTGCCCCGCTGCAACAACGACGTTCCTCCCATAAATCGCGGATCCTCAAAGCGAACGACTTGCACACTACGGTTGTCGAGGAACTTCTCCGGAAGCATCGCCCCTTTCTCCACCTGCAGAAACGGCATTGGCGACCAATCCAGGTAAATTCTGCCCAGGCGGCTTCTCTCGGCCGCCGATAAAGCGGCCGAGGGCGCAGGCTTAATCAGCAAACGGCCCGTTTCCAGCGTGCCGAGCCGGCTGTCTGCGGTTCCCATCTGGTAAGCCGGACCGAAATCCGTGGTGGTATACCAACGGAAAATGCTCAGCGGATCGGGACTGGCTAAGGCTCGTTGTGCCTGCATCAGGAGCCTCGGCGGCTCCGGCACTGTGATCTGGGAACCGGCATCGTCCGTGGCAGCGTTCGCAGACTCATCGGCTGGAGCCCGCAAAGATGTCGATTGAGCCAGGGCCATCGCTCGCCCATGCTCATAGGTGCGCACGGCCCAGAAAAGCAGTACCCCGGCGAGTGCAGCCCGGGCCCAGCCGGAACTCACAACCCTTCGGTGGTCCCCGATCTCTCGGTTGATGAGACCGAACAGAGCCGGCATCAAAAGACCCACTACGAGCAGCGTGAAAAGCAGGGGGTCGAAGGTAAACACGATGGAGCCCGCATACCAGTGATCGTTGAAGGGGAAAAAGGGTCGCAGACCGTAGCTGTTTGTGTAATCCAGCAGCAGGTGACTGAGCAAACCCAGCAGAATCAAGCCGTAAAGAGCACCCCAACGCGGCGGCGGCCCGTCTTTCCAACGCGGCGGTGCGGGCCCGGCAGTCCTCAGGTCACGTCGAAGGCGCATTCTGTGCCAGAGGTAAACGCCAGCCAGCAGCAATCCGGCCTCGAACGGCACACCGAGGAAGGTGTGCGTGATTCCCCGGTGATGCTGAAAACCGGAAACCGGCCCGCGAAGACTCCAGAGCGTATCAACGTCCGGAAACTCCGCCGCAACAGAGGTCGCCAGCGTCGCATACGCCAGCTTGCGATGAAAACCGGACCTCGCCAGACAGGCACCCGTAAGCAGATGCGTTACGGGATCCATGAAAACCGGTAGCTAACGAGAAAGCGCAAAAGCAGCCTCTGAAGGCGCCGGCAACTCCGCAATCCCCCTTGAAGTACCCTGACCGGTTGAAACCACCTCCCGCTCTCGTGCTGACGCCTCCTCATTGGAGATCGCCATCGTGAGCATATCGATTTCCGCAGGAGCGAGCATGTCCGGGGTAAACCCGGCCACTGCGACACTACCGGGTGCATCACCCAGAATTTCCGAGATTCGATTCCAATGAAAGAAAGGCGAAGTGGTAGGAAGTAGTATCATGCGGCGCTGCGGCTCAGGCAAGGCAAAGTAAGCTCCCCAGATAAGAAGCGCAGCACAGCCCCCTCCAGCCTCTACCGCATACAACGGTGAATAAAGGTCAACTCCGCCCTTCACGGCAAGCCAAGCGGCCATGATGAGTTGTAAGGTGGAGTAAACACCCAGACCGAGCACTACTCCAAAGATGTGACTTCTGAAGGTAAGCCCAAGCGGCCTAATTGCGAAGCACACAAAAAGCAAAAGGCAGAGAACCAGAACGTTGATGCCCTGCTGGTAACGTGGAGCCACCAGATTATAGATCGAGATCAAGGTGTTGCCCTTGACGAAGAGTTCTGGTCCTGCAGCCAACGCAGCCGCGACGAGAAAGGAGACAGTTCCGACCCATCGGAACACAATTTGGCCTATCTGGTGCAGACCGGGAAATGGGCGCATAGCCTCACGAAAGAGGCCATATATAATAGCCACGACCAAACACAGTTCCAGAAGCTGGCTCACCCAGTCAGCTACAAAAATAAAGTGGAAAGCTGAACTCGGGTGGAGATGGAGAGGGCGCCAGTAGAAAAGAATGGCAAGGTGAATGCCTTCGCTAGCTCCGACCACCGCGATGAAGGACGCAAGTGAAGCGAAGGATCGATAAACTTTCCGCCAGGCGATAATGCTTAGCACAAAAGCGCTCAAAGTGAATTGAGCCATTAGAAAGCTTCTAAGAATACTGTCGCCGGTCATATGGCTCCCCGAGAGTTGGTGATAACACAACTCTCGGGGAATAAGCCACAATAAAATTTTCGGGGTCAATTCTAGTGAAGTACGCAGCCGTTTTCATTGTTGTAGCCGCACATAGGAACGGAAGCGACTAAAGGCGCGAGCTTGCCGGCATGGGCACCATTGGCCTGCTCGTGAGAAACTACGGTGGATGCGGTGAAACCTACCAAGGCGAGGGCGAGGACAGAAAAGCGAACAAAGGTCGTCATTGTG
>CAXTZL010000164.1:0-7262 GCA_964248555.1 uncultured Bryocella sp.
TCATGATTCTTGTGAATGAGATTGCGGCGAACGAAGCCGCGTTTGACGATGGCCGGTTTGAACCGCGCGTGATCGTCGACATCTTTGAGGCTCTCATTCGGATGATGGCTCCGTTTGCTCCTTTTATCACGGCGGAGCTCTGGGAGCAGAGCAACGGAAGCGGGCCACTGCTGCGCCAGAGCTTTCCGATCGCCGATCCGGAGCTTGTAAAGGAAGATGAGATCGAGGTCCCGGTGCAGGGAAATGGCAAGCTGATCACGGTCATCAAAATTCCCGCCGCAGCTGACGAAGAGGGGATGAAGGCTGCCGCGCTCGCAGATGTCAGGGTCGCCGCGCGGCTTGAGGGCAAGGCGCTGGTGAAGGTGGTTGTGATCAAGGGCAAACTGGTGAATCTGGTCCTGCGTTGAAGCCGCCCTGGCCACCTGGAGAAAAAAGATTTCAGCTACGAACGCAGTCCGGGAAAGGAGCGCAGGGCCCGCGCCGCTGCGTGGGACGCAGTCTTTTGTGGCCGTGATGGCCCTGGTTTGGAAGCGTCCGGGCCTGACGGGTCTTGAGTTGCTATGGCGATGGTCAGCTGGCGTGCCGTTGATCGCACTGGCCCTCGTGCGAGGTGGCCATGCTCTGCATGGTATTCACCTGGACACCGATGCGCTGGGGGCGATGACGGTGTTTCAGCCCGTTGCGGCGATGGCGACCCTACGGCAACAGATGCTGAACCTGATGCCGTTTGTCGTGCCTCTGCTTCGATGGCTGCTGCCGCTGAGCTTCATGGTTTGGGCGCTGGCTTCGACCGCCGGCCGAAGTGCGATCTGGCGTCGCCTGGACCATCGACTGCATCCACCGCCGGGTCCCGTGCTCCTGTTGGGACTTGTGCGCCTGGGACTGCTTGCGGGCGTGCTTGCGCTTTGGCTGCTGGGCATTGTGGCGGCTGCACGATATACCGTGACCGCTCCCGCAAGAAGTGGAGCCGAGCCGAATCTGGTTCTGCTGTCGGCGCTCGTTGTAGGGCTGAGTCTGGTGTTGTTTCTGGCCTGGTCTCTTCTGGTTTGGCCGCTGGATGCCGCACCACTGTTCCTGATGGCGCAGGGGAGAGGCATGGCGGCCGGTCTGCGCGCCGCGGTGGGTCACCGGGAGCTGCGTTCCAAGCTCATCGAGATCAATCTCGTGATGGGCATTGTGAAAGTGGGATTGCTGGTTTTGGCGATGGTGTTCTGCGCAACGCCTTTGCCGTTTGCCAGTGAGGAATCGACGGCGTTCCTTGTCGGCTGGTGGAGTCTGATTTTCGTGCTGTTCCTCATGGCCCTAGACCTGTTCCATGTTGTGCGACGAGCTGCCTATCTCAGCTTCTTTCGCGCACTCGTGCTGCCTGCAGCCGACAGGAAGTCATAGAGAAGCCACCTTCTACTTTCGCAATCAGCATCGTAGGTGCAGACCGCAGAGTTCACGTTCAGTTCGGAGCACGTATCCATGTCGTTCGGTATCTATACTCTTGGCACCTTGCTTTTGATTGCAGGCGTTCTTATGTTTGCCACCTTGCCCACATTCCGCAGAGCTGGATGATTGGCGTCGCGATTCTGTTACTTGGCGCGGGAATCATGGGCGCGGTCACCAATACGCGTTCCAAAGACCTCAGTTAGGCGGATGGCCAAGACCGGAGCCCGTGTTGAGCTCGCATTGTTGAGGGAAATAGGGCTCGAGGCATTTACTGAATATTGCCGATCTGCACACTGTTCATGATGGCGTCCAAATGGTGCTGCAGGGCTTTTCCTTCGCTTAGCGTCAAAGGCCGAGGCCGGGTCTGGGATTCCGTGTAAGGGCAGCCGGTCATGGTGTCGCGCTCGAAGAGATAGCAGGTTTCTGCTTTAAACACGGTATCCACCGTGGCGGAGAGGTAATGGCACATGCCCGCGTCGCCACCCTTGTCTTCCGTGTAGCGGAGTCCGTTGTACGTAGCGAACAACGGCTTTTCAGCGGAATTTTGCATTGCTTTCCCGGGCAGGGAAGCGCACTCCGCCGGGTTGCTGGGTTGTTTTACCGTGTAGCTGAAGCTGAGGGCCTGCAGCACGGTGTCGGCGTAGTAGGTGCCTTTGGATGCGAACTGCTGCATGACCAGGGGCCTGGGCGCTACGGAGACGAACTCGGGATTTCCCAGATAGCCGGTTCCGGAGGCGGGACGCCATACGGAGGGGTACTGAAAGCTGACCGCGTGCGCCGGATCACGGTACTCGACGAGATTGTCGGCGCGCGGCTCGGCAACGTCGGGGGACCTGGGCGCGTCTGCTGCGTCCACGGCGCCGGGCAGCGCCACGCTGCTGGTGGAGGTGACGGGCAACCTGTCACCCACGCGGGGGGCGCTCTGCTTGGAGTGGCATCCTGCGGGAGCGAGAATCGCCGCCCCGAGCAGTGCAGTCGCTATAAGGTTTGAGCCTGCAATCGGATTGCCCGATAAAAGGAACTTCGGCAACACTCCTGATGCTTGATCGTCCATCCGAATCTCTCCGTCTCTGCCTTTCAGCGTAACGCTTTCCGGATTGCAGGCAAGTAGACTAGGGAGGTGAACTCCGCTGGCAGTGACACGATCGTCATTCTTGATTTCGGCTCGCAATACACACAACTGATCGCACGGCGCATACGCGAGCTGGATGTTTTTTCCGTTGTGCTCCCGTGCACGGCGCCGCTGGCCGAGGTGCTGGCTTTGCAGCCGAGGGGGCTTATTCTCTCCGGTGGACCGTCCTCAGTCTATGATCCGGAGGCTCCGAAGGCTGATCCTGGAGTGCTGGAGACGGGCCTGCCTACGCTGGGCATTTGTTATGGGCTGCAGTTCATGACGCACCATTTGGGTGGCCGCGTGGTCTCCGGCACGGCGCACGAGTACGGGCATGCCGAGGTCACCGTGGTTGCGAAGTCGGCGCTGTTCCACGGCCTGCCCCAGACGCTGGAAGTCTGGATGAGCCATGGCGACCACGCCGCGGAGCTCGCGCCAGGTTTTGAGGTGGTTGCGAAAACCAGCAATGCCGTGGCGGCCATCGCGAACGAGCCGCGACGACTGTGGGGTGTGCAGTTTCATCCGGAGGTCGTGCACTCGCGGCAGGGAACCGAACTGCTTCGGAACTTCGTCGTGGATCTTTGTGGCGCCCGGCAGAACTGGACGCCGGAGCACTTTGTTTCCATCACCGTGGAGAGCATACGGCAGCAGGTCGGGCCGACAGGGCACGCGATCTGCGGGCTTTCCGGTGGGGTCGATTCCTCCGTCGCCGCGGTGCTGGTGCAGCGCGCCATTGGGGATCGTCTGACGTGCATTTTTGTGAACAATGGCGTGCTGCGCAAGGGTGAGTTCGAAGCCGTGCAGAAGACCATGCGCGAGGGCCTGGGCCTGCAGGTAGTTGCCGTGGATGCCAGCGAGCGATTTCTTTCGAAACTTGCAGGGGTGAGCGATCCGGAGCGGAAGCGCAAGATCATCGGCGCGGAGTTTATTGCCGTATTCGATGACGAAGCGAAGGAGATCTTTGAGGCCGAGCGCTCCGCCGGCGAAGAGGTCGCGTGGCTTGTGCAGGGAACTCTGTACCCCGATGTGATCGAGTCCGTTAGCGTGCACGGGCCATCGCATGTGATCAAGAGTCACCACAACGTCGGCGGTTTGCCGGCGAATATGAAGCTGAAGTTGATCGAGCCGCTCCGCGATCTATTCAAAGACGAGGTTCGGCGCGTGGGCCGCGATTTGAAGATGCCGGCGGAGATCCTGGAACGCCAGCCTTTCCCCGGCCCGGGGCTCGCCGTGCGTATTCTAGGTGAGATCACGCCCGACCGCGTGGCGATCCTGCAGGAGGCCGATGCGATCTGTACCGAGGAGATTGCGCGCGCGGGGCTCACGACGAAGCTTTGGCAGAGCTTTGCGGTGCTGCTACCGGTAAAAACCGTGGGGGTAATGGGCGATCAGCGCACCTACGCCTATACCTGTGCGATCCGCGCGGTGGAAAGCGAGGATGGCATGACCGCGGACTGGGCCGCTTTGCCGTGTGACGTGCTGCGTGCCCTTTCCAGCCGCATTGTGTCAGAGGTTCGCGGCATCAATCGCGTGGTGTATGACATCACCTCCAAGCCTCCCGGCACCATCGAGTGGGAGTAGACCGGTGCGGGGAGTGGACGCTTGCCCCACGCGGGGTATAGCGTCAAACTCGCATGTGCCCCCTCCGCCTGCTGTGGCGCGCCGTTGCGCTCCTTACGGTGTTCATCGCGGTGGGGCTCGCCACCTCGCACCTGGTGATCGCGCAAGCTCTTGCGCACGGAGCGAAGATCTATGAGGTGCGGCTGGCTGGTTTTATGGCTGGTCTTTTTGCAGGCGGAGCGGCTACGGCGCTGGCGGGCCTGGCAATCGTGATGGAGGCGCGCCGGGGAGGGAGGCGCCGGGAGCTTGACCCTGACCCTGCCGCTGATCACACCACTGACTAGAACGGGACGCCACGCAGCCGCCTAGGCCCCAAAGTTTTCCCGCCTGCCAAAGATTGCTGTTCCGACGCGGATGGTGGTGGAGCCTTCTTCGATCGCTACGGGGAAGTCGCCGGACATGCCCATGGAGAGCTCCGTCAGCGCTGGAAAACGCCGGGCATTTTCATCGCGCAGCGAGCGCAGGCGGCGAAAGTAGGGCCGTGCGGCTTCGGCAGTTCCCTCCGCGGGCGGGACGGTCATCAGGCCGGTAGCACGCAGGTTGGGCATGGTGGAGACTGCCTCCAGAAGCGCAGGAAGGTCCTCGGGGAGGAGTCCGTGTTTGGTCTCCTCCGGTGACAGCTTCACCTCCAGCAGAACAGGCAGTATGCGGCCGAGTGCGGCAGCCGCGGTCTGCAGCCGGGCGGCGGTTTTTTCCGAATCGAGCGTATCCACGGCATAAAAAAGTTCTGCGGCACGGGTGGTTTTGTTGTTCTGCAGGGGACCAATGAGGTGCATCTCGAGGTCCGCCACCGCCGCAAGTTCGGGCGCCTTCGCGGCCATCTCCTGGACGCGATTTTCGCCAAAAAGGCGCTGTCCGGCGGCGTAGGCCTCGAGCAGCGCTTCGGCGGGGTGCGTCTTGCTGACCGCCATCAGGCGCACGGCGTCCGGAGAGCGGCCGGCACGTGCGCAGGCAGCCGCGAGCTCCTCACGAACTCTTTGCAAGTTGTCAGCGATCGCCATAACGCCTAGTGTACGGGCCAGCGCGCGGGAAGCCGGCGCCTGCATGCAATGCAAGCGTGAGTCGGGCCGGTTGCATCTTCGTGGGCGGAAGTCTCGTCTCAAGGAGGGAAGTATCACCGCGGGAGCAACAAACCGAACCTTTTGGGTTTAATGGATTGGGGGCTCACCCGCAATGAGGAGTTCAAAGATGTCTACGCCTTTCTCCCTTCAGAGTGCCGTATGTCGCAGTCTCGCGCTGGCCGCTGTGGCTACCACTGCCTGGACTGGTGCTGCTGCCCAGACCGGTACCGCAGGCCAAACTGCAGGTCTGCTTCCAAGTTCGACGCCTGCGGTGAACTTCACTCTGCCCGCGGTGGACCGCTCCGCCTTTCTTCCTGTCTTCCCTACGTCGGACAAGAGTTCTTCTTCCAGTTCGCAGGTCAGTTCCTCGAGCGCGATCCAGGATGGCGACTCTGCAACCGACGCAGGTTCCGCCGCAACGCAGCTGAATCTTGCCTCACTGGAGAAGGGAATCAGTCTGCCGGGCGTGAATGCCCAGTATGGCCGCCGCCGCTACGGTGCACCGCGCTATCGGGGTGGAAATACCAATGCGGATGGCTCGGAAAAATATGAAGCGTATGCCGGCGTTGGCCTGACGCTTCCAGTCGGAACAAATTCGAATTACCTGACCACGAGCTATGGTATTCAGGTCGGCGGCGGGCGGAATTTTAACAAGCACTTCGCTCTGAATGCCGAATTTGACTATGACCACTTCGGGCTCACGGGTGCTGCTATCTCGCAACAGGCATACCTTTATGACCCGATTAGTAATTCGTACGCCGGCTACCTTGATGCCAATAGTCATATCTGGAACTTCTCGGTTCAGCCTACGTACCAGATTTACTCGGGTGAGGGGTTAGGTGCTTACCTGACCGGCGGCGTGGGTTTCTACCATAAGGTCACGAACTTTACCCTGCCGTCTGAGGAGGAAGATTACTATGGTGATGTTTTTGACGTGAATGTGAACGTTGACCACTACACCTCCAATGCTCCCGGCTTTGATGGCGGAGTTGGCCTGACGTACAAGTTCTCTCATTTCTCCAATGAGAAGTTCTATGCCGAGGTACGGTACGTCTACATCGACAACAGCGCGCGGCCCGGAGACACCGTCGCGACCGCACTGACCTATACGGGAAACAACTACTTTCCCCAGAACAGCAACACGACCTCCTATATCCCAATCAAGTTCGGCATCCGGTTCTAACATGCGCAGGTTGCGAAAAGGCTCGCCCAGGCGAGTCTTTTCGTTTTGCGGGGACCGAGATTCGGGAAGTCTTCCGGCGTGATACAAGGAATCATCCCTGAAGCAGGAAACCCTCATGTTTCGCTCCGCTCGCCTGTTTTCTTGTGTGTTGCTGTTTGCGGCTTTGCCTTCCGGCGCTCAGGTCACAACGGAAGGCAAAGCCGGCGCCGCCTCTGGCGATGCCCGCAAGGCAGCCTGTGCAGGATTCCGCACAACAGGCTCGGATGGATCAAGACCTGCTGGAAGTCACTGTCCCGGAGTTGCAGGCGCTTTATCGCAACCATACCTACACCGTGGAACAGGTCACGCGCTGGTACCTCGGGCGTATTGCTCGCTACAACGGCGTGTATCGCTCACTGCAAACGGTCGACGTTTTCGGCGCCCTCGCGACAGCGCAAAAAGAGGACGCCGAGCATGGACCAAACGGCGAACTTTGGGGTGTGCCGATCGTGATCAAAGCGAATACGGCGGTGCGCGGACTCATCGATACGGATGGATGGGAGGGGTTTGCGCTGCCCGGCCACCAATTTGTTGCGCCGCGGGATGCAACCGTGGTCGCGCGTCTTCGAGCAGCCGGTGCCGTGATTCTCGGGATCACGAACATGCCCGACTTCGCTGCGAGTGATACCAATCGCTCGACTGCCTTCGGGCGTACGGGCAATGCGTATGACGTGCGCTTCTCGCCGGGCGGCTCTTCGGGGGGCACGGTGACGGCGGTGACCTCTAACGAGGCCATGCTGGGCAACGGTACCGATACGGGCAACAGCATTCGCATGCCGGCGGGTACGAGCGCCGTGGTGGGCCTGTTTCCGAC
>CAXTZL010000165.1:0-7256 GCA_964248555.1 uncultured Bryocella sp.
AAACATCTCTTAGAGGAGGCTGGCCCACCGCACCTCAGGATTACTCCTGCCAAGTCGCAATAGCGGAAGTTACACGAGCAGGGCCAGCCTGGAGCACAGCTTCGCTTCAATCCCGGAGCAAGGAACATGGAGAAGGCTTGTGCCCCGGCAATGAAACGCTCCCCAGAGCAACCGCCACGGCATGACGAAACCACAACCAACAACTAACAACCAACAACGAACAACTCACCGCCCCCCCACCGGCTTCCACCGATTCAACAGCGCATACAGCGCCTCCGGCGTCGTCCGCTCAAACTCCTTTGGCTGCTCCGCGTAGAGCAGCCTTCCATGCGCGTCCAGCACCGCCAGCGAAGGCACCCCATGGTCCACCGGCGTGTGGTACTTCTCCGCCACATCCAGGTTGCGGTCGATATGCCCAATGTCGATATAAACCACCACGTACCCGTGCGCAATCAGCGCCGCATTGGGAGCCTGGTGGTAGAGGTAATCCAGCACCTGGCAGTCGCCGCACCAGTTCCCGCCAAACTCCAGCAAAATGTGCTTGCCCTCGCGCTGCGCCTGCCTCTCGGCCGCCGCAATCTGCTGCGAAGGCACCGCGGTCTCGGAGTAAAGGTGCGGGTTGGGGTGAAATGCCCCCTGGGCTCCTGCGGGGCAGGCCCCAACGACGAGCGTGGAAACAGCCAAAGTGTGCAACAAACGAGTGGTGAGATTTTGTTTCAATCGGAAGTTCACACCCCCTGTGACGCGCCGGATACGGTTCCGTCGCAAAACTCGCCGCAAAAGGGGCCCGGCCGCCGCTGCACACCAATTCTCCAAAACCGCTAATCTTGAGGGACAAAGGTTGGCTCTGATCTGAAAAACATCGGCAAGGGGACGTCGCTAGCCCTGAAGTCTGTACCTAACTAACTTAAAATGAAGACTTTGAAGGGAAAGTAGGGGGGGGAAGAATCCGTTAGCATAGAAACGATGGCCGCTGCCGCTCCAAACCGGACCCTCTACCTTCCCGAAATCCTCGATCACGTGCGCAACGTCGTGCGCGAGCGGAAAGCCGCTGCCGACCTCCGCACCCTCGAGCGGGAGGCCGCCAACCACCTCCCCCGCGGCTTCGCCGAGGCGCTGCGCACAAAAGCCGCTTCTGGCCCCGCAATCATTGCCGAGCTGAAGCAGGCTTCACCCTCCAAGGGCCTCATCCGAGCCGACTTGGACCCTTCCGTTCTCGCCCCCCAACTGGAAGCCGCCGGCGCCGCCGTCCTCAGCGTCCTCACCGAAGATCGCTTCTTCCAGGGATCGCTCGAAAACCTTCGCCAAGCTTCCGCGGCCGTCCGAATCCCTTGCCTGCGCAAGGATTTCACCGTCGATCCCTTCCAGATCCTAGAAGCCCGCGCCAACTGTGCCGATGCCATCCTGCTCATCGTCGCCGCCCTGACCGACCGCGAACTCCGCACCCTGCGCGACGAAGCCCGCCGCTGCGATCTGGACGTCCTTTGCGAGGTGCACGACCGTACCGAACTCGACCGCGCCCTCGCCCTCGACTGCGAATGCCTCGGCGTCAACAGCCGCGACCTCCGCACCTTCGAGGTCTCCCTCGATCGCGCCTGCGATCTAGCCCAGCACCTGCCCGCAACCGCCGTCCACGTAGCCGAATCCGGCATCACCACCCGCGCCGACATGGACCGCCTCCGCAGCGCGGGCTACGAGGCCTTCCTCATCGGCGAGAGCCTGATGCGCCAACCGCATCCCGGCGACGCACTACACCAACTGCTCCAGCCGGAATCCGCTGCGGGCAGGTAACGGCCGGTCCGCGCGGAGAAGCCTATGTGGGTCAAGATCTGCGGCACCACAAACCTCGCCGATGCCGTGCTCTCCACAGAGCACGGCGCTGACGCGCTGGGCTTCATCTTCGCCCCGAGCCGACGGCAGGTCTCAGCCGAACAGGCAGCGGCCATCATTCGCCAATTGCCCCCCGGAGTCGAATGCGTGGGCGTCTTCACAACGCCCGACGCGGAGAGGATCGCCGCGACCGTCCGGCTCGCCCACCTGACGGCAGTACAGCTGCACATGCCCCACGACCCCTCCTTCACGGCGCGGCTGCAGGCCTCGCTGGGCCCCAAGATCCGGCTTATCCAGGTTCTTCCCGTCGAGGTCCTCACTGTCCAGGCTCTCACCGTCGAAGCCGGACAGGAAGAGCGCCTGACTCTGGTTCCCCTTGCCAAAAGTCTCGCCGCCGCCTTCCAGGACGCCGCACTCTGGGCCGTCCTGCTGGACGCATCCAGCGGCGGCCGGTCTGGCGGCCTCGGTCGCGCCTTCTCCTGGCAGGCAGTCAGACCCGTTCTAGCCGAGGCTGTTCAGCGGTCGCAGAACGACACACTGAAGGTTCTCCTCGCCGGAGGCCTTCACGCCGGCAACGTAACCGAAGCAATCCGCTCACTGCAGCCCTGGGGAGTTGACTGCGTGAGCGGCGTGGAGCAAAGCCCGGGCCAAAAGGACCCCGAGCTCCTGGAACGCTTCCTTGGCGCCGCGAAGACCTGAACTGTCAGACGTCCGGAACTCGCGCGGATCCACCCGGCGTCCTCCAGTCCGATGCCGCAGTTCTCGTGGTTTATGTTGCAGGGTAGAAATCCCGCACTCTCTCTTGTCATCGATCGTATGTGGATATACCCTCAAGAGTGATGAAGTTCGTCTCCTTTAGCTCGTTCCTCTTTCCGTACCGCTACTGGTGTCCTGTAGCGGCAAAGGCGGTCTGAGCTCTCAAAGCAGCAGCAAGTAAGAGCCTCAACACCTTCCGAGCCGCGACCCTTAACAGGTCGCGGTTTTGCTTTCGAGCCTACACGTCTCATAACGGCAGTACGGAGCAAACCATGAATCCGGTTCTCGAGACTTACGAGAAAAAAGACATTCCAGTGGAAGCCACGAACTCCGGTACTCCGAGGCCGGGCCGTTTTGGCGCCTACGGAGGGCGCTACGTCCCCGAGACGCTGATGGCCGCGCTGCTGGAACTGGACGAGGCCTATGCGCAGGCCCAAGCGGATCCGGCGTTTCAGGCTGAGCTTGCGGGCCTTTTACACGATTACTGCGGCCGTCCTACGCCGCTGTTTTTAGCCCGGCGCATGACGGACATTCTGGGCGGTGCCAAGGTGTATTTGAAGCGGGAAGACCTGCTGCATACAGGAGCGCACAAGATCAACAATGCGCTCGGTCAGGCACTGCTGGCGCGGCGCATGGGCAAGCAGCGCATCATTGCAGAAACTGGCGCGGGCCAGCATGGTGTGGCGACGGCCACCGTGTGCGCATTGTTCGGCCTTGAATGTGTGGTCTACATGGGCGAGGAGGACATGCGGCGTCAGGAACTGAACGTCTTTCGCATGCGGTTGCTGGGTGCGGAAGTACGCGCGGTAACTTCCGGCTCGGCCACGCTGAAGGATGCCATCAACGAGGCGATGCGCGATTGGGTGACCAACGTTCGCAGCACGTTCTATATTCTCGGTTCTGCACTTGGATCGCATCCCTACCCGACGATGGTGCGTGATTTTCACCGGGTGATCAGCCGCGAGTCGAAGCGCCAGATCCTGGAAGCCGAGGGCCGTCTGCCGGACGCTATCGTGGCTTGTGTTGGCGGCGGATCCAACGCCATTGGTGCGTTCTATGAGTACATTCCCGATGCCAAAGTGCAGCTGATTGGTGTTGAGGCGGGCGGCCGCGGCACGGCTTTGGGGGAGCACGCGGCACGCTTCCAGAAGATCGGCGGCGGCCTGCCGGGCGTGTTGCAGGGCACCTTTAGCTATGTGCTGCAGAACGACGCCGGCCAGGTGGCCACTACGCATTCGGTCAGCGCCGGGCTTGATTATGCTTCCGTGGGCCCTGAGCACGCGATGCTGCATGATTCCGGGCGTGCCACTTACACCGCGGCAACGGACAATGAGGCGCTCGAAGCGACGAAATTCCTGAGCCGCACAGAAGGGATTATCCCCGCACTTGAATCGGCGCACGCTGTGGCGGAAGCCATGAAGCTTGCACCGAAGATGGGCAAAGACAAAATCCTGATGATTAATGTTTCAGGCCGTGGCGACAAGGACATCGGCATCCTGACTCGAGAGATGGATCTCGGCGGCGGCGCGGCGGTGAGTGCATGAGCACATCGCAGCCGCTCGTATTCCTCAGCGGCGATGTCTTTGACCTTCTTGTGAGGACCGTGCCCAACGAGGTGCTCAACGGGTTGGAGGTCGAGGACTTCGAAGCAGCCATCGGTACCTCGGAAGAACGCTTCAAGTTCATCGTCGAAGCCCTACGTGCGGACGAACGCACGCAAGGCTTTGTCGGGCGTGAGACGGCGGGCTACCTCCGCGATGCCCTTGGATTGTGTGTTCTCCAGCTCGATACAGAGTTCGAGACGCGAACCGGATTCAGCAGCGATGAGGCTTTGGCCGTTCTGCAGGCGCTAATTCGGCAAACAACACCGGCTGAGGCCGCCTGAATGCTCAACGGGATGATGACGAGACATGCCCGCAGGCTGTTTGCCATGTTGTGCGTGGGTTGCTGCGTGCAAGCCATTGCCTCTGCGCCCTACACTGCCCCATCAAGCGATATAACGACGCTGCGCGGCATTGATTTTGCGAAAGCGCAGATGATTCTGCCCGACTTGACGCAGAGGTTTGGCGCTTGTGATCAGCAGGAGCCTCCGGGTTGCAAGGTGGATCCCAGTCGCAATACGGTGATCCTGCAATTCCCGGATGGAACCTTGTTTTTCGATGGGAAGATGGCCATCGACGCGGATGGCTCCACATTATCCAAGCGGCACGAGTTTCCTAACCAGCCGGAGACGGCGCTGCGTTATCCCGTTCTTGACATCAGCCTCGACTCCGAGCGTGTGCCCTATATTGTGTTGCCCATTGGTGATTTGCGAAGAACAACGGGCGTGGCTACGGGCGACATCGCCGCGGTGATCAAAGATGGCAGGCTGCAGTTTGCCATCGTCGGTGACGTGGGACCGCCGCCGAAGATTGGCGAGGGGTCAATGAAGCTGCACGCCAACCTCGGCCACAACACCTGCACGGCCTACGATGAAGGTGGCCACTGCAGCGAGTTCACCGATGTCAGCATTGATCCACCGGTTTTGTACTTTGTATTTCCGAACACGAAGCGGCTGATCTATGACGGACTCAGCCCGGACAATATTAACCAGCGAATTGCTTCTATCGGGCATGCAGTCTGGACAGCATTTGTGAAACAACAGAGCCTGCCCATCGAAGGCAAGGACAAGGACTGAGCCGGATGCCGATCTCCTTTGTGAACAAGCCGGGTCTTGTGGTTTACCTCACGGCCGGCGACCCCGACCTGGCGACTACGCGTGACATGGCCGTGGCGGCGCTGGACAACGGCGCGGATGTGATTGAACTCGGCGTACCTTTCAGTGATCCGCTGGCTGACGGTCCTGTGATCCAGCGTGCCTCCGAGCGGGCCGTGGCTCGTGGAACACGGTTGAGTGATGTGCTGGACTGTTGTCTTGATCTTCGCCGCCTGCGTCCGGAGGCTGGCCTTATCCTGTTCAGCTATCTGAACCCCGTGGTGCGCATGGGGCTGGCCGAGTTCTGCGCCGCAGCCAAAGTCAATGGAGCAGATGGCGTGCTGCTTACCGACATGATCGTTGAAGAAGCGGAAGATTACCTGGCGCAGATGCGTGAACAGGATCTTGCGCCGGTGTTTCTTGCTGCTCCCACGTCACCCGATGCGCGGTTGAAAGCGATCGCGGAGAACTCGCGGGGCTTTGTGTATGCGATTTCCCGTGTTGGCATTACGGGGACACAGGCCACGCTGGCCGAGGATGCGAAAACGCTTGTTGAGCGCCTGCGGCAGTTCACGGACTTACCCATCGCCCTCGGATTTGGTGTGTCCACGGCTGAACATGTGCGCAGGGTGAATGAGTTTGCCGACGCGGCGGTGGTAGGTTCAGCCATTGTGGGACTCGTGGAAAAGACTCCCGCCGCACAGGCTGCAAAGGCGGTTGGCGAATTTGTACGCGAGCTCTGTGGAGGCGGTGAGGTATTAACGCAAGCAGGCGCGCAAAGTCCGGAACAGGAAGTGAGTGTGAGCGGTCTCAGCGGCGACGTTGAGGCCGGGGGCGTGGCGGGTGCGGGACCGGTGGGAGCAAAGGCGTGAGTATCGATAGCCGCAACCCGTATCATCTAGATCAGCCGCAGACGGGCAGGTTCTGCCGATACTGCAACATTTCGCGAGCCGCATTTTCTGACGGCTCGCCCAGTGAGGAAAAGCTATGGAGATTGGCGATTGGCGCACGAAAATCGATGAGTTGGACGAGCAGATCGTGGCCCTGCTTTCGGAGCGAGCCGCTGCAGCGGTGGCCATCGGCCAGCTCAAGCGTTCGAACAGCGCGCCCATTTATGAGCCGAATCGCGAGCAGGCCGTTTTCGAACACGTGCGCAGCGTCAACCCCGGCCCGCTCACGGCGGCACAGCTGCAGGACATCTATGACCGCGTCATGGACGTTATGCGCGCGTTGCAGCGGGTGGACAGCGGGGCTTTGGGAACGGGCTCCGCGGCAAGCCAGCAGCGGCTCACACACAAGTAGGCAAGATGTTTTTGGAAGGCCGGAGCATAGGCCAGAAGGGTATTCGTGTGCGGGCGTATCGGCCGCCGCGGGGAGGGAACTCCAGTGATGATCGTTGCGATGCAGGACCGCGCCACAAGTGAGCAGATTCAAACCGTGATTGAACGCATGGTGGAACTCGGCTTCAACGTCCATCGGACCACGGGCGAAACGCAGACTATTCTTGCCGGTGTCGGCACGCCGCAGCACTTTGAGGTAACGGAGTTTTCCGTGCTGAAGGGTGTGCAGCAGGCGTACCGCATCAGCTCGCCGTACAAGCTGGCCGGGCGAGGCTTTCGTCCGGAGGGCACGCACATCACCTTCCGCAATGGCGTCGTCATCGGCGGCGATGAGATTGTGATCATGAGCGGACCGTGCTCGGTGGAAAGCAAGGAGCAGATTCGCCTGAGTGCACAGCAGTGCGCCGAGGCTGGAGTGCAGTTCCTTCGCGGTGGCGCGTTTAAACCGCGTTCGTCTCCGTATAGCTTTCAGGGCATGGGGATCCCCGGCCTTGATTTGATGCGCGATGCTGCTGATGAGCACGGCCTTCTGGTGATCTCCGAGGTGATGGAGATCTCGCAAATTGAGCCGATGCTGCCGTATGTGGATTGCTTCCAGGTAGGTGCGCGCAACATGCAGAACTTCAATCTGCTGC
>CAXTZL010000166.1:0-1320 GCA_964248555.1 uncultured Bryocella sp.
GTTCGAGCGCGAGTGTCACGGTCCGCCAGCGGCAGATCCTCACGGCGATCGTGGAGAGCTACATCGCCACGGGTGAGCCGGTCAGCTCCGGCGCCATCGCGCGCTCCCTCGGAACGGATGGAGCCCCGGTCAGTTCCGCTACCGTGCGCAGCGAGATGGCCCAACTGAGTGAGAGCGGACTTCTTGAGCAGCCTCACACCTCGGCCGGCCGCATCCCCTCCGCCCAAGCCTTTCGCCTCTATGTGCAGGGCCTGCACGGTCAGTCTCATGCAGGATCTCCGGGCGGCGTTCTTCGGCTCGGTGCCGATCTGCAGAGCTCCATTGATTCGCAACTGGCTGGCGTGGCCGGCACGCAAGCCATGCTGTCGCGTACCTCTGGCGTCCTCGCCGCTCTTTCCAGTGGCGTTGGTGTGGCCATCGGCGCCCTCGCTATCGCCGACACCCTCGAGCACGTCCACTTCACGCGCCTGACAGAATGCCGCATCCTCGCCGTCGTCGTCGGCCGCAGCGGCACCGTTCGCGACCGCGTCCTCGCCGTCGCGGAAGATCTTTCCACAAGCCAGCTCGAGTCTGCCGCTGCCTTCCTCAATGAACACTTCCGCGGCTGGCAACTCGAGCACGTTCGCGCCGAACTGCTTCGTCGCATCGAGCGCGAGCGCACCGCCTATCTGCGAATGATGGAAGCCGCCGAGCAGCTGTGGACAGGGGCTGTACCGCCAAACCCCGCACCGGAAACCGAGCGCACCGTCTTTATCGAAGGCATGGCCAACCTGCTCGGCGGCGCGGTCGGCTGGGGGGAAGACCGCCAGCGTCTGCGTCAGCTCCTCATCGCTCTCGAAGCCAAGCAGCGTGTCGCCTCGCTCTTGGCCGCTTACATTGATGCCCGCCATGAAAGCGTTCGCGTCATCTTTGAACTCGAAGAACAGGCTCCCGAACTCGCCGGCCTGGTTCTGGTCGCCGCCCCCGCCCGTCGGGGAGGCGAAACGCTCGGGGCCATCGGCGTCCTTGGACCCACGCGCATGGACTACAGTGCCACCATGGGCGCGGTCGGCTACGTCGCCGGCCTGTTCGACAGGACGCTGGGCAGGGGTGCTGGCTCCTGACGACGCTGAGGTGCCTCAAGGTGAGTCTCAAGGGCTAAGGTAATCATCTATTCATGACAGCAGCGGGACAGCGCAGGCCCGGCGAGGGCTCGGTTTATCTGATGTTCGGCTCCGGGACAGGCGTATGAGGTTGGAACATGACGGATGAGAAGCAGGGCTTGGCGGACCGTTTCGCGCGCTGGGCGCGGATGGGCAACAATGAGAAGGACGCAAGAGT
>CAXTZL010000166.1:1420-7193 GCA_964248555.1 uncultured Bryocella sp.
CGGACCGTTTCGCGCGCTGGGCGCGGATGGGCAACAATGAGAAGGACGCAAGAGTAATGGAGGATTCCGAGATGGACGGTTATGGAACAGGTACGGCTGAGGCCCACGCCAGTGCGCATGCGGAAAGCCAGGATGGCCCTCATCTGGTCGACCACGAGCCGGCTGGTGATGCGGTGCCCTTCGACGCGCACGAGCAAGCCGCTCTGCAAGCGCAGCTTGATCACACGCGGAGCGAGCGGGATTTGCTCAAGGAGCGCCTCGCCCGCCTGCAGGCCGAGTTCGACAACGCCCGCAAGCGTGAAGCCAAAGAAAAGCAGGACGCCCGCGACTATGCCGTTCAGTCGGCAGTGGAACCCTTTCTCGCCGTGCTCGACAATTTCGCCCTTGCACTCAAAGCGCAGGGGTCCGTCGAGCAGTTGCGGAGCGGGGTGGAGTTGATTGTCAAACAGATGGATGAAGCCCTGCGCGGTCTGAACGTACAGCCGGTCGACTCCGTTGGAACCCAGTTCGATCCTCACATTCACGAGGCTCTGGGCAGCGAAGAAACGATCGAATACCCAGACCATCAGGTCATCGAGGAGATTCGCCGCGGCTACAAGTTGCGAGACAAACTTCTTCGGCCGGCCCTGGTCAAAATCGCAACCAACGCGGCCCAGCGCGAGGCATAACGAGCGTGAGAACAGATTTCGGCTTTTCCGGGCGCCGGAGGCGTTGCCCGAAGAAGCAGGCTAACCCCCGACAGGACAGGCGGCAATGGCGACAGGGACGATGAAAAGGGATTACTACGAAGTTCTAAACGTCGCACGGACAGCAGGAGACGGAGAGATCAAGACCGCGTATCGCAAAATGGCGATGGTCTATCACCCCGACCGCAACCCCAACAACCCGGAGGCCGAGGAGAAGTTCAAAGAATGCTCCGAGGCCTACGCCGTTCTGAGCGACCCTGACAAGCGTGCCGCCTATGACCGTTTCGGTCATCAGGCTGTAGGTGGGGGCGGTGGAAACCCATTCGCCGGCGGAAGCCCGTTCGGTGGTGGTGGCGGATTTCAGCAGGGAGACCTGGGAGACATCTTCGGTGATCTCTTTGGCGAAATGTTCAATATGGGCGGCCAGCGCACCGGCGGAGGTCGCGCCTCCCGTGCCCAGCGCGGCCGCGACCTCAAGGTCGATATAGGCCTGACCTTCGAAGAAGCCGTCTTCGGCGTGGAACGGGAAGTCAAAATCCAGCGCATGGAAGAGTGCGACACTTGCCATGGCACGGGTTCCAAGGGCGGGAAGCAGCCCGAAACCTGTCAGCAATGTCAGGGCCGCGGGCAGATCCGCACCCAGCAGGGCTTCTTCTCCGTCGCGCGTACCTGCCCGGTTTGCTCCGGCACCGGCCAGGTCATCCGCAATCCCTGTCGCATCTGCGGCGGCGACACCCGCGTGCAAAAAGAGCACACCTTACTCGTGAAAGTACCCTCCGGCGTTGAATCCGAGACCCGCATCCGCTACGGGGGCGAAGGCGATGCCGGTCGCTTCGGAGGTCCGGGCGGTGATCTCTACGTCGTTCTTGCGGTAAAATCGCACGCCTTCTTCGAGCGTGACGGCGACGACCTCCACTGCGTCATGCCGATCAGCTTCCCGCAGGCCGCACTCGGCACCGAGCTCGAAATCAAAACGCTGGAAGGCACGGACGTCATCAAGGTGCCCGAAGGCACCCAAAGCGGCCGCGAGTTCCGTCTCCGCGGTAAGGGCGTTCCGCACCTCAACGCTCACGGCAAAGGCGATTTGATCGTGGAAATCCGCGTGCAAACCCCCAGCAAGCTCAATCGCCAGCAGAAGGAACTCCTGGAGCAACTGGCCGGAACCATGAACATCGACAACGCTCCCCAGTCCCGGGGTCTGTTCGACAAAGTCAAGGAGATGTTCAGCTGATGCCACCTCCAAAGAAGGCCGTAAAGAAAGCGGCGCCGAAAAAGGCGGCAACAAAAGAGGCAGGGGGCCACAACCAGGATCTTCGCCGCTGCTACGAGCATTTTGGACGGACGATCGCCTTGCAACCTCTGCTGCTGGAGGGCAAGTCACTGAATCAGGTCGCCGCAATGGCGCAGGAACTCCTTCGCCGAAACGATTTTCGCAGCGCGGCGGACATCCTTAGGGCCGGGGAGCACCTTTGTTTCGGGACTCTGGCACTCGAAGCAGCCCACGAGTCGATCTCCGAAGCTCTTACCAGAACAATGCAATCTGAAATCGTAGCTTTATTGGAACGTGCCGAGCACCACGCAAGCGAGGGAAACCTTTCCCCGGCTGTGAAAAAGGTCTATACCGCCATGCGGAAGGGAGCGACCAAGGCATTCAAGTCGGAGCAGTACCGCGCCGCTTCCGAGATGGCCCGCGGTGCCGAAGCGCTCTCGCACGTCACAGCCGACTTTACAGGACGGCTGCGGGCCGCAAATCTGAGCCAGCTTGAGTTAGCCTAACCGCTACAGCAGCGCGGAGCAGATCGCCAGCCCGGCAAGGGCAGCGGTCTCGGCGCGCAGCACCCGCGGTCCCAGCGTCACCCGCTCCCAGCCCTCGATCTCGAACAGCGCAAGTTCTTCCGGCGCCCACCCGCCCTCCGGCCCGATCGCCAGAGCCAGGGCAGAGCTTTGCTCCGGCCCACCCTGCGTTCGCCGGGCTGCCAAAGCTGCCGCCAAGGAGTGCTCCTGTTCCGTCTCCGCAAGCAACAACTTATGCGAGCCCTGTACGAGTTGCAGGGCGGCCTTGAGCGGAAGGGGATCATCCATGCCGGGTAGATCGCTCCGCCGCGACTGCTGCGCGGCCTCGCGAACAATCTTGCGCCAGCGCTCCACCCGCTTTCCTGCGGCCAGACCCAGGTGCTTCTCCGTCCTGCGTGCGATCACGGGTGTAATCCGCGCCGCTCCCAGCTCCGTCGCCTTCTCCAGTCCCCACTCATAAGGGTCAAATTTGATGATGGCCAGCAGCAGGTGGACGGGAAGCGCGGCATCGGTTTCCAGCTCCTCGCCCAACGCCAAGATCACCTCCCGCTCGGAGACGCTTCGCACCTCGGCCCGCCGCAGAAACCCACCCGCCAGCACGTCAAAAACCTGCCCCGGCTCAGCCCGCAGCACCCGCGCCAGGTGCATAGCCTGATCCCCGGTCAGGTGAGCGGTGGTATCAGTCCAGGTATCGGCAATCCATCGGCGTCTTGTCATCGCTTCCAGAATAAGCGCTCCGACAAGCGGTCAAAACAAGCGGTCAGCACTCGATAATATTCAACGCCAGCCCTGCCAGACTCGTCTCCTTGTACCGCGACTGCATATCCAGCCCCGTCCGATACATCGTCTCGATTACCTGATCCAGTGAAATTTTATGGCTCCCTGTGTCGTTCATGGCCAGCCGGGCGGCGTTCACGGCCTTCACCGCACCCATGCCGTTTCGCTCGATGCAGGGAATTTGCACGAGTCCGCCGATCGGGTCGCACGTCATGCCCAGGTTGTGTTCCATCGCGATCTCTGCGGCATGCTCGATCCCCGCGTTCGTAGCCACAATCTGCTCCTGCCGCTCCGCGGCCGGGAGCGTCGCATCCGGCACCGCCGAAAGCGCCGCCACCAGACCCCCCGCGGCCATCGAGCACGCCACACCGACCTCGCCCTGGCAGCCCACCTCGGCCCCGGAAATCGAGGCATTCTCCTTATAAAGAATGCCAATCGCCGCGGCAGTCAGAAAATACCGCAGCAACCCGGCCTCTTGTTCCGCCGCCGTCAGCCCCGCCCCGGCATGGTGCAGGAAATAGTAGGCAATGGCCGGCACCACGCCCGCCGCGCCATTTGTGGGCGCGGTCACCACGCGCCCTCCGGCCGCGTTTTCTTCATTCACCGCCATGGCCGCCAGCGTCACCGCATCGAGCGGCGCCAGCGGATCGCGCAGTTTGCCCGCGGCATCCATCTGTGCCAACCGCCGCGCTAGGCCCGGGGCGCGCCGGCGAACACTCAGTCCCCCCGGCAGGATTCCCTCGGTCGCAATTCCGCGCTCGATGCACCCCTGCATCACCGCCCAAAGCGCCAAGATTCTCTGCTCCACATCACCGGCCGCATCCCGCACACGTTCCGCATGCGCAGGAAGCGGCCGCACGATCTCGGTATCGGACAGCAATGCTGTCTCGTTGGCCAGCATCAGCTCCGCAATGCTTATCCCACGCTCTTCGGCGGTCACCAGCAATTCCTTGGCCGACCGAAACGGGAAGGGAACTCGTCGCTGCGGCGACCCACTCACCTCGGTGGCATCGTTTTGTGCCGCGAACTCCGCAGCGGAAACAATGAACCCCCCGCCGACCGAGTAGAACACTTCCGCGGCCAGCACGGCACCCGCGCGGTCCAGCGCCGTAAAGCGCAAGCCGTTGGGATGGGTCGGCGCCGCCGGGTCCGGGTACATCCGGTCGCGATGGAACTGCACATCCGGTCCTTCAGCAAATGGCACGGGCCAGCGCCCCATCAGGAGCAACTGCCCTTCGGCACGCACCGCTGCCAGCCTGGCTTCCACACCTTCCGGATCGACAGTATCCGGCGCCTCGCCCGAAAGTCCCAGCAACACGGCCCGATCCGTCCCATGGCCAATGCCCGTCAGCGCCAGCGAGCCATACAACTCCACCAGCACGCGGCCCGTGTGGGGCAGCAGGTTCCCCTGCTGCAGGCCTTCCACAAATCGAAGCGCCGCTCGCATCGGTCCCACGGTGTGAGAGCTGGACGGGCCGATGCCGACCTTGAAAAGTTCGAAGAGGCTGGTGTTCATCGTGCGCGCGCCGGTCCCATTCGATCATTGTAGGGTTCGGGGCTGCGGAAGTGGTATGTCCTCCACGCCCCATCCGCCGTAGACTGGCTCCACCTTCGGGCCAATAGCGGGCAAAAACTGGCCTGCTATGGGCCAGACAGGCCTCTTTCGTAGGGAAAGCGCCTCATGCTCTTCAAAACCCGCTCAGCGGCCGTTTACGGAATCGACGCGCACCTCATCGACGTGGAGGTCGATTTTTCCGGGGTTAAAACCCAGGAGGAAATCTTCTCCACCGTCGGCCTCCCGGATGCCGCTGTGCGCGAAAGCCGCGACCGCGTGCGCTCCGCCATCAAGAATTCCGGCTTCGATATCCCGCCCACCCGCATCACGATCAATCTCGCCCCGCCGACCTCAAAAAAGAGGGTTCCGGCTTCGACCTCCCCATCGCTGTCGGCATCCTCGGCGCCTACAGCGGGATCTCTAACCGCGATGTCAGCGACTTCGTCATGGTCGGCGAACTCGGCCTCGATGGCGGTCTCCGTGCCGTGCAGGGCATGTTGCCCATCGCCATCGCCGCCCGTGCCGCCGGCATTCAAAACCTCCTCATCCCCGCCTCCAACGCCCGCGAGGCCGCCGTCGTCGAAGGCGTCAACGTCTTTCCGGTGCGAACCCTCCTGGAGGTTCGCGAGCTTCTCAACAGCGCCGCCCTGGGTAAAATCGGTGCCGAACCGCTCCGCGTCGCCTCTAAGTCCCTTTTGGCCGAAACGCAGGATGGCCTTCCCGACTTCTGCGACGTTCGCGGTCAGCAGACCGCCAAACGCGCTCTCGAAGTCGCAGCCGCGGGTGGCCACAACATCCTCATGATTGGGCCGCCCGGCTCCGGCAAAACCATGCTGGCCAAGCGCCTGCCCTCGATCCTCGCCCCGCTGCGCTTCGAGGAAGCCCTCGAAACCACGAAGATTCACTCCGTCGCCGGCGTTCTTAATCGCGACGAGGGCCTGGTGACGCACCGCCCGTTCCG
>CAXTZL010000167.1:0-7152 GCA_964248555.1 uncultured Bryocella sp.
TCTGCTCGCCATGGGCCTCGTCCTGCGCCTCCGTACCGGCACCCGCCTCTGGCTCTACCCCGCACTCGGCCTCACCCTCGGCTGCGCCTATCTCACCAAATCCTTCGCCTTTCTACCCTCACTCGCCCTGCTCGTCGGCCTCGCCCTCTACGCCGCCTGGCCCGGAACCACGCGCCGCCTGCAACTGCTCGGCGGCACCGCCCTGGTCGCCGCCGTTTTCGCCCTTACCGCCGGCCCCTACATTCTGGCCATCTCCCGCCAGCTCGGCCACCCCACCACCGGCGAATCCGCCCGTCTCAACTACGCCTTTTTCATCGACAACACCCAACGCTGGCACGAGGCCTTCCACGGCACCCTCGGCCACGCCACCGGCCCCTTCCTCCACCCCGAAACACCCCTCACCCCATCCCAAACCACCACATCCCAAACCAACACCACGCCCCCCATCTTCAGCTACGCCGCGCATCCGGCAGGCACCTATCCCCTCTGGTTTGACCCCGCTTGGTACACCGCCGGCCTGAAACCCCACATCTGGCTTCACGGCCACGTCGCCCGTCTCGCCCGCAACCTCGTCGTGCTCGTGCGTTACATCCTCGGCCGCCCTGAAATCTTCGTTCTTCTCGCCGTACTTCTCGCTTTCGGCGCAGCCTGGCCCCGCATCGGCCGCCGCGACGCCCGGCTCTGGCTCTGGGCCGCAGCGCCCCTCGGCTGGGGCCTGCTCATGTTTGGCATCTACCTGCCCATCGACCTACAGGACCGCTATCTCACCGGCCCCTTCCTGCTAATCCTGCTTCCCCTCTTCGCCATCCTCACCACACGCCCCCCCAAAGGCGAGCGCCGCCGCGCCGGCATCCCCGCCCTGCACACCCTCGCCGCCGCTCTGTCCATCCTCTTCGCCGGCGTCGCCCTCACCCAGGCCGCCACCTACCTCGCCGACCGCCGCCGCCACATCCCCCCCGCCGAGCAAACCCACCCCGGCTACAACAACCAGCTCTTCACCGCCGCCGCTGCCCTTCACCACCTCGGTCTCGAACCCGGCGGCAAACTCGCCTGCATGGGGGACCAGATCTGCTACGTCGACCAGTACTGGGCACGTCTCACCGGCGCGCAAATCCTCGCCGAAGTAGAAACCCCGGACGGAGCCAACCCCGAAACGGTCTGGAACAACATCCCCGACAAACGCGCCATCACGGCTCCACTCGCCGCCGAAGGCATCCAGTTCCTCGTCACCCAGTTCCCAAATTCCGTAAACAAACCCGAAGGCTGGATCCAGCTGGGCCCCACAAACCTCTTCGCCTATCGGCTGCACCCCATTTCACCCCATGACCTGACAGCCTCGCGGCAAGTCGCTCCGAATCCCTAGCTCATGCAACCTGGCTAACCGATCCATGGTTGGCGAGGTAAATCGGGAAATGCAGTAATCCACCCGCACAGCGGACGGGACCCTTCGTCCACTTTTCCCGTCCGAGCCCCTAAACAGCGTTTCAACCCAAAGCAAGCGGGACTCCCAAAGGGAGCCCCATTTACTATCTTCAGACCGTGTTTAAAACTGGAATTTGGCCCAGAGCACAAGCGTCCGCTGATTACTACCGATAGAGGGGCTGTAGGCGCGAGCCGGTTGCAAAAACCCGCCTGCACCGGCGTCCAGGACGTCGGTATCGCCCACAATTAAATCGTTGTGATTGGCAATATTCTGTGCCTCAGCGCGCAAAAGCAGTGTGCCGCGCTCGTGAAAGTCGACACCCTTCTCTAGCGCAAGATTATTGGTCGTGTTGCCCGGCTGCTGGTAGCTGTTACGGCCGATCTCCTGCGACAGGTAGGCATTGTTGGGGAAGTATGGAACCAGAAAGTGAACCGCACTTGCCCCCACCGGAACCAGGGCACCGGAACCGTTAAGGGCTGTGGCCGCATCGTAAAACGTACCATTGGTGCCGCCTACAAAGTGGCCATCGATACCTACAGACTGCAGAGAGGCGGACTTGTTGACAATAATAGGCCGATCGTTCGCTGTGTTGCCGTCACCGTTGATATCGAACCCACTCGTGGTGTAGGGAACGTAGTTGCCGCTCTGCAGCTGCGTCACACCGGAGACGGTCCAGTGCCGGGTTAGAACGTTCTCCACAAGGTTCAATGCCTTGTTGTCCGAATGCGCACCAGGAATCTGGTAGACGTAGGTGACGGAGAAAAACTGACGGTGATCGAAATCTGAGTTGCCGTAGTTCTGGTGAATCCCGCCGTTGGGGTTCAGGTTATTGCTATAGCTGGTAGGAGCCCCGGCGACGGTGAAAATCTCATCGGCATCGGACAGGGTCTTGCCATACGTATAGTTCGTGCGGATCAGTAGCCCGTGCTTGAAATTGTGGGTTCCGTCGATCTGCAGACTGTTGTAGTTGGAATCCGCATAGTTGCCACGCAGAATGATGGCGCCGCGGGATGTATTCAGGCGCGTGCCCGTCAAGCCATTGAAGTAATTGAACTGTTCATTGGCAAACTCCTTCAACCCACGGTTGCCGACATACCGGATACCCAGGGTAATGGTTCCGGGCAACTGGCGTTCCACGCCCAGGTTGTATTGGTAGGTGAGCGGGTTGACGAGGTTGCTGTCTTCGCTTTCTACGGAGGAGAGCGGGCTCAACACGGGGTTCAACAGTGCGATTTGCCCGCTCGCGTTAGTTAGTCCGTTTCCGGTCGTAACTTCGGCGGTGTCGGCGACGGAGACCGGCGAGCTCTGGGTGGAGTTTGTCAGGATGTTGGAAAAGGTGCTGTCATAAAAAATGCCGAAGCCGCCACGGATGGACGTTTTGCCATCGCCGAGAAAGCCCAGCACGTTATGCGGCGCGTAGGCGAAGCCGAGGCGCGGCGCAACGTTGTTGTAATCCTTATGGACGGGAACGACCGTGTTGATCGGCGCGAAGACGTTGAACGGGTTGATACCGGGATATTGAAGGGTGTTCTCCGGGTTCGAAAGATAGTCGTAACGAACGCCTAGGTTCACCGTTAGGTCGGCACTGAGCTTGACATCGTCCTGCGCGAAGAAGCCATTACGCCATCCATGGGAGTCGTCGCGGGTTTGACCAAAGGTTTTGGTCGCCGTACCAGAGGGTCCAAGCTGGTTCTGTAGAAAGTTGCCCAGGGAGGTAACACCCGAGCCGCCGGCGACGAAGCCGAGCGTGCCGAGGGCATTCTGCGCGACGAGGTCGATCTCGAGGAGGCGACCAATGTCAGCTCCGACGCTGATGGACTGGCGTCCGGTGGTGTAACGGATTGTGTCCTGGAATTGGTACAGGTCCTCTTTCCGGCCCTGCGGGAAGTTCTGATTCGGTCCCAGGCTGGGAAAGGTGAGCGACCCCGCGGTGGTGGTCCCGCTCAGCTTTGCGAAGGTGAGGGTCGGGAGGTTGTTGAGCGGGTTGGCAACCGTTAACGCTTCCGGCGAGAACGTAAAAGCAATGCGCGCTTCCGAGACACGGAACTCATTCAGCAGCTTGGAACTGAAAATGTGTGTCCATTGCCCTTCGGCCAACTCGCTGGGCCCACCCTGCTGCGTGTCGAAGCCGGCGAGGGCATTCGGGTTGTTGAAAAAATCCGGAGACAGCGATGTACGGTCATGGAGGTAACGGAAAGCAAAGTTGTCTCTCTCCCACGGATCGTAGTCGATGCGGTACATCCACTGGGTGTCCGGCATACTTTCAGGCGCATTGGGCCGCTGGAAACCTGCGAAAGAAACCACGCACCCTGTCGTGGGGCAACCCGGGAGAGCGCCGACGTTTTGCGTGATCGGGGTTCCAGAGGCCGAGCCGTACTGGATGTCCTGTGTGAGGTAGGCCCCGCCGCTCAGGTATTGGTCGAGCGTTTTGACTTGGGTACCCGGCGCGCCGGTGATGCTCTGGAGTGTGGCGTAGCCATTCTTGTCCGGAAGGAGGTTGACCCCGGGCTGTTCTTGGCCGTAATACCGCTGCCACTCACCGGCACCAAAAGCGAAGAGCTTGTTTTTGAGGATGGGACCGCCGGCCGTGAAGCCGAAGCTGTGCTGGTCATAGCGAGTCTTGATGAAGTCCGATCCGCGGAACTGACCGGGAACGGCATTCAGGCCAGACCCGGTGTAACGTTCAAAGGCCTCACCATGGAATTGGTTGGTGCCCGACTTCGTCACGAGATTCACAATACCGCCACCGCCACGGCCATACTCGGCCGAAGCGGAATTGGTGAACACGGTAACGGCCTCGAAGATATCAGGAATCTGCGGCTGGAAGGCTTGGCCCGCAATGCCGACGTCATTAATCTCCTGCCCGTCCATCAGAAAATTGTTATCGCGCGGCCGAGACCCGTTCACCTGGATATTAATGCCGTTGGAGAACGCACCAGCCCCGTTACTGACCGGCTGCACACCGGGAACGGTTAAAGCAAGCTCAACGGGATTCAGCGAAAAAACAGGAAGCTTGTCGAGCTCCGCGGCGGTGATGGTCCCGGAAAGGACACCGTTGTCTGTGTTGATGGTGGCCTGGTTTGCTTCCACGGTAATCTCAGTGGAGGCGGCGCCGACCGACAGAACAATATCGTAGGACGTGGTCACGGAGGGCGGCACCGCGATGTTTTTCACCACGGAACTGGTAAAACCGGAGACAGTGGTTGCAATCGTGTAGCGACCCGGGCTAATCGCATCCAGGCGGTAGGCCCCATCCGCTCCGGACATAACCGTACGCTTCTCACCCGTAGCCTGGTTGGTGGCCGTAATAGAGGCTTTGGCGACAACCGCTCCCGTAGCATCGCGAGCTACCCCGGCGAGCGTTCCCTGGCTGGTCTGCGCAAAAGCGATGCCGGACCCACCGGCTGAAACCGTCAACAATAAGCCTGCGGCAAAGCGCCGCGAGGAACCCAAATGCATGTAGTTCTCCCGGAAAAAATGAGAAGTTTAGAGGTACTGCAAAACCTGATGCATTTGGAGTTCCAAACGCACCCCACAACTTTCAGGTGAAAACAAGGCAAGAGGAGACGGGCAGACATGCCCGTCGCGGTGCTCTACAAAAATTGGAAGATCGGGCTATGAAGAAAAATACCGGGGCGTTCACTACCGCGGTGGCTGCGTCGAACGCTCTTCACCTTCGGCCATGGACCATAGGTCTCACCAGAAACGCACAACAGGATACGAGCTTGCACACCTATCCAGAGGATCCTTGTATTCTTCTTTTACGGATCACCAATTACGTACGCCATCACCCAGTTGAGGAGCACTCCGGCGTGTGAAGGGTGCAGGGCTGAAGAGAACGGTACCGCTTGAGTCGGACGATCATAACGAAGTGCTTCGGACCACCAACGACTAAGTGACACGGAGCAAGAGGCAAGTCACTCATCCGTTCTGAGGCATTTTCCGGGACGCATCCCAACATCGAGCTGCAGCATGAAGCACGATCGAAGTCCAGACCTAACCCTTTTAAAATTGAGACTTTGCACCGGAAGTACCCGGGGGGAGACCCGCTGGCGGCGTAGAACTCACTGAAAACGAGGATTCGCCAGATACACCATCCGCTTCGCTTCTTTCCGTCCCCGCGACACGGAATCCAGCACCAACCCGCAGACCAGCAGCAAGCAGGCCAGCAGGACCAAGCCGGTAGAAAGAATAGCGGTCGGAAAACGCGGCACCAGGTGCGTACGGTGGAACTCCAGAAAAATCGGCACGCTAAGCCCGATGCCCGTGCTCGCCAGCAGCGCCGACAGTGCCGAAAAGAACTGCAGCGGTCGCTGATCCTTAATCAGGTTCACAATCGTCCACAGAATCCGCATCCCGTCGCGATAGGTGTTCAGCTTCGATGCGCTCCCTTCACCGCGATCACGATACGGCGTCTCCACCTCACCCAACGGCATCTTCAGCTCCAGGGCATGAATGGTGAACTCCGTCTCGGTCTCAAACCCCGAACTAAGGGCCGGAAAGCTCTTCACAAACCGTCGGCTGAATACCCGATAGCCCGAAAGCATATCCGTAACGCGATTCCCAAACACCGCAGCAACGATCTTCGTCAGCAGCCCGTTTCCGAACCGGTGACCCATCCGGTATGCCGCCCGAATCTGGGTCACCCGCGAACCCGTCACCATATCCAGTCCATCGGCAACCAGCATCTCCACCATCGCGCGCGCACTGCCCGCCTCATAGGTGTTATCGCCATCCACCAGTACGTACACATCGGCCTCGATGTCTGAGAACATGCGCCGGATCACATGACCTTTGCCCTGCAAAGGCTCGCGCGCCACCAGCGCACCTGCGGCCCGCGCCTCCCAGACCGTCCGGTCTGTAGAGTTGTTGTCATAGACATAAATGCGCGCCTCGGGCAGATCGTGCTGAAACGCCCGCACTACCTTGCCGATCGCTGCTTCCTCGTTGTAGCAGGGGATCAGCACCGCAATCCGCGGCACCGCTCGCTCTTCCTGCGGGAAAACCGCATCTACGGGACGGGGAAAAACACCCGAAGAGACACTACCTGAGCTGAGAGATTCCACCCGCTCAGCCTATCGAGCCCCCTCGCACCAATCGATACCACTTCGCCGGGATAGCCTGCTCCTTCCGGAGCGCAAGCCTACAACTTCGTATCGAAAAAGCAAGGCCCACGCAAATCGCATGGGCCCGCATACTGACGTTGTGGAAGCTTACTTGGCGCCGGCAGGCTCCGGCTTACCCAGTGCCGCAACTCGCTTCGCCAATAAATTTTCAAGTTTCTCGAGTGCCTCCGAAAAGCCCTCGATCCCTTCTTTCAGCTTGTCGTGAGCCATGCGGTTTTCGCCATGCATTTTCTCGAACGTTGCTTGGTCCATCGATAGTTTTTCGATTGACGCGTCACCCGACGTCGCCGGATCCAGCTTCCGCTCCAGTGTGCCTTCCGTTTCCTGCAACTCCTTCAGCAGCTTCGGAGCGATGGTCAGCAGATCACAACCAGCCAACTCCTCAATTTCACCGATATTGCGGAAGCTCGCTCCCATGATCTGAGTCTTGTACCCGAATTTTTTGTAGTAGTGATAGATCTCGGTTACCGACTCAACGCCAGGATCTTCCGTAGGTTTGTAGTCTTTTCCGGTATCTTTCTTGTACCAATCCAGAATACGGCCAACAAAAGGCGAAACCAGCGTGACCTTGGCATCGGCGCAGGCCACGGCCTGATGCAGACC
>CAXTZL010000168.1:0-2734 GCA_964248555.1 uncultured Bryocella sp.
CCAGCTGCCCTCCTGCAGACGAACTGCTGCGCAAGATCAATGGACAGCGAACAGCCGACGGCGCGCTCATCATCGGAATCAGCGAACATGTAAGCTATTGGGATCGCTTGGGGTGGAAGGATCCGTTCTCCTCTGATTTGTATACCGATCGCCAAAACGAATATAGTGCACAGTTTCACTTGGACGGCCCCTATACTCCGCAAATGGTAGTGAACGGTCGCGATCAGTTGGTGGGTAACGACAGCAGATCACTTCTAGCCGCGCTCACGCAAGAAGGCAAGCAAGCAACGATTCAGCTGCAGATCACCCGCGTACAGCAGAGTCAGGGGAGGTTGAGTTTCAGCTATACCGCTACAAAGTTGCTGCCGAACCAAACACTGCAAATCATGGCAGCCATCGTCGACGATAGCGCGGAGTCTCACGTGCGACGCGGTGAAAATTCCGGTCGAGCTCTTCAGCACGTCTTCGTCGTGCGCACCCTTGTGGACGTTGGAACGTTGCGTGGCGATGGGCTGCAGCAGGCCACGCTCGCCCTGCCACCGTCACTTCCTGAGTCCTCCCCTTCGCGGCACTTGGTTTTATTTGCGCAGAAACACGGTCCTGGCGCTGTACTCGGCGCGGTCGAAAGCCCCCTCTAAAGGGAGCACACGCTTACAACTTCCTAACGGACGTCAACCATACCTGGTTTCTCGCTCGACTCGACCATCCTGTAACCTAAGGGCCAGAGACGGACAAAACATGAGGTCACCTCTCGTTTGACAACGGACGATGTGTCCGTAAAACCACGCAATGTTAACGAATGGAACAGATCGAGACGAAGGCGCCATCATCCAGGCCATCCTGGAGGGCAACACGGAGCTCTACCATGAGCTGATTCGGCCTTACGAGAAGAGTGTCTTCATGATGGCTCTCTCATTGATGAAGAATCCGACAGATGCGGAAGACGTTGCACAGGAGGCGTTCCTGAAAGCCTTCCGCAAGCTTTCGTGCCGAGGCAAAATTCAGCACGTGGCTTATCACCATTACGCTCAATGAAGCCCGCGGTCGCTTACGGCGCAGCGCCTCTGTGCACATGAAGTCTCTCGACACCTCGGCGGACGAGGACAAGGTCTCACCCGCCCTGCTACGCGACTGGCGAGAGATCCCGTCCGAGGCCGTTGAACGGAGTGAGATCCGCGCATTGCTTCAGAAGGCCATCGGTAATCTGCCTTCCGCCTATCGTGAGGTCTTTATGTTGCGTGACGTTCAGGAGTTAGACGGGATGGAAACCGCCCGGGCACTCGGTATCAGCGTAGCCAATGTGAAGGTACGCCTGCATCGAGCCCGGACTATGCTGCAGAAAGAGCTTGCGCCACAGTTAAAGCGTGCGGCGTTTGCGCAAAGGAGGTTGTGGCCATGGTCATAGCGTGCAAGCACGTTTGGAACTACCTCTCTGACTTCCTCGATAACAGTCTTTCTCCGGAAACACGCGAGTTAGTGCAGCGGCATCTCGAACATTGCGAGATTTGCTCCGCAATTTTGGATTCCACACGCAACATCATCATCTTGACAGCAGATGCGCGCGTCTTTGAGCTGCCGGTTGGCTTTAGTGAACGCTTGCACGGCCGGCTGAAGCAGGAGCTTACTCAGCGGCCCGAAGAGGGCTAGGGCACGTTATGCACAAGGCGATGCGTCACCCACTCGGCCACAACGAGCAGCAGCGTGATCACTGCTAACGCTATCTGCAGATTTTCAGAGCGAACCCTTTTTGCGGGTATAGGTCCGGTTCGCCATTGTGCGGCGGGCCTTGCACGCAGCGACCGAATGCGCCAAATCACGTACAGGTTGATCAATGAGCCACCCACGGCCACAATCATCATCGGAACCCGAATCGCATCGGCGTGGAAGCCCGTGGCTGCCCGCCCGAGTCCGCCGACCGCGGCCAGCGCGCCCATTCCAATGACGACGCGGACGCCGCTGATCGCCATCACCGCTGTACACGCACTCTGCAACAAGATAAAGAACAGGCTTGTGGCGGTAAGGACCCAGGACCGATGGTTGGTGCCGTCCGTGGATGGCTCGCGTTCGTGAAGCGCTTCTGGCGACTGAAGGAGTTCTGTTCTTCCAAATTCTGTTTGCACTGTAGCCTTATTTACCTTACGTCTCGAAAGAGAACGGGGCCCTACCCACTTTAGAAGAACAATCTCATCGTTGGCAAAGCGCCAATGCTCAGCTTGGCAGCCATTGGCGTTCCGTTATGTTTACAGGCATGGCCGCGTCCCACGAATCGCGCTACTACGCGACGGGCTGAGCAATCGCCTCGAGTGCAGCCACGACCTCTGCCGGCTCTGCGCGTCCGGTCATGTAGTCCGCTTCGACATGCGCGTAGCGGACAATCCCAGCCGCATCAAGAATGAACGTTGCGGGAACGGGAAGCTCATACGAGTCTTCTCCATTGCGGAGGGCGACATCGTTCTTGAAAACATTCTTCGACAGATCCTGCAGCTTGGCGCCAATCTGGTACACGACGCCAAACTGACGCGCCACCTTGTTACCGAAGTCGCTAAGAACTGGAAAGGTGAGCTTGTTCTTCTCTGTCATGACGATTCCACTCTCCGGCTTCTCGGGAGAGATGGCGACCAGGGTAGCGCCAAGTTCCTTCATCCTCGGCAGCACTTCCTGCAAGGCATGCAGTTCCAGGTTGCAGAACGGACACCACTCGCCACGATAGAAGCTGATCACGACCGGTCCCCTG
>CAXTZL010000168.1:2834-7147 GCA_964248555.1 uncultured Bryocella sp.
CAACTGTCAAGGACTATTTCGCGGCGCGCACTACAGGTACAGAGGTGGGTCGGGTGGCACGAACTTTGGAGTTCGATTATGTAGCTACGATCGATCACGCCATGAGGCTGTTCTGGAGAAGCGGCTACGCAGGCACATCTCTGCGCGATCTTCTCAAAGAGATGAGCATCGGTGAGAGCTCGTTTTATAACACGCACAAGAGCAAGAAGCACGCCTACCTCGAGTGCCTGAGCCATTACAACGACACTGTCAATCGTGAGCGCGCCGAGGCCTTCTTTGAGGCGCCCACGGCTGCCTCTGGAGTTCGTGCACTGTTCAGGACGGTGCTCGATTGTCTGGATAATCCTGACACACCTTCGCTCGTCTGCCTCATGGCCGGCAGTCTTACGCATGAGGTTCTTGATGAACCCGAGCTGCGCGAATATGTCGAGGGGCGGATGTCCATGCTGAGCGATGCGATGATCGCTCGACTTCGCGCGGATCAGCAGGCTGGACTTCTGGCGAGGGACTTCGATGCGCAACTTGTGGTGCAAGTCGTCGTAACCTACCTGCAGGGTATCTGGAGAATGGCCCTGATGTCTTATGAGAGGTCCCGCTTCGAACGACAGATCAATGTTTTTCTCACAGGGATTGGACTATGAAGCATCTCGGCATCTGCTTGCAAGTATGAAAAGCGCTGGATACTGAAGTGTTTTGACCGCACTGTGCCTTCGGCTCACACCAGTGTCAAGCACCGAGGTTCGAATGCACCAAGTACACATTGTGGTGGCCTCATGCTGCATCCGAAAGTGTTCGGGTCTCGGTAGCGCAACTCTCTGCTGGTGACAGACTTCTCCTCCCGCCTGCTTCACGTTTGCCGTACACGTGAGGACGGAAGCGAGCAGGTGTTGCCCTGTTCGCTCCCTTTGGAACAGCTAAAAGGCTGCAAGTCCTTCGTAGCCAGCCGAAGGGGTGAAACCACTCCGGTCGCCGCCCTGAACCTCAGTGAGACGGCCGTCGCTGTTGATGGCGAAAACTCCAATAGTGCCGAGGCCAGCATTCAAGGTGTAAAGAAATTTGCCATCCGCGGAAATGGAAGCTTCAAGATTGATGCTGCCCGTAGGCAGGGTAGCAAGAATCGTGTTGGCGACGGGACTTAGAACGCCGCTCTTGCTGAGGGCAAAGCCGGCGACAGTAGAAGATCCGGAATTCGCGGAATAAACATAGGTTCCGTTTGGGGTCACAGCATTCCAACAGTTGCCGTTGCCGTAGGTTGGTACGCTCGGCGAAACAGCGGATAGCTGGCCACTGCCTGCGATGGTGTAGGAGGAAAGACGCGAAGCGTCGCCTGTTCCAGGCGTATTGTCGGTAACCAAGAGCACACCGTTTGGAGCGAAGCGACCGGAGAACGCTCCCGGGTCAGGACTGAGCGTAGAAGTGATGGCTCCAAGAGTTCCATTCGCATTCACCGGAAAAACGCTGATCGTACTCGCGCCTCGCTCGACAACGGCCAGGAATTTTCCATCCGGGCGAACTGAAACAGAGGCCCCTCCTGTATTGACACCTGAAAGATAGGCGGTGGAGTCGGCAATCGGTTTTAGATGACCCGCCTTGTTGACCTCGAAGGCCACCACATCGCCAGGACCTGCACCGTTCAGTACATAAACGATGCTCCCAAACTGTGTAACTGCTACAGGCTCACTGCCACCCGTGGGCACCTGGCCAGCCAAGATGAGGTTGGCGCCCTGCACCTGGAAGCTCGTAATCGTGCCGCTTCCCGCATTGACCGCATACAGCAGCGAGCCATCCGGGCTGAGTGTAAGCGCTCCTTGACTCTGCAGCGGGTCAATCGAGCCGCCGCCGCCGCGGCCCTCGGTGTCATAGATAGCGCGCTGCTGAAGTTTTCCTTGGGCATTGCGGGCATAAGCAATCACCTGGTTGCCTGTTGCAGCATTGGTCATTATGAAAACTGCCCCAGGATCGGCCGCGTAGGCGACGGGTATCGCTGCACCAAGGCAAGCGGCTGATGCTAGGACACTAAAGATTCTCTTGAACATACTTCTCCTAAAACGACTGGGATCGCGCGTGCACCCGTTAGAACCCCGAGCCCACGAAAAGGTTACAAAGGCCAGTAACCTGGGAGTAGCGAACCAGTGAGCAGATCACTAACCGACTCAACACGAATCTGATGCGCCACGTTCAAGTCGTTCGCATTGCACTGCTCCAAGCGCACACCAGGGCGGGGCCGCAGTCTCCAGATGACAAGTGGCAGACTAAACAGCTGGTCTAGGTATTTTTACGAGAGCAAGAAGAGCATCCCACGGGTTACGTGTTTCCGAAGCAGGGCGCTAGCGCTCGGCCCGGAGCGGTCTGTTTCTGCCGGGATTCGTCGATAGACCAAGTGGTTCCTTCCACAGTGGCAGCTATGCCCCACCAAAGGATCCGCTCAATATGATGCAGGCCGTGACTGACGATGTAGCTTGCACGTCAACCATGACGGCATGTTCGGTGTCGATCAGATAGTTGCTGAAGTGGCCAACTTGCCTGGTCCTTCCTTCACATTCCATGCAGTGGCAGGATTCGTAGGTGAGAAATACCGCGCTTCGCTCGGATGAACAGGGTTGCCGGCATATGTGCTTCCACTGTCCACACGCCGGGTGCGTGCCGCATCGCTGCCGTCCACCGCAAACCTCGCTGGTGACCAGGCTCGCAAGACAGCACTGGGCCGACGACTTCTTCGAACAACACGCGATAGATGTTGCTCTCTCGAACCGATTATAACGGTCCTTCGAAAAGGTCGAAGGTTGGCACGGCACCGTCAAGAACCAAATGGCAATCCAGCGATTAGCGAGACTGAGGTGCACTTCGCTGCACAGTCGGCATTCCGAGCGAATGCTATAGTCATAACCGATTACCAACATACGCACCATCAGCTCGGAATCGATCACGGTCGGCCCGTTGCACTATACTTACCGGCCAACGATACCCTCAATTTAGCAAGCAAGAATGGCGTTAAGCTGCCGAAGGAGATGATCGCCATGGAACATGGTCCTCGAATCGGAACGAATAGAAAAGCTACTCCTGCGCATTCTGCCGTCCCATCATAGCGATGTCTCCATTGCTGCCTTAACGTAATCACGATCCCTCTAGTGTCAGAAGCTTTGTCAGCAGTATTGTTCGTTTGCGCAAGCCCAAGACTGCCTCCTTGTAAGTAAGCGCAACCAGCGCGCAGGAGCTGCGACGATGGCAAGAGCAAACGAGGCGAAAAGGAGAACGCTGGTTGCGCATGTGCGCAGGTCTTCTCTGCACGGTGTACTGCCTTGTCTTCCTGAAAGAAACGCTGCCGGGACACCTGGTGGCGATTGCGGGCTGTGTCACCTTTTTCACCGATCTGGTGCGGTGGCCCCGTTCTGAGCCATGTCGGGCCGAGCACTCCAGGAGTAACTCATCATGGCTCGCACGCAGTATGACGAGAAGATGTTCGAGGCGGCTCGCGAAGGAAATCACGAATTCCTGGTGTTCCTGCTGATCACTGCTCAGCCGGATCTTCGCCGTTATGCGGCCCACGCCTGCCGGACCTCGGATGACGTGAACGATGCGGTGCAAGAGGCTTTGTGGATTGTCTGCCGCCGTATTGGAGCGCTCCGTGCGTTTATGTCGCTTTCAGGTTGGCTGTTTGACATCGCTCGCCGGAAGTGTGTACGGTTTGCCCGGCGTTTCTGGGAAGCATCGTTCCGCTCGAGAGCGTCGAGAACGAGCGCCGCCTTTCCCCCAAGCACCGCCGCTCGAACTCAGCATCGACCTGGCCAGAGCTTTTGAGTCGCTTCCCGAACACCACCGCGAGGTCGTGCTTCTTCGCGACATCGAGGACTGACTATTAACGAGATCGCCGAGCGTCTCGGGCGTACCCGCGAAGCCGTCAGAGCAGTCTACACCTGGAGTGCTTGGCTTGCTTTGTATCAGTGGAGAAGAGACACACTGGAGAGGAGAGCGTATTGGACGTGGGAGGGAGTACCAGCCTGAACTGTGGTGAACCTGTTGCGGCAGATTGAAGTGGCCGTGGCGAACGGCAACACGACGGCGCAGGCGTGGAAGGAAGCTGGGATCGTGGAGCAAACCTGCTTCCGCTGGCGCAAGGAATACGGCGGCCTGCAGGTGGACCAGGCGAAGCAACTGAAGGAGCTTGAGCAGGAGAACGCCAAGCTGAAGCGGTTGGTGACGGACCTAAGCCTCGATCAAGCTGGTTTGAAGGACATCGCCTTGGGAAAGCTCTTAGAACCTGAGTAGTAGGACGCGGGAGGCGAGGTGGACCCTCTGCAAGCTGGTTTTGAGCT
>CAXTZL010000169.1:0-7113 GCA_964248555.1 uncultured Bryocella sp.
TCGCCGTCAATCTCTTCCACATGCGTGGCGGCAAAATCGTCGACCGCCGCGATCTCTTCTGGGAAGACCTGCCGGAGTTTGAAGACGCCGTCACCGCTTCACCCGCTGAAGAAACCGAAAACACCACCGACCTCGAAGCCGAGCCCCGTCTCGAGCCCAACCCCGCCCGCAACGCCCCCGAAATCCGCGCCGACGAGCCCGCAATCTTCTCCAATGCCGAGCAGCACTCCGTGCTCACCTCTCCCTTTGAAGCCGGCAACCCCGAACTCGAAGCCGACTGCGCCGCCGCACCGCAGGGAAACGCCAAACCCTGCTTTTCCCCCGCGGCTTTCTTCTCCGCCCTGCTCAAGCAGCTCTATCTCGACCAGACCTACGTCCCCAAGCACATCTACGTGCCCGTCGATTTCCCCGACCGCGCGGTCCTCGCCGACCTCCTCCGCGAGCGCTCAGGCCACAAAATCGAGATCGCCGCCCCCCAGCGCGGCGACAAACGCTCCCTCGTCGATCTCGTCTGCCAGAATGCCAAGCAAAGCTACGACCAGCGCTTTCGCGTGCTTCAGCCCAGCGCCAAAGCCATGGCCGAAGCCCTCGGCGACGCCCTGAACCTCCCCGAAACGCCCGAACGCATTGAGTGCTTCGATATCTCGCACATCCAGGGCGCTGAAACCGTCGCCAGCATGGTCGTCTGGGAAAAGGGCGCCATGAAAAAGGCGGACTACCGCAAGTTCCAGGTCAAAACCGTCACCGGTGTCGACGATTTCGCCTCCATGGCCGAAATCGTCACCCGCCGCTACAGTAAATTCGCACACGGCGCCCAACCCACCGGCAAAGACGCCACGCTACCCTCCCTCGTCCTGATTGACGGCGGTCTGGGTCAGCTGCACGCCGCTGCCGCCGCTCTCAACGAACTCGGTCTCACCACGCAGCCCATCGCTTCGATCGCCAAGCGCGAAGAGATCATCTATCTCAGCGGACAGGAAGACGATCCCATCATCCTCGACCGCCGCTCGCCCATCCTGCACGTCATCCAGAAAATTCGCGACGAATCGCACCGTTTCGCAATCGGCTATCACCGCAAGCGCCGCGAAATGCGTGACCGTGTCAGCGAACTCGACGAGATCGAAGGCGTGGGTCCACGCACACGGCAACGCCTGTTGGAGCACTTCGGTAGCGTACGCGCCCTCAAACAGGCCGCCGAACGCAATCCTGACGCCCTGCGCGCTGTCGTGAACGCCGCTACCGCGACAAAAATTCAGGCTCACTTCCGCTCTGACGGCGCCCCGCTCGGTGCCCCCGTGACAGACAAACCAGCGGAGCGCCCAGACGTCCTGGTGTCCTCCATTCGCTAACCGGCTCGGCTCGCTACGAGACCTCTACGGTTTCCTCCAGGGCAGACGCCGCCGGACTCGTCTCCGCCTCGAAGGGCTGACAGGGCAGAAACAGCTGAAAAACAGTTCCACTTGCATCCGGTCGCGTGAACGACCGTATGTACATCATGCCGTGGTGCTTTTCCACGATGCCGTGCGAGATCCACAAACCCAGCCCCGTGCCGTTAATTCCCTTGGTCGTATAAAACGCTTCGAAAACGCGCTTCCGCACCTCCGGCGGCATCCCGCTCCCCGTGTCCGCGATGCTGATGCGCACGCCCGATTCGCCGGTCTTCCAAAAGATGGAATCCTGCGTACGAATGGACAGGTGTCCCCCCGTACGCATGGCCTCGATCGCGTTCCCCACCAGGTTGTTCAAGGTCTGCCGGATCTCGCCCTCATAGCAGGTGACGCATCCCGCACCCCTGTGCTCCACATGCAAGCTGATGCCGGCGTTCGCAAGCCGGCCCGCATACATTCCCAGGGTCGGCTCCAGCAGTTCCTCCGCGCTCACAGCGCGGGGCTTGGTGGCCTGACGATGAAAACGCAACGTATGGCTGACGATCTGCGAAACCCGCCCCAGCTCCCCATCGGCTGCGGCAAGGTATCCGTTCACCTCGTCAGGCAATGTCCCATTCTGTCTGGCCAGGTAAATCAGGTTGATCACGGCCTCCAGCGGGTTGTTGATTTCATGCGAAATGGAAGCTGCAAGCCGTCCCACCGCCGCCAGCTTTTCGCTCTGGATCAGCGCCGCCTCGGACCGCTTCTGCTGATCGATATCGGACACCACAACCACACCGCCCGTCACGGCGCCGTGCTCATTCAAAATCGGTGCCGCCGCCAGGCTCACCCAGGCCTGCGTCCCGTCGCCGCGCTGGTACAGGAACTCCTCGGGGGGCAGCGCACAGCCCTGTTGCATCGCACGCGGAAGGGGAAACTCCTCACCGCGAACCCGCTGACCCTCAGGGTGGTAAGCGACCCATTGACCGTGGGCCTCAAGGTTCGGCGTCGGCAGCACAGGGTGACGGAAAATCGCTTCCACGCGCCGATTTCCCAGCACGATTTCACCGGAAGGTTTGGCCACAACGACACCCACGGGCAGGCTGTCCAAAACCGCCTGCAGCGTTTCCTGCTCCTCTTTCAAGGAAGCCAGCGCATCGCGGATCTCGTACTGCCGCACACGCGCGCGCAGTGCCGCCTTCACGCTGCTCACCAGTGTGGTCGTTCGAATCGGGCGCTCCAGCAGAACCGGCGAGCCCAGCGAATCGCTGTCCAGCCTGTGCGTCCGTGCCGACTCGCGTCCAGTCGCAGTCAGGATCAGAATGGGCAAATCGGACCAGGGAGGCTGTGCCCGCACCATCGAAACCAGCCGCGCCAACAGCTCCGGGCTAAGCGCTTCCTCGGCTATCAGCAGGGGGCCGAGCGGACCCGGCGACTGGGAAAAATCCGCATTGGCACCGGGTGCGGGAAGCAGAATAGCGGACAGGTCCCCCACCTGCGCAGGAACACCGTGTTGCTTCAGAACTCCTGCGATCAGTTCCGCATCACGCCCCGTTGGCGCGATCACACGCACCAGCAAACTCACCTAAACCTCTTCCCGCACTGTAGCCGGAAAATGAACTGCATCGGGAACCCCGGTGAGGATGCCCCGAAACCCCGTCAGCGGCTCTCCAACATGGATGCCGCCCTCATCCAGACGAAATTCGCGCAACGTCCGTTCGTGCCGGCCCACACGCTGCTTCAGCACCGAGACTACCTGGCGAATCACTCCATTTGCCTCAAAATAGCGCAACAAAACTACGGTATCGGCCAGGTAGCTGACGTCGATCTCCGTCTGCATGGTGCCCACCAGCCCATGCTGCGTCAGAATCAGAAAGGTAATCACACCCTTCTGATTCAGAAAAGCGATCAACTCGTGCAACTGCAAGGTGAGGTCTCGCTCGCCGGGCATGGCGTTCAAAAACCCAGTCAGGCTGTCGATGATCACCACCCGCGTGTCTCGCTCCTCCACATCGCGGCGGATCTGCCAAACAAACTCTCCGGGGGACAGCTCTGCAGGGTCAACCTGCGACATGGCCAGCTTCCCATTTGCAATCGACTCTCGAACCGGCAATCCAAGCGCCTCGGCTCGCTCCTGGGCCGTGCGCAGCACCTCATCGAACGCATACACGATCGCTCGGTCGCCTCGCTTCGCCGCCGCGACGGCAAACTGCATCGCCAGTGTCGATTTCCCGACCCCCGTAGGACCCACCACCAGCGTCGCCGAACCGCGCAGAATGCCTCCACCGAACATGGCGTCGAGCGACGGGATCCCACTCTTTACCCGGTCCTCCGCAAAATCACTGTCGTGTTCGTTGGCCACCAGCCGGGGATAAATCCGCACACCGCCGGTTTCTATGGTGTAGTCGTGAAAGCCCTCCCGAAACGAGCTTCCCCGCATTTTGATCACTTCCACCTGCCGCCGCGTAATGCCATAGCTGCGCGGCACCTTGTCCAGCCGTACCACGCCATGCGCAATGCTCTGCAGCTGCATGTCGCTGCCCTCCGCCGAACGATCATCGAGCAGCAGCACCGTGGTATCCCGCCCGGCAAAAAATTGCTTCAACGCCAGCAACTGGCGTCGGTACCGCATCGTATCCGAGGCCAGCAACCGCAGCTCGGACAATGAATCAATTACCAGCCGTTTCGGCTTCCTGCTGTCGATCAACTCGGTGAGCTTCTGGATCGTCGAGGCAAGTTCCATTTCGCTGGGGTGAAATACCGTGTACTGCTGGTCAGGGCTGAGACTGGCCTCCTCCGGGATGAACTCCGCAATGGACAGCTCCTCGGGCGACCATCCGTGCGACGCAGCCGAAGCCTCCAACTCCTGCCTCGACTCCGACAGGGTGATATAAAGCGCCGGCTCCCCCGCCAAGATCGCCGTCCGGATAAATTGCATCGCGATGGTGGTCTTGCCCGTTCCCGGGGTTCCCTCCAGCAGGTACATCTGCCCCACCGGCAAACCCCCCGCAAGGATGTCGTCCAGTCCCTCAACCCCTGTTTCGATTCGGGCCGGTTGCTTACCTACGTTCATGCCTTTAAGCATAGCCGTTCGGTTCCGCCGTTTCTATGTCACTTCCAGGCAATGTTCTCGATGTTGCGCAGGGCAAAATGCAGCATTCTGCGACATATTCGCTTTCGGCTCCACATGTCCCTTCTACCGCGAGGGAAGCCGGTTAGATACTTCGTCTCGAACACCTGTTTGAAAGCACCCCGCCTCACCCGCTGCCGTGTGAAAACAACCCCACACCACCTACCCCCGCGTCGCCTTTCTGTCGCACACTAGAAGCAGCGCGTTTTCTGCGCGGAGGACCTTGCCGCTCGTGAGCCCAAACCGTCGTCGTTTTCGTAAGTACGCCCTGCTGACCTCGGCCCTGTCCTCGGCTCTCGCCTGCGGTGCCGTCTCCCTTGCCGCGCAGTCTCCCAAGGCCGAAGCCAACATCACCCGCGCAACCCTCGGCAATGGCATGCGCGTCGTCATCGTCCGCGACGCCCTCGCCCCGGTCGTTACCGTCGAGACCAACTTCATGGTCGGCGGCGACGAAACCCCCGCCGGCTTTCCCGGCATGGCCCACGCCGAAGAACACATGGCCTTTCGCGGCTGCACCGGCATGAGCGCCGACCAGACCGCCGCCATCTACGCCCAGCTCGGCGGCGACAACAACGCCGACACCCAGCAAAACATCACCCAGTTCTACGCCACCGTCCCCGCCGGCGACGTCGGCGTCGCACTCCAGGCCCAGGCCTCCTGCCTGCGTGGTGCCGACAACACGCAGGCCGAGTGGGACCAGGAGCGCGGCGCCATCGAACAGGAAGTCGCCCGCGATCTCTCCAACCCCACTTACAAATTCGTCACCCGCATGAATGAGGACATGTTCGCCGGCACTCCCTACGCACACGATCCCCTCGGCACCAAGGCCAGCTTCGACAAAACCACCGCCGTCCAGCTCGGCGACTTCTACAAGCAGTGGTACACCCCCGCCAACGCCATCCTCGTGGTCGCCGGCGACGTCGAACCTACCGCCACGCTGGCCAAAATTAAGCAGCTCTTCGAGTCCATTCCCAGCCACGCCCTGCCGCCGCACCCCGCCGTCGACCTTCAGCCCGTCAAGGCCGAAACCTTCACCCTCGACAGCAATCTCCCCTACGTCCTCGGCTTCATCGCCTACCGCATGCCCGGCACCGACTCCCCCGACTACGCCGCCGCGCAGATCCTCTCGGACGTCCTCGGCTCCCAGCGCGCCGATCTCTACGCCCTCGTACCCGCAGGCAAAGCGCTCGCCGCCCAGTTCGGCATCGCCGAAACCTATCCCAAGGCCAGCGTCGGCTATGCCCTCATCGCGCAACCCGCCGGCGTCGATGCTGCCGCCGCGATGAATAGCGCCCGTGCCATCCTCACCAACTACGCACAAAACGGCGTACCCGAAGACCTCGTCACCGCCTCCAAGCACAGCGAAATTGCCCAGGCCGAGTTCCAGCGCAACTCCATCCCCGGCCTCGCCAGCGAGTGGTCCTCGGCGCTCGCCGCCGAAGGCCGCACCTCGCCCGAAGAAGACGTCGACGCCATCCGCAAAGTCACCGTAGCCGACGTCAACCGCGTCGCAAAACAATACCTCCTCAACGCCCCCACCATCACCGCCACCCTGAAGCCCGTTCCCACCGGCCAGGCCGTCGCCTCCAAGGGCTTCGGCGGCGCCGAGAAGGTGACCAACGCCCCCACAAAGCCTGTCGTCCTTCCACCCTGGGCCGCCGCGCAGCTGGAGCAGCTCAAGGTTCCCTCCAGCACCACGCCCCCCTCGGACGTCACCCTGCCCAACGGCATCCGGCTCATCGTCAAACCCGATCACACCTCCCCCACCGTCACCCTCGTCGGTTCCGCCAAGCAAAACGCCGACCTGCAGACCCTCGCAGGCCAGGAAGGCGTCTCTGATGTCCTCGATGGCCTCTATTCCTACGGCACAACCACGCTCGACCGCCTCGCCTTTCAGAAAGCGCTCGACGACATCGCCGCCAACGCCAGTGCCGGCGGCCGCTTCTCGCTCACTGTGCTGAAAAACGACTTCTCCCGCGGCGTGCAGCTTCTGGCCGATAACGAACTCCACCCCGCGCTGCCCAAAGAGGCTTTCGACATCACCCGCGCCCAAACCTCCGAGTTTGTCGCCGGCAACCTCCAGAGCCCCGGCTACCGCACCAGCCGCGCTCTCGAAACCTCGCTTCTGCCCCCGGCCGACCCCACACTGCGCCAAGCCACGCCCGCGTCCCTGAACAAGCTCACCCTCGATCAGGTGAAGGCCTACCATGCCGCCACCATCCGCCCCGACCTCACCACGATCGTCGTCATCGGCGACATCACGCCGGAAGAGGCACGCACCGTTGTAGAAAAATGGTTCGGCGACTGGAAAGCCACCGGTCCCAAGCCGGACACCACCCTGCCCGCCGTTCCGAACAACAAACCCTCCGCCCAGGCTGTCGCCGACGCCGAACAGGTGCAGGATTCCGTCGTCCTCGCCGAAGAACTCGACCTCAACCGCTTCAGCCCCGATTACTACGCCCTGCAGCTCGGCACCCACGTCCTCGGCGGCGGCTTCTACGCCACGCGTCTCTACCACGACCTCCGCCAGACCGCCGGCTTGGTGTATACGGTCGACGTCGGCCTCAGCGCCTCCAAAACCCGCGCCACCTACTCCGTCGACTACGGCTGCGACCC
>CAXTZL010000170.1:0-7110 GCA_964248555.1 uncultured Bryocella sp.
TAATGTAGCGGAGCGCTCCTTTTACTTGATTGCCTGCCTTGGTCAGCGCGCCCATCGTCGTTTTCTTCTTCCTGACCACTGGAGTCCGCATGATCCTCTCGGTGTTTGGACTGTCCTTAGCTTGAACAACAAGTAGTTGTGTATCCGTAATGACGAGAAGGTCAGCAATTTCTTCCCCGTCGGTTGTTCGCTTTGGATTCAAAAATATGGTTTCGGGAGGAAACAGCTTGTTAAGCAATCGTGCAATGTCTTGTTCTTGAAAAGACCCTGGCTCCCGTCGTTCGAGTTCTGAAACTGTGACGGTTGGACTTCCCGAAAACCGATGATTTTCTGGACGGGTGTCCATGATGAATATGTCTTCGGGCATCAGACTTTCTCGGAAGTTGATACTGATTGCCTGTGCGTCATCCCCAACCGTCCGTAATGCGAACCATAGCTGCATCTGATCCATCGCTATTCGAGCGGAGTCCAATGAAAAGGGCAGTAGCGTCATATCCTTCAGCCGTTGACAGGTTGCGCCGGGAACAACAACATCACAGGCGTATCCTAGTAGCTCTCGGCTGTGTTCATCAAAGAGGTGGCAGTCGAGCGCCGCTCCTTGTATTACCTTCACTAATTGCTTCATCACGTCGTCCCGAAACATAGGCGTATAGATGATGAGCGGTTCATCTTCAGTGTCATAGAACGCGGAGATCAAGCCAACAGTTTTCTGGTCTGCAATGAGGACTGAAATCACATAGATCTTGAAACCCCGGTTGATCTTGGCGGTAAGGACCGTTTCCTTGCTCGCCTTGATAATCAATTTGGGAGGGACGTTCGGATCACGCAGAACAAGAGGGATGATCCCCATTGGGATGCTTTCAATCTCGGAGATAAGCGCGGGATACAGGACAGTCAGCATTCGTCCGCTTTCTCTAACTACGGTCGCATTCGTTCGTTCGCTTCGTAGCTCACGCTAAGAGCAACGTCAAAGTGCATCGGGATTGAAGACCGGTAAGCCGTCATAGTCCAAGGTGCCTTGAAGGCGTTCGATGAACCAATCGTAACTATGGACTTGGATGCGACTCTTTTCTTCAAGTGGTCTACGGATCTGCCGAGCCGCTGGCGTCTGCAGATCGCGTCGACCCGCGAGGACAAGATCCTCACTGTTTGGTTCGATATCCGGCAGACCAACTCCACCATTCGCTTTGCATTCTCGAGCGTGTGCCAGATTGTTCTTCAGCCAGAGCCTCCAGTCCTCGATCTGGCTAATGCCTTTCCGAACATACTTGTCGAAATTGCTTTCGGCTCGTAGAGCCAGGCCAGTTCCCGTTGTCTCCAGTTCCAAAAGTACCCAACGAATGCCGGAGGAATCGATATCGGCCAGCAGAAAGTCCGGTACGTACTTGCCTGCGAGGCTCGGACGCGGAATTACGAACCGCGAGCGACCCGTCAAAAGCGCCGCCAGGAGTTGCGGGAATTTTTCAAGATGGAGCTGGATTGGTCTCTCGTCACGTGCAGCATCAATGATCTTGCTGAATTCTTCCACATCAGCTTCCGTTATCTTCTTGCTCACCTTGTATCCCGCCAGTTCTTGTTCCCGCGCTTGGGACCAACTCCGCGCTGTGGTGAGACGAGATACCTCGTTTCTGATCTCGATGTGGGCTTCAATGGCGTTCTTGGTGGTGTCATCGTGCCTGTAAAGCACGGAGATCCGGTCGGGCCAGGCGCTCGAGCCAAGACCTCCCTTAAAGTACACCTTGCCGTTTTCCCCGAAGGAATGAACCGTTGCTTTGCGTTCTGCGGAACCAACAATGACCAGAACAACATCATTTTCTGAAAGCCTTAGTGCTTTCAGCGCCTTAGCGCGACCAAGCAGTTCCTCATATTGGATCCAAGCGTCCCATTCATTTCGCTCTTTACTCGCTAGCGCCAGCTTCAGACGTGTTGCCGGTGGAGCAAGGCTCTCGAGGTAAGTTCGTTGTGCTGGCGTCGGAAGGAGGGGCTCATCGAAGAGTTCACGTGCCATTGCTCGTTTGAGCAGAGCGGCCGCGACGAGGCATGGCAGACGATCGTCTAAAACGATCTTCAACTTACGAGCAAGGGCTTTTTGCTCTGCCGTGACTGGTTGGGTCTTGGCCGTAAGAGATACTAACGCGTCTTTGGCTTTACGAAAGGTCGCCATTATGATCCGATCCAGTTTACTGCCTGCACTGGCGTACCGGGGAGCCAGTCGGCCGCCAGGCTCGCTAAAAAGGGAGTCTTGAAAGCGAGCTGCTCTGCCACCTCGTCTCGCAGCAGCCGGCAGAGACGAACGGTGGTATCAGCCAGGTCCTTCGCACTCCGAGGTGCGACGGGCTGCCTCTAAAGAAAATCTTGAACCTGCCCTCCAGGCCTAAAGGAGGTGCGAGCTTACTGCGGAGCTTTCCACATCCCGACCAACGTCAGCACCGCCTACCAGCTCACCGTTTGGCCACAGACTGAAGACATTGCCGTCTATGTTGAGCAGGTTTGGAAGTGAGCGGAGGCGTGCCCACTACTCTTTGTCATTCTTATCCTGGAAGCGACGTGGATCAGCGCTCTTACCAGGTGCCTTTTGAGCTCGACGAAGCCCACCAAAAGACCATCGGTGGTGATCGCATAATCAGGGCAGGTTCAAGGTCGGCGAGTATTCACCAACAGCCTGAACCTCACTGAGATGGATCAGCGCCGATACATCGGACAATAGGAGCTCAGACGGGGTTACGCAGTTGATCTTCCGGCTCCCCGACGCTCCGGGGTTGGCTAGTTTGCCCTTGGCCCGTCTCCGAATCTCTAAATTTCGAGGTCAATGCGCTAGGGTCCATTCTGATCTGTTGTTGTCTGACCAGAGTTCAGCTTGCAATCGCAACAGATAATCTAGCCCTTCGCTACAGGACTACTCAAATTACAATTGCTCTACTGTGCAAATCAGTCCGCTGCAATGGCAACACCTCGGCGTTGTGGATGGTACAAGCAGCTACCGCCTTGCGTCATGGAGTCAGTTCTTCGACTTCTTAGAGGCAGAGGTGTTCGGTTCTGTAGCATATGGCGCACGATCATACGTTTGGAGGGGGCAGCGTAGAGCTGACTGGAGCCTCAGCACTACTTTAGATCGTCAGCTCGCCAATCAAGGTCTTTCGGCTTTGCCCTCGCCGGAGATGGAAAGAATTTCACTCGATCACCTTGAGCGTTTCAAGTACGCCTCACGTGGACGAAGAGGACCGTCACCCGTTTCGCTATCTGAGAATGAATGGTGGGCTCTCGGACAGCACTTCGGTCTTGCTACGCCTCTCCTCGACTGGACGCGTGCTCCGTTTGCTGCACTCTATTTCGCGTTTGAGGATGCCTCGTTAGAGGAGAATGGGACGAGAGCAATCTACGCACTTGATGAGAACGCCGTTGAGGCCCAGGGTAGGAGAATTGACAATGGTCCCAGCATTGAAGTTGGCCGGGTTCCAATCGTTGAAATAGTCGACCCCATGTCTGACGAGAATCAGCGGCTCGTCAGCCAGGGGGGATGCTTCACAAGGGCACCAATCGGCACCGCTCTTGAACAGTGGGTATCTCGGGCCTTTGAAGGTTCTTCGGAAGCGCGGCTGATCCGAATCGAGGTTCCAGACTCAGATCGCCTGAGTTGCTTACAAGCGCTCAATCGCATGAACATCAACCATCTATCTTTGTTTCCGGATCTGAGCGGAGCCTCTCGGGCGACAAATCTCAGGCTGGAGTTTGCTTATATGGCGGGGAGAACAAATGCCTGAACCCATCTATGTCCCTATCTTGAAAGGTAAAGAGGGCGAGTACGCGGCGCTTGAGTATCTATACCCAGATTTAAAAGCTTTGATCATGCCGCTGATCGAGGTGCCAGCAATTCCATATGACTTCGCCAGCGAAGCTCCGGCTAAGAGCCTTGACGAGCACATCTCAAACATTCCAGGGAAGCTCCATCGAGCTTGCGGAGCGATGCCCTTCTATCTTGACGTCCCTTGGTTCGGAGAAGAGGAACGCATCGCAAATGGGAAGACTGCGCTAGAAACGATCTTGACGGCACTGGCTGACTTCGACTCGGCTCCAGTCCCGGTGGTTTATAGGGACAGTTCTTCAGCACTAAAGGCCGCCGCTGGAACCTACTCCGCATCCACCGGCAGCGGTGTTTGTGTCCGTCTACTCGTAGAGGACTTCGAAGATGATATCGATTTGGAGGGCGAAGTAGCGCGCCTTCTCGCCATTGTGGCTCCCGATGATGCCCCGGCAGACCTCATCATTGACTTGGAAGATCTTGGTTCAAAAGCAGGAACAGCGTCTTTGGTAGCACGATCTGTATTCTCGATGCTGCCCTGTAAAGCCAGGTGGCGGCGGATGATTCTTGCTGCAGCCTCGTTCCCAGAGGATCTGAGCGATGTAAGTGCCGCCACCGTGGTCACACTGCCACGACTTGAATGGGATCTGTGGAAATACCTACAGAAGAAACGATCTTCTTTGCCGCGACCAGAACTTATATTCGCTGACTACGCGATGGCGCATCCCGTTGGGAAATCTTTGGACCCGCGAACGATGCGTATGAGCGCGAACATCAGGTACACGACTAAAGACAATTGGCTTGTGATCAAGGGGAGGAACGTCAAGCAGTATGGGTTCGGCCAATACTTCGAGCTTAGCCGGCTCCTGGTAGAGCGTCCGGAATATAGCGGGCGCGCTTATAGCTGGGGGGACACATACATAGGCGATTGTGCAGACGCAACACAAGGACCGGGGAATGCGACGACGTGGAGGAAAGTCGGCGTAAACCACCACATTACGCTTGTGGCGCGAGGGCTCGCCAACTTGACGGTCTCTGTTTGAGACGGGTCCGCACCAGGTCGCCTAGCTCTTCTACGCTGAAAGAAGCAGATAAGCGTTCCCAAAGATGGTTCCGACTCTTGCTCGCCATTCCCTTGGACAGCTTGTACTCGCAAAGGATCTCAAAGGCTTCATCTCGCCACAAGAATTGAACCAACGCATCGGCGCTCAGCGAAGGGTTGCGTTCGGAAGGCTTCATCTCTTCTAAAGAAACGTTCGCTCCGTCCTGGGTGGCAATCCAAATGCCCCACCAGCTGGGGATGATGGCCTCGATCCCGGCAAGGTGTGACGCCGAGGCTACGATGGTGACGTACTCAAGCGCTTTGCTGTAAATGTCTGCCTGGGACCTCAGGCGGTTCAGCGTATCGCGCTCACTCTTGATCTCAAACCCGTGGACGATTCCATTAACCACCGCCACATCGATCCGTGCCAGTCCCTGGCACATCCCGAGCTCTTCAACGACCAGGGTATCCTGCTTGTCAGGGTGAAGCCTGTCCATTTCCATTAAGAGAGCCCGCCGAATATCGATATCCCTCAATGGCGTCCCTCTCTTCGCAGGCAGACCTGTTGACAACTAAGCCTTCGCGATTCCTAATTTTACCTGATGGTGCGAAAGCTGATCTCCTAATCGACAGTACAAGAGCGGTACACTCATCAGCTTACTCGGATGTGGCTAAACTGCCCTAAATTACTGTCCATCAGTTACTTACGCTTACGGCTGTTTACACTGTGATCATCAATGTTATGTTGGATTTGCGGTTTGAGGGAGCAACTCAAAATCCGCCGAGGGCAACCTCGTGGGGGGTTCGACCCCCCCTCCCGGCACCACAAATTACGTATGTTGAGTGTCATCCTGCCGGACGACACTCGGTTATCGAGAGCAACGGAAGTCAGGGACGTGAGCTATGGCTCCGTAGCCAAAGAAGTACGACGCGGGTCCTAAGAGAGTTGTTCCTGGCGGAGGGGTTACTCAGGCCGGAAGTGAGCGCGTGACCGGGGCGTGGCTACACTGTATCCATATGAAGCGTTTCCATTTGTCTTTGCCGCTGGCGTCCGCCCTCCTAGTGCCTTGCCTTCTAGCGCAGTCCAAGCCCCAGGCACAGCCTGAGCCGGCTCCGATGCCCTCGCCCATCGCCGCCCCGGTCGACAAACCCTACGTCGGGCCGATCTCCCTTTCGGTGGACCTCCGCAATAACGTCGACCGCGTGGAGCATGTGCATGAGGAGATCCCGGTGGAGCCGCGCGCCAGGGAGATGGTCCTGCTCTATCCAGAGTGGATTCCGGGCGATCATGCACCTTCCGGTCCGCTCCAGGCCCTTGGCGGCATCGTCACAATGGTGGATGGACAACGTGTGCAGTGGGTGCGCGACCGCGTGAACGTCTATGCCTTCCACGTTCCGTTGCCGGCGGATGCGAAGACGGTGGCGGTGGACTTTGACTATCTTTCGCCGGTCAAGCGCGGCGCTGGCCGGATCGAGGTCTCCGACGTCATGGCGGACCTGGAGTGGAACGAGGTCCTGCTGTACCCGGCTGGTTTCTACTCGCGGGATATTCCGGTGGACACCACGCTCAAGCTTCCCGAGGGCTGGAAGTATGCCACGGCCCTGGAGACGTCCTCCAACGACAACGGGACGGTCAAGTTTCAACGAACGCCACTAAATACGCTGGTCGATTCGCCGCTGTTTGCGGGCTTATATCTTTCCCGGCTGGACCTCTCGCCCACGCCGACGGACACGGTGCACATCAACATCGTCGGGGACACGGCTGAAGATGTTGATGTGCCGCCGGAAGCCGTGGCCGGCTTCAAGAAGCTGACGCTGGAGGCGGACAAGCTTTATGGTTCGCATCACTACAAGCATTACGACTTCCTTCTGCTGGTGAGTGACGAGGTAGGCGGTGTGGGGCTTGAGCATCATCAGTCAAGCGAGGATGGCTGGCCGGCCGACTACCTGACCAAGTGGTCTGCGGGCGTGCTGGATCGCGATCTGCTGGGCCACGAGTACACGCATTCCTGGGACGGCAAGTTCCGCCGGCCAGCTGACCTGTGGACACCCAACTTCAACGTTCCCATGCGCGACGACCTGCTTTGGGTTTACGAGGGCATGACGCAGTACTGGGGCAACATTCTGACGGCGCGCGCCGGCATGCGCACTCCCGAAGAGACGCGTGACATTCTGGCACGCACGGCCGCGGGTTTTGTTGTTGACAAGGGACGGGACTGGCGGCCGCTGGTGGACACCACCAACCAGGAGATCGTCTCGCATCGCCGGC